>DATHCE010000088.1:0-7451 GCA_035319685.1 Bryobacteraceae bacterium | reverse complement strand
CCACAATCCGCCGCGATACCAGGCGGGATCGTTCGGCGTCCGTTTGATCATCGCGCCGCCGGTCGAAACCTCTTCTCGATCCGCGAAAATTCCGTGCGGGCCGCCGACGGCTTGGATGATGTCCTGCTCCGGCAGGTGTTGCAGAGCCTTCGACCAGTCGACCGGCGGAAGCTGTTGCGCCAGATCGAACTCTCTCGATGCGCGAATCAGATCCTCCTGCGACGCATTCGGAGAAAACATCGGCCGCACCGTATTCTGTTCGCCGTACAGCCACGCGATGAACAGCATCTGCACCGCGCCGCCGCGATACCAGTTGCCTTGCTCGTAATAAGGACCCACGCGCCCGACGCCGGCGCCGAATCCTTGCGGGATCATCGCCGCGAAATGCGGATTCCCGCCCGCCGCGACCCCCAGTTGCCACTCGGCGGTCGAAGAACAGCCGATGGTCCCGACCTTTCCGTTGGACCACACCTGCGACGACATCCAGTTGATCTCGTCATCGCCATCGGTAAGCGGCGGCCCCAGAATGTCGTAATTGCCTTCGGAAAAGAAGTGCCCTCGCTCATTGATCTCCACGTAAGCGTAGCCGCGCTTGACCGCGTCCACCTGGGCCGACATGTCGGCGGGGATCCCATTCCTCACGTCCCAGAAATTGAAGTTGTAGGGCGTGCGCACGAAAATGATGGGATATTTTTTCGATGTATCCTTGGGCCGGTAAATATCGGCCGCCATCTTCTTGCCGTCGCGCATCGTCACCATCACCTTGCGATCGATGATGGCGATGGATTCCAGCTCCTTCTCCTTAGCCTCTCGCGATCGGACCAGTTGCGGATCGGGAGCGTTGCGCTGCTGCGCCGAAATTCCCGGCGCGAAACCCAGGAGCGTCGCCAGCGTTGCGAAGGCTCCAATGCTCGTAAACAGCCGTTTCGTGATCGTCGATGGTCGCATGCCTTATAGCATAATGCTCCCGCGCGGCGTCGTCACTCGCCCCTCGCGTGTTTTGGCTGCGTGTTTTGAATGTTACGATGATTCCCATGAAACGGCGCCTTCTCACGCTCTTCATCGGAACCACGCTTGTGTTCGGACAATCCAAACGGCCGTTCAACGTAGTGGAGGCCACCATCCCCGAGCTGCGGACCGCGCTCGAGCAGAAAAAGATCACCTCGCACGAACTCGTGATGCTCTATCTCGCGCGGATTGCGATGTATGAAAGCAAGCTGCACGCAATCATCACCGTGAATCCACACGTGCTTCAGGAAGCCGATGAGCGCGACCAGGAGCGAGCGGCACAGAGAGTGCGCGGCCCGCTGCACGGCATTCCGATCGCCCTGAAGGACAACATTCTGACCAGCGACATTGTCACCACCGGCGGCGCGCTCGCGTTTCAGGGTTTCCTGCCCCCGTACGATGCGACGCTGGTCAGGAATTTGCGCGACGCAGGGGCCATCATCATCGCCAAAACGACGCTGTCGGAACTGGCCAACTGGGTGGCTGGCGCGCCGACGCCGATGCCCGGCAATTATAACGCGGTAAGAGGATTCGCATACAACCCGTACGATCCGCGGCCCGATCCGCGCGCCGCGAGCGACGACGGACGGCCCGCCTTGCAAACCGGCGGATCGAGTTCGGGCGCCGGCACCACGGCGAGTTTCTGGGCGGGCAATATCGGCAGCGAAACTTCGGGCTCTATTTTGAGCCCGTCGAATCAGAACATGCTTGCCGGGATCAAGCCGACCATCGGCCGCATCAGCCGCTATGGCGTGATCCCCATCACCGCCGATCAGGACACTGCCGGTCCGATGGCCAAGACCGTTACCGACGTCGCGATCATGTTCGGCGCGCTCGAAGGCGCGTCGCCCGATCCGAACGATCCCGCGACCGGGAAATGCACGCCGCCGCCCGGCCGCGATTACACGCAGTTTCTCAAAGCCGACGGATTGAAGGGCGCGCGCATCGGCATTCCGCGGGCGTTTTTTTATGACCGCATGACGCCGGTCCGGCGCGCGGAGCAACCCGCGGGTCGCGGCGGAGGCGGCGGACGCGGAGGCGGCGGCCTCAACCCCGAACAGGCTCGCGCGATGACCGAAGCGATCGCGATCCTGAAGCAGCAGGGCGCCGTGATCGTCGACCCCGCCAACATCCCCAGCATCGTGAATAAAGATCCGGATCATAATTTCACTGCGTTTGGCCAATGCTCGGGACTCAACAATGTGAAGGGCAAGGATGCGGATTGCTCCGACGTCTTGAAGTACGGCATGAAGCGCGACTTCAACGCGTTTCTGAAGACGCTGGGACCTTCCGCGCCGGTCAAAACGCTCACCGAGCTTCGCGAGTTTAACATCACGCACATCCATGGCGGCGCGATTCGCTTCGGCCAGTCGCAGCTCGATATTTCCGATGAAATGGACCTGGAGGCCGATCGCGCGCGCTACGAGCACGATCGGGCCAAGGATCTGGATCTGGCCGCGACGCACGGCATCGACGAGGCCATGAAGGAAAATCGTCTCGACGCGATTTTGTTTCCGGGCGCGAGCGGCGCTTCGATCGCGGCGAGGCCCGGTTACCCGACCGTGATCGTCCCGTTCGCGATGGTTCCGAATGCTCCGGCGCCGCCGTTTCCGGCGGGATTCAACGCAAAGCCGCAGCCTTTTGGCGTCGCCTTCACAGGGATGTCGTGTAGCGAGCCGAAACTGTTGGAATTGGGCTATGCGTTCGAGCAGGCGACCAAGGGGCGCGCGCCGCCGCCGAATTTGCCTTAAACCACCGGGCCTTCAACCCGTTAGCCTTGAGCTTCCTTTAACTAGCTCCCTTTCATTAAGTTGGAGGTACCTCCCACCGCTGTATCACACGCGGTACGCGTCGCCGTTTGACGGCGCAACGCAGTTTCCTAGGACTGGCGCTGCGGTAAGTGGATTGGACGCCGACGATCGCGCCAATCTCTTATGGCTTCACGGTAGACGACGTTCGGGGAATCGAGCTGCCGGCGAAAGTGCGATGTTGTTGAGATCCCGGAAAAAATTCCTCCCGGAGCAGGTGCGACTGGGGATTTCGTGATAATGTAACAGCGATAGTCGCATGCCTCATAAGCTTCCCAACCGCTGGATTATCGCAGCCGCAGCCATCGCCATTCAGGTCTGCTGCGGAGCGATTTACAGTTGGAGCGTTTTCGTCAAACCCCTGATTTCGAGCGAGCCATGGTCGCTGGTGCAAGTCTCGGCGACCTATACCATTGCGCTGGCCTTTATCGGCATCGGCGCGCTGGTGGGAGGATTGTGGCAGGACCGCGTCGGGCCGCGCGTGGTCGCCTCCTTCGCAGGCATTATCTATGGCTTAGGATTTCTGCTGTGCGCTGTTGCCGTCTCGCAACATTCGCTCGCCGGATTGTATCTGGGCTATGGTCTGCTTGGCGGCCTCGGGATCGGAATGGCGTATATCTGCCCGGTGGCGGCAGTGGCCAAGTGGTTTCCGGACCGGCGCGGCCTGATGATCGGGGCAACGGTGATGGGTTACGGAGCCGGCGCCGTGGTGATGAGCCCGATCGCCGCGCGATTGATCATTCGCTCCGGAGTCTCGGCGACCTTCGCCATTTTCGGCATCGCCTACCTGGTGGTGATCGTGGCCGCCGCTCAATTCCACGTCAATCCGCCGCCGCGCTGGTGCCCGGAAGGCTGGGAGCCGCGCTCGAGCGTCGCAAAATCGGCGAGCAAGGTAGACTACACCGTAGGCCAGGCGATCCGGAGCTGGCGATTCTGGCTGCTCTGGCTGATTCTGGTGCTGAACACCTCGGCCGGAATCATGATCATCAGCCAAGCGTCGCCGCTCGCGCAGCAACAGGCCGGGATGACGGTGATCGAGGCTTCGGCGCTGGTCGGCGTGATCTCGATTTTCAATGCGCTCGGCCGCGTGGGGTGGTCGTGGATCTCGGATATGGTCGGCCGCGCGCAGGTATTTTTCGCACTGTACGCGATCCAGGTGCTGGTATTTTTCACTCTGCCGCGCTTACATGACGCAGTTCCGTTCGAGGTGGCCGTCTGCACCATCGCGTTGTGTTATGGAGGAGGATTTGCGGTGCTGCCGTCGTTTACGGCCGATTTCTTCGGATCGCGCTACATGGGCGGCATTTTCGGATGGATCACCTGCGCGACCTGGGTGGTGGCCGCGATTCCGTCGCCGATGTTGATCGCTCGCGTGCGGGAAACCACGGGAACTTACGAGTCGGCGATCTTCGTGATCGGGTTCGTGATGCTGCTGGCGCTGCCTTTGCCGATTCTCGCCGGGCGCGCGGCTTCGCGCATCGCCTCCGAACAGGCGCTGGAGAGCGCGTGAACTTTTGAAAAAGCGTAAAATCCGGAGCACGCATGGATCATCGACGAACGGGTCTTCTGCTGAGCATTCTTGCCGCGGCGATCTCCGCTAACGCGCAACCGGATCCGTACCGGCTGGTGGAGCATTGGTTCCAGCTCCCCGATGGCCGCGCGATGGGATCCACCAACGCGATCGACATCGATTCCAAGGGCCATATCTGGGTCTTCGAGCGATGCGGCGCGGGCAATTGCGTGGGTAAGACGGTCGATCCGATCCTCGAATTCGATGAGAGCGGGAAGCTGCTCACGAGCTTCGGAGGAGGCATGTTCGTGTTCCCGCACGGCCTCGCCATCGATGGCGACGACAACGTGTGGGTGACCGACGCGCAGGCGCGCAACGGGATGGGAAACCAGGTATTCAAGTTCGGCCCCGATGGTAAGGTTCTGATGAAGCTCGGAAAGGCGGGCGTAGCGGGGAGCGGGCCTGACGAATTCAATCAACCGAATGACGTCGCGATCGCTGCCGATGGCGCCATCTTCGTCGCCGAAGGCCATGGCGCCAAGAACGCGAATAATCGCGTCACGAAGTTTACCAAAGACGGAAAATTCATCAAAAGCTGGGGCAAAACGGGCAGCGCAGCCGGCGAATTCGATGTCCCGCACGCGCTCGCGTTCGATTCCCAGGGCCGGTTGTTCGTCGGCGATCGCAATAACAACCGCATCCAGATTTTCGATCAGGACGGCAACTTCATCGCCGAGTGGAAGCAGTTCGGGCGTCCCAGCGGCATTTTCATCAGCCGGGATGACACGATTTACGTCGCCGATTCGGATTCGAACACGGCGCGCAATCCCGGATTCCAGCGCGGCGTGCGGGTGGGGAGCGCGCGGACCGGGAAATTGACGGCGTTAATCCCGGACACGGCGGATGCGGACAGCAATGAGCGATGGCCCGGGAACGGCATCATGATTTCGGTGAGCAGCGGACCGGAAGGCGTCGCCGCGGATGCGCGCGGCAACATTTACACGGCCGAAGTGGGGCCCATGGATGTCAAGAAATATGTTCGCAAGTAAGCGAACGACAACGGAAGTCACTTTCCGACCATCAGAATCGCGAACGAATCGGGCATCATTTCCCCGCGGCCGGCACGCCCGCCCGGCGCAGGAGCCGGCGGAGGACCGAACTCGGCCGCAATCAGCAGGATGTGATTCGTTTCCGCGTCCAGCGTCAAGGTCTTCGCGCTGCGCATCGTTGCGAGCGTCTGCTCCACGGCAAAACTCGTCGGGCTCGTTTCTTTGATGATGGTCAACGTCCCGTCGCTCTGCGAGCTGAACGCTTCCATGGTCTTGGGATTGAAAACCGCGCCATCGACGCCCTGTCCGATGGGAAGCGTGGTGATGATTTTTCCGTCCGCGGCGTCCAGGATGACCATCGTCTGCGGATTCCGGCACGCGGCAAACAGAATGTGATTCTTCACGTCCATCGCCAAACCGGAGCAGGCGCCGCCCTTGCCCTGCAGATCGTAGTGCGCGGTCACGGTCATGGTCTTGGCGTCCACTACCGCGATGTTGCCCTTGTCTTCGATATCGACGTACACATGACCTTGGCCGTCCGTCACGGCCTGCTCCGGCGCTCCGCCCAGATCGATGGTTCCGGCGATGGACCCGTCTGCCGCGTTGATCACGGTTGCGTTCGGCGCGCGATGGCTGAGAATGTAGACCCGATCGTTGAACGCATCGTAGAGCAATCCGTCCGGTCCTCCATCGACATCGATGGTTTTGATCGTCGCGAGCGTTTTCGCATCCCACATCACCACCGGCTTGCTGGTCGCGAATCCGTGATTCGACTTGGCTGACACCGCGGCGCCATGCGCGTTCGCTTTGGGAATTTCTCCTTCGGGTGCGAGGGTGTCCAGGTTGAAAACCGAGATGCGAGCCGATGCGCCGCTGCGGGGCACGTACAACTTGCGCCCGGCGCTATCCGCATAGACGTAATCGAAACCGCCCTCGCCACCAACTCTCGCCCTTTTCAGAATCTTATAAGGACCTTCTTGAGCCGATCCGGCGGTCACCGCCACGATTCCCGCCAGAATTGCCAGCCATCTCATGTATATTTCTCCTCGAACGGGAAGTATACCTGAATCGCGGGCGGGCGGTTGCCGTCCCGGGATTTATCCTCCAGGGATTTTAAGGGAATCGAGCAGCAGGCCGACGGCGGATGGCGGCACTTCGCGCGCGGCCACGCGATTCTGCTCGCCGGTCAAGTGGATTTCTTTGCGCAAAACGGTGACCTGTTTCGGTGCGCGAATGCCCAGCTTCACCTGCGTGTGCGTGACGTCGAGAATTTCGATCTCGATGTGGTCGCCGATCAGCACCGCTTCTCCGGCGCGACGGCGAATCACGAGCATGAGGCCTCTGATCCAGGTTTACCGGCTGGGCCGATCGGATGCCGGTGCGAATAGCGCGAGTCGACCCGCACCGCCTGAACGCCGCGACGGCTTCGCCGCTCGATGAGGATCGGCGCCAATAAATTGGCGGCCCACAGGCCATTTTCTGCCGCGGCGAGCACGGCCAGATAGATCAGTTCATCCCGGTTCGCCAATTGGAGCGGATCGCAAAGCCCGATCACGCTTAAGTCCTCCGGCGTGACGGCAAGCTCGTAGCGGGGATCGATGGCCGCCAGCGGAGCCGTGAAAAAACACACTTCCGGCGCGTCAACGCATTGAAGAAACACGATCGGGGCGAACGCCGCCCGCTCCACCAGGACGAAGCGCCGCTGACGTTCGAATCCCGGAACGCCATTGGGAAAATCCAGAATCTGTTCCGGATTCACCTCAATCTCGCCAAGCTGCCTCGAATGAATCCGCACCATCCATCGATCGAGGAGCAACCCAAAGGCCGAACAAGCGTCGCGAAGTGCAAACTGGTCGCGAAAATCACAGGCGCTCTGCGCAGCGCTCCCCATCACAGTCTGCGTGAAAACAGCGATTTTTACCCCCTGAATGACTGCCGGGGCTTGCTCGGCCCTTGCCGCTCAACGACATCGTCAAACCCTTCCAGTGACGTTTTGCGACTCGCGACACTGGCCTACGACGGATGCGTCATCTCGTCCGGGCGAACCCATTCGTCGAACTGCTCGCCGGTCACGAA
>DATHCE010000087.1:0-5413 GCA_035319685.1 Bryobacteraceae bacterium | reverse complement strand
GGACCAGCGCCTGTTCGACGATCCCATTCTGCTCGATTTGCTTCCCGCTCCGATGCGATTCGCGCTGCGCGTTCGCCCCATTCGCGATCGATTCGCAGCCGTGTTGGACCGCGTCGCGCCGGGCATCCGCGGCGCAATGTTATGCCGCACACGTTCGATCGACGACGCGGTCAACGCCGCCATTGCGCGTGGTTTAAAAACGGTGGTCATTCTCGGCGCCGGTCTGGACACGCGCGCTTGCCGTCTCCCTCAGCTCGCGCGCACCACCGTATTCGAGCTCGATCTGCCCGCGATCCAGGACTTCAAGAAATCTCGCCTCGCCAAACGCCTGGGATCGCTGCCGCCGAACCTCAAGTTCATCCCCGCCGACTTCAACGTCGAGCCGATCGAGGCGACTCTCGCTCGCGCCGGCCTCGCGGCGGATCAGCCGGCCCTTTTCGTTTGGGAAGGCGTGACGCAATACCTGAATCCATCCGCGGTGGACGCGGTCCTGCGCACCGTCGCCGCGCGAGCGCGCGGCACCGAGCTCGTGTTCACCTACATCCTCGAAGAGGTGATCACCGGCCGGTTTCGCGCCGATCGGAGCGCAGCCTTCCGCAAGAGCGCCAGCCGCCGACCGGAGCCGTGGCAATTCGGAATCGACCCATCGCGACTCGAAACGTTCTTGCGGGAGCGCGGGCTGACGCTTCAGGAGGATTCGGGCGCCGATGATTACCTCGCCCGCTATCTGAATCCGCTACGGCGCCCCCTTCCGGTATCGGAAATCGAGCGCGTCGCACGCGCCCTGGTCTAGGAGCCCGGAAGCGCTGTGCGAGCCCGCGCGAAACAGGTCTGGAAAAAAATCAAGAAAGGGTCTCGCCGCTATTTTTCCGCGAACGCCTCAACCGGCGGACAGGTACATACCAGGTGCCGGTCCCCATACGGATTATCGATCCGCCCCACCGACGGCCAGAATTTCCGCGCACGCACCCACGTGAGCGGAAACGCCGCCTGCTCGCGCGAATACGGATGCGTCCATTCATCCGCCGCCACTGCCGCCGCCGTGTGCGGCGCATTCTTCAGCACGTTGTCCTGGGCGTCGGCCTTCCCGTCGACGACTGCCTGAATCTCGCCGCGAATCGCGATCATCGCGTCGCAGAATCGATCGAGTTCTTCCTTCGGCTCGCTCTCGGTCGGCTCCACCATCAGCGTCCCGGCCACCGGAAACGAAACCGTCGGCGCGTGGAATCCATAATCCATCAGGCGCTTGGCGACGTCCGTCTCATCGATCCCGCTCGCCTGTTTCAACGGACGCAGATCGAAGATCAATTCATGCGCGACGCGGCCGTTTTCGCGCGTGTACAGCACCGGATAATACGGCTCCAGCCGCGATTTCAGATAATTCGCGTTCAGAATCGCGTACCGCGTCGCATCCGTCATCCCGTCGCGTCCCAGCATTTTGATGTATCCGTACGAAATCAGCAGAATGCTCGCGCTCGACCACGGCGCGGCCGCCACCGCATGAATCGCGCGCTCACCGCCCGTCTGGATCACCGGATGTCCCGGCAAATAAGGAGCCAGGTGCGCCGCGACCCCGATCGGCCCCATCCCCGGCCCGCCCCCGCCATGCGGAATCGAAAATGTTTTATGTAGATTCAGATGACACACGTCCGCGCCGATCGACGCCGGGCTCGTCAAGCCCACCTGCGCGTTCATGTTCGCGCCATCCATGTAGACCTGTCCGCCGTTCGCGTGCACGGCTGCGCAAATATCCTGAATGCTCTCTTCGAACACGCCGTGCGTTGACGGATACGTCACCATCAGCGCTGCTAAATCATGAGCATGCTCCTCCGCTTTCGCCTTCAGATCCGCGACATCAATATTTCCTTCGCTGGTCGACTTCACCACCACCACGCGCATCCCCGCCATCACCGCGCTCGCCGGGTTGGTGCCGTGCGCCGAGGCCGGAATCAGCACCACGTCGCGATGCAAATCCCCCCGCTCGCGATGGTAGGCGCGGATCACCATCAGCCCCGCGAATTCTCCTTGCGATCCCGCGTTCGGTTGTAGCGACACCGCCACAAATCCCGTTATCTCGCACAGCGCTTGTTCGAGTTCCCGGAAAATCTGCTGATATCCCGCCGCCTGCGCCACCGGCACGAACGGATGGATCTTGGAAAATTCCGGCCACGTGACCGGCAGCATTTCCGAAGCCGCGTTCAACTTCATCGTGCACGACCCGAGCGGAATCATCGACGTATCGAGGCCCACGTCTTTTCGTTCAAGCCCGCGAATGTACCGCATCATCTGCGTTTCCGAATGATGCGTGTTGAACACCGGATGCGTCAAAAATTGTGAAGCTCGCTTCACCTCGCCCGAATAATCAAGGACCAATCCATCCATCGACGCATCGAACGTCGAAGTGGCCCCCGTGCCGGCAGCGAACACCTTGACGATCGCCTCCACGTCCGCGAGCGTCGTCGCTTCATCCAGCGCGACGTTGATCGACGCGTCTCCGCGATACCGGAAATTCAGCCCTGCATCGAGCGCGGCCTTCCGGATCTTCGCCGCGGAGCCGGCGGGAGGTTCCAGCAGCAGCGTATCGAAGAAAAGTTCGTTGCGCTGCGCGACGCCGGCCTTCGCCAGTTCCCGCTCCAGCAGCTTCGCGAGCCCGTGCACTCTTCTGGCAATCGCTGTCAACCCGCGAGGCCCGTGCCACACCGCGTACAATCCCGCGATGTTCGCCAGCAGCGCCTGTGCCGTGCAAATGTTCGACGTGGCCTTCTCGCGCCGTATGTGCTGCTCGCGCGTTTGCAGCGCCATCCGGTACGCCGGATTCCCGTGCGCGTCCACCGATACGCCGATGATGCGCCCCGGCACCTGCCTGACGAAATTTTCCTTCGTCGCGAAAAACGCCGCGTGCGGACCGCCGTATCCCATCGGCACCCCGAACCTCTGCGAGTTCCCGTACACCACGTCCGCGCCCATTTCGCCCGGCGGAGTCAATAAAACCAGACTCAGCAGATCTGTTCCCACGGCGACCAGCATCCCGTGCCGCTTCGCCTCCGCGATAAACCCGCGCAGATCGTGCACCGCGCCCGATTCGTCCGGCGTCTGCGCCAGCGCGCCGAAAAAGCCCGCGTCGAGCGCGGCTCTCTTCCAATCCCCGATCACCAGCTCGATCCCGAGCGGTTCGGCCCGCGTGCGCAGCACGTCGATGGTCTGCGGAAAACTCGAATCGGCAACGAAAAATTTCGTCGCGCCCGACTTCGCCACCCGATGCAGCATCGTCATCGCCTCGGCCGCCGCAGTCGCTTCATCGAGCAGCGACGCGTTCGCCGCTTCCATCCCCGTCAGGTCGCGCACCATCGTCTGGAAATTCAGCAATCCTTCCAGGCGTCCCTGCGCGATCTCCGCCTGATACGGCGTATACGGCGTGTACCAGCCCGGATTTTCGAGCACGTTGCGCAGAATCACGCCCGGCGTCACGCAATCGGAATAACCCATGCCGATATACGACCGGTACAACCGGTTTTTCGCTGCAATCGAGCGCAGATCGCGCAGAAACTCGTATTCGCTCTTGCCTCGCGGCAAATCGAGCGCGCGCCTCAGCCGGATACGCGACGGAATCGTCTCCTCCATCAGCGCGTCCAGCGACCCGGCGCCGGCCGCCTTCAGCATCCGATCGCGTTCAGTTTTGTCGGGACCAATGTGGCGGGAATCGAACGGCTCGAAATCAAAGATCATCTGATATTGTCAGTTTAAGGCAACCGATGAGCGAAGCGCACGCCGCGACGCATCGCCTCGACGCACTGCATCGAAGGGCCTGGCTCGCGCTGTGCGCTGTCTTCGCGCTTCACATCGCCGACGAAGCGCTGACCGGTTTTCTCGGCCTCTGGAACCCCGCTGTGCTGGCCATCCGCCGGCGCCATCCCTGGCTCATCGTTCCGGCATTTTCGTTTGCGGTCTGGATCGTTCTGATGATCCTCGCGGTCGCCGGCCTGCTGATCCTCTCGCATTGGGTCCGCCGCGGCCTTCGCTGGACCGTCTATGCCTCCTATATCTTCGTGTTTTTGATGCTCGGCAACGCGCTCCCGCACCTGGGATTTTCCATTTACAAAAAAATGTGGATGTCCGGCGCCTACACGTCGCCTCTGCTCGTGGCCGCGTCGATCTATCTCTGGTGGGCTACTGCCCGCCGTTCGCCTTATAATTCCTGATCACTTGGTCGACGTAGCTCTGCGTTTCCGGATACGGCGGCAATCCCTGATATTTGGCGACCGCGCCGGAGCCCGCATTGTACGCCGCCAGCGCCTTGACTACATCGCCGTCGTACTTGATCAGCAGTTCCCGCAGCAGCCGCGCGCCCGCGTCGATGTTCTGTTCCGGATCCTCTGCGTCCGCGCCGAGCTCTTGCGCCGTCCCGGGCATCAGTTGCATCACGCCGATCGCGCCTTTGGGCGATACCGCATCCTTCTTCATCCCCGATTCGACCTTCGCCACGCTCTCGACAAAGGCGGGAGGCAGCGCATACTTAATCGCCGCGTCGCGCACCATCGATTTGGCATCGGGCAAAGCCCTGAAAGGTTCCTTGACTGGCCCCTTGTCAGGCCCCTTATCGAGCAATGTCCCAGAAACCGGCGCGGGTGGAACGTAATCTTCCTGTTCAAACCGCGCGACCATCGCCGCCGATACCTCCACGAAAGCATCCTTGGAAGTATAGAGTCGCAGGATATCCCCTGCGTTTTCATGATGATCCAGATGCAGCCGGAGCCCGCTGGCGAGCACCGCATACTCACCTGCAAACGCAGGAGCGATAGCCAGAATCGCCGGGAGAAACTTCGAAATCACGCTCAAAACAGTAGACGCAATCGGACGCCGGATCGTGCAGTCCCGTCACTTGGCGTTCAAAGGAGCGATGGAAATCATGGCCAGCCCGGAAACGAACAACACCAGCATGATCGCGATCATCAGTTTCACCCGATCGCTTGCGCCCTTGAACTCTTTCCACACCAGTAGGCCCCACAGCGCGCTCACCAGCGTCGCTCCCTGCCCCAGCGCATAACTGACCGCGGGCCCCACCTGCACCGTCGCCGGCGTGTTCGCCGCCGCGAAGTTGCAAAGCCCGCCCGCCATCCACAGCATCCCGCCGAACAGTCCCAGAAAGTGCTGTTTCGCCGTTCCTCTAAAATACTGGGTCGCTTCGACGCTTACGCCGTCCACTGGAAACGTGAGGAAAAACGGCACATACAAGAAGGTCGAGAGCACCACACCCGCGCCGAACAAAAGCGCCAGGCCGTACGGCGCCACACCCGTATCGCCCTCTCGTCCCATCTCTCCCACCGGCGCGGCGCGGGGAATCATATTGAGCATCGCCGCGGGGTTGTTGATGGGCGCCTTCTATCCGATGGTGGAGATGGGACGAGAGGGCGAT
>DATHCE010000086.1:0-3223 GCA_035319685.1 Bryobacteraceae bacterium | reverse complement strand
GCGAAACGCGGCCCGTTCGGACGCCGCATCGCGCACGGCGCTCTGATTTTCAGCGTCTCCACGGGACTGCTGGTGCAGATGCCCGGCGACCCGGAAGCGATCGTCGCATTTTACGGCGTCGATAAGATGCGTTTCGTGGCGCCGGTCTTTATCGGCGACACCATTCATCTGTCGCGGCGGGTGATCGAGAAGCAACTGAAAAATGCCGAGCGCGGCGTGGTCGCGTTCGAAAACACCGTGTTGAATCAGGACGCGAAAACGGTATTGGTGTACATCGCGCGGCTCATGGTGAAGACCCGGCCGTGACTGCGCTCGACGGCCTCACTGTTCTCGATCTCACTCGCCTGCTGCCTGGCGCGGTAGCGACCCAGTGGCTCGCCGATTTCGGCGCCGCGGTCATCAAGATCGAGCAGCCCGGCGCGGGCGATTATGCTCGCCGCAACTTCTTGGACGGAGACGAGAATCCGATTTTCGCGATGATCAATCGAGGAAAGAAAAGCGTCGTCATCGATCTCAAGAACGCGCAGGGCGCACAGGCGTTCCTCCGGTTGGCGAAGAAGGCGGACGTGGTGATCGAGGGGTTCCGCCCGGACGTGATGGACCGTCTGGGGCTCGGCTATGAAACGCTAAGGGCGATGAATCCGCGGTTGATTTATGTTGCGCTGACCGGATACGGCGCCGAAGGAAAATATGCGTCGCTGGCCGGGCACGACATCAACTATCTGGCGCTTGCGGGCGTGCTCGATTTAATCGGCGCGAAAGATGGCGCGCCAGCGCCGGCCGGAATTCAGATCGCCGATCTGGCGGGTGGATCCATGCAGGCGGTGATCGGCATTTTATTGGCGCTCGAAGCGCGGCATCGCACCGGCCGCGGCCAGCGTGTCGGCGTTTCGATGTTCGCCGGATCGGCCGCGATGATGCCGGTCCCGGTCGCGGCGCTGAAAGCCGGCCGTCCTGCCGGGCGCGGCAGCGATCTGCTCAATGGAGGCTACGCATGTTATCAGGTTTACGCCGCGGCCGAAGGAAGCTACGTTGCGGTCGGCGCGCTGGAGCCGAAATTCTGGAGCAACCTGTGCCGGGAACTGGAGTGCGAGGATTTGATCGCGGAGCAGTTCGCGCCTGATCAGTCGAAATTGAAGGCGCGGCTCGCGGGAATTTTTCTCGAAGCGTCCGCGGAAGACTGGTTCACGCGCCTCGGCGCGAAGGACTGTTGCCTCACGCCGGTTCGCCGGTTAAAAGACGCGATTCAGGATTATCCATCCGGTCCGATTCCTGAGTTGAGTGAAACTCCCGGCGTCGCCGCCCAGGGCGTGCCCGTGCTGGGCGAGCATAACCGCGAACTCTATGATCCCGCGAGAAGCCATGATCCGTGAAGCCGACGCGGAGCGCTTCGCGAGGCTCGCGTTCGAATGCGTCCAGCGCGAATATCCCAACAAAATTGCGCATGTCTTGAATTCTGATTTCGACGTTCTTCCGCCGCGCCGCCTGACGCCGGCATTTTACGGCTGTTACGACTGGCATTCCGCGGTTCACGGCCACTGGGTGCTGGCGCGCCTGGCGCGCTTATTTCCGGACACGGGGTTCGCCGCGGACGCGCGGGCCGTGCTCGCGCGCAACCTCACGCCTCAGAATATCGCCGCCGAAATCGCGTATTTGAACGGCGGCGGGCGAGCCGCGTTCGAGCGGCCGTATGGGCTCGCGTGGCTGCTCACGCTGGCGGCGGAATTGCGGCTGTCCGCTCCGGAACTGGCGGAAATTCTGGAGCCGCTCGAACAATGCGTCGTCGAACGCTTCGAGCAATGGCTTCCGAAATTGGCGCATCCGGTACGGTCTGGCGAGCACGGCAATACCGCGTTCGCGCTGGGGCTGGTGATGGATGCGGCCTCGATGGATGCTTCGGGGCGGGGAGAACTCCGGTCGCTAGTCGCGGCGCGCGCCCGCGATTTTTATCTTGCGGATCGCGACGCTCCGATCGCTTACGAACCCTCCGGCGAAGATTTTCTTTCCCCGAGTCTTGCCGAAGCCGACCTGATGCGCCGGGTGCTCGCGCGGGAGGAATTTGCCGGCTGGCTCGCGACGTTTCTTCCGAATTTCGAAACACTCAGGCTCGCGATTTCTCCCGACGAAAGCGATCCAAAATTTTCGCATCTCGATGGACTCAACCTGAGCCGCGCGTGGATGCTCGAAAAGATCGCGCGCGGGCTTCCGGACGACGACTTGCGGAGGCCGGCGCTGCTGGCGCTGGCCGAGCCGCATCGCGATGCCGGACTCGCCGCAGTCACCGGCGAGTATTACGCCGGCGGTCATTGGCTGGGAACGTTCGCGGTGTATCTGTTGACGGATTGAAAATGTGTATCCTATTTTAATGCGTCTACTCGCCATCTCAATCTTGTTCATGTTTCCGCTCGCTTGCCTGAATGCGCAGGACAAGCAGGAAAAGGCCAAGCAGCCCATGCCTCCGCCCACCAATTTGAAAGTTTTGAAGGTGACCACCACGCCGGAAGTCGTCGCCATTATGCGGACTTTTACCGCCGGACTCGGCGTTCAGTGCGCCTACTGCCACGAGGGCCGCAATTTTGCGAGCGACGAGAACCCCAAAAAGGCAACCGCGCGCCAGATGATCGAAATGGCGCAGCAGATCAACACGCATTTCCCGGACGGCAAGGAGCATGTGACGTGCTTCACCTGCCATCGCGGCGAGACCGAGCCGAAGACCGCGCCTGAGCCCAAGGCCCAATAGTCTCGAGCGTCCCCGGCCGCAAATTTGTAGTTAGAAATCAGGAGCTGTACTCACATCCGCGCAGCCCTGCCATTACGAGTCTGTGTGAAAACAGCGATTTTTACCCCCGGCATGACTGCCGGGGCTTGTGGACGCGCTTCCCGTTCAACAAGATCGGCAAGCCCCGCCAGCGATGGCGGGGTTGAAGGGCGAGTTATCACACAAACTCTTACTGGCGCGGCTTTCGGTGCATGGCACATCAACTTGCGACTCACGACGCTAGCCGGCGCTTTCGACCTCGGCTGACAGGTCCTCCCACTCCGCGACGCGCGATTCCAACTCGGTGCGGCGCGTCGCGACCAGTTGCGTCAGCCGCAGCGTTTCGTCGACGCTTTTGAAATCGGCGAGCTCGGTTTCGTGTTGCGCGATCTCCGACTCGAGCGACGCGACTTTCTGTTCCACTTCCTTGAGCCGGTCCTGAAGCTTGCGGAGCTTCATCGGATT
>DATHCE010000085.1:0-5811 GCA_035319685.1 Bryobacteraceae bacterium | reverse complement strand
ATCGCCCTGCATCAACCGGTCCGTCAGCATCCGTTCGATCCGGTTCGGTTTCATCGCCGGCGGCTCGGCCGCGTGCGCGGATAAATGCTTCTCGATGGTCGCCACCAGGTAGGCGGGCTGCACCGGTTTTGAAATGTAGGCGTCCATCCCCGCCTGTAAGCATCGCTCGCGATCGCCGTTCATGGCGTGCGCCGTCATGGCGACAATCGGAATCGACTCCCATCGGGGATTGCGCCGCAAAAGGCGCGTCGCCTCCAGCCCGTCGAGCACCGGCATCTGCACATCCATCAGGATCAGGTCGTAGCTCGCGGCCGGCGATTCCAGCTTCGCCAGCGCCTCCCGGCCGTCGTTGGCTACCTCGATCTGGTACCCCTTCTTGCGCAGGATCGCCAGCACCACTTTCTGATTCACCAGATTATCTTCCACCAGCAGCAGCCGCGCCCGGGAGGTCGGCACCACGGTCGATGCCGCGGTCTCGGTCCGCACCGGCGCGGGGTCCGTCTCGTGCGCCGGAGCTGCCTCGCACGGCAGAGTCACCGTGAAAGTGCTGCCCCGGCCCACTTGACTGTCTACCCGAATATGGCCGCCGTGCATCTCCGCTAACCTCCGCGTGATCGCCAGGCCCAGGCCCGTTCCGCCGTATTTCCGGCTGATGCTTCCGTCGGCCTGGGTGAACTTGTCGAATATCGTATTGAGCTTATCGGCCGGAATTCCCGATCCGGTATCGCTCACCCGGATCTGCACGTCCAGCCGGCCGTCGTCGCGCGGCGCCGACGTGACCGACGCGCGCACCCAGCCGCGCTCGGTGAACTTGATCGCATTCGACAGCAGGTTCGCCAGAATCTGCCGCACCCGCAGCGGGTCGCCCAGCAGGTCCAGATGCGCCTCCGGGTCCGCTTCAAACCGCAGCTCGATGCTCTTCTGCGCCACCTTCGCCGCCTGCGCATCGAAGCAATCCTTCAGCACCGTACGCGCGTTGAACGGGATCTTTTCGAGCATCATCCGGCCCGCCTCGATTTTGGAAAGGTCCAGAATGTCGTTGAGCAGCGCCAGCAGCGAATAGGCGCAGCGCTGCGCGATGTCCAGTTGCTCGCGCTGCTCCGCGTTCAGGCTGCTGTCGAGCACCAGATCCAGCATGCCCAGCAGTCCGTTCATCGGCGTGCGCAGCTCGTGCGACATGTTGGCCAGAAATTCACTCTTGGCCTGGCTGGCGGCGAGCGCGCCGTGCATCGCTTGTTCGAGCTCCTGCGTGCGCTGCCGGATGCGGTCTTCGAGCAGTTCCTGATGCCGCCGGATCTCCTCCTTCGAGCCGGCCAGCGCTTCGATCATGCGATTGAAGCTCTCGCCCAGATACTCGATCTCGTCGCCGGTCCGGCTCACCTGGATCGGCTCGAACCGCCCCTGTCTTACGGACGTGATTCCGTTCTGCAACAGCGCCAGCGGGCGCGCCAGAAGCCGCATGGTGAAGCGCGAAATCGCCGCCGCCACGACCACCACCACCACGCACAAAACGATGCCCTTGGCGAAATCGAAGGTGTGCTGGCGGACGTCGAAGCCGAGTATCGTCGCCACCACCCACAACACCAGCACGCCGGTGAAGAGGGAGAACTTCGACGACAGAGAACGGAACTTTGGCGGCCGGCCTTCGTCCACGGGTTCGTCCACGTTCTCATGTTGCGCTGATTCTACTGTGTTCACCATCGGCGGGACACCTTAGTACCCGCCCGCATTCGCTTCTAGCTCAGGAGGATTCGTGGTTTTACGCAAGCGGCCGCGGCCTCCCGCTCGCCGCCGCGCGGCTGCTATCCTGACTACCAAATGTCCTCTCGCCTGGCCATTTCGATATGCGGCGTTTCCCTGAAAAATCCGGTGCTGGCAGCCTCGGGAACCTACGCCTACGGCGTCGAGTTTCAGAGCCTGGTGGACCTCAGCGCGATCGGCGGCATCATCGTCAAAGGCCTGTCGCGCGAGCCGATGGAGGGCAATCCTCCGCCGCGCCTGTATGAAACCGAAAGCGGAATGCTCAACTCCATCGGGCTGCAGAATATCGGCGTGCGCGCCTTCGTCGAGCAAAAATTGCCTGCGCTGCGCTCGAGCGACACCGCCATCATCGCCAATATTTTCGGGTACTCCGTCGAGGATTACTGCGAAGTGGCGCGCGTGCTCGACGACGCCGAAGGCCTCGCCGCCTACGAGTTGAATGTCTCCTGCCCCAACACCAAACACGGCGGAATTTTCTTTTCGAGCGATCCGGCGATGCTTTCGCAAGTGGTGCAAAAGGTGCGCAGCGCCACCCGCCGTCCCTTGATCGTCAAGCTCTCGCCCAACGTCGCGAGCATTCAGCCTCTGGCCCAAGCCGCGGCCGAGGCGGGCGCCGACGCCGTCTCGCTGGTGAACACGTTCATCGCGCTCGCCGTCGACGCGCGCGCGCGCCGTCCCCGCATCGGCGCCGGATTCGCGGGCCTTTCCGGTCCCGCCATCAAGCCGATCGCGCTGCGCATGGTGTACGAAGCGGCGCAAGCGGTGAAAATTCCCGTGATCGGCCTGGGCGGGATCGCCAACGGGATCGACGCCGCCGAATTTCTGATCGCGGGCGCGAGCGCGGTCGAAGTCGGCACCGCCAATTTCTGGGACCCCCAATCTCCGGTGCGCGTCGCGCGCGAGCTCGATCAATTCCTGAAGCAGGAAAAAATCCCTCGCGTCACCGATCTTATCGGCACCCTTCAATTCAATTTAGGAGAACAATGAAACAAATTATTTCCACCGATCGCGCGCCCAAGGCCATCGGACCGTATTCGCAGGCGGTCATTTCCAACGGATTTGTATTTTTAAGCGGCCAGATCGCGCTCGACCCGGCGACCAATCAGATGATCGATGGCGACATCGCCGCCGAGACCGAGCGCGTTCTCGAAAACCTGAAAGGCGCGCTCGAAGCCTCCGGAGCGTCCCTGGCGCAGGTGGTGAAAACAACCGTATTTCTCAAAGATATGGGCGAATTCGCGAAAATGAACGAGGTTTATGCGCGCTATTTTAAAGAAAATCCGCCCGCGCGCTCGACGGTAGAAGCCGCCCGTCTCCCGCGCGACGTGCGGGTCGAGATCGACTGCGTCGCCGCACTGTGACACGAAAATACTCTCTCGCCATTTGGGAAGGGCACAGGGAAAGGCCTGCCTCTCCCTTGCGAGATCAGTCGAACATGTACAGCGGAGTCCCCGCCATCACCGGAGCTTCGTCCGCCGGCGCGCCCACCGGTTGTTCCTGAAGCTGGCGGACGTAGATTCCGCCTTCGCCCAGATACACTTCGAACTCGGCCGGCCGCGGAAGCGAGCCCTGGATCAGCGCTTCGCTCAACGGGTCCTCGATGTATTTCTGCAGCGCGCGCCGCAACGGGCGGGCCCCGTAGCTGCGATCGGTGCAGGTCTTTTCGAGAATGTATTTGGCCGCGTCTTCGTTGAGTTTGATCTTGATCTGCTTGGCCACCAGATTCACATTGATGTTGTCGGCCAGCAGGTTCATGATCTTCAACAGGTCTTCGTCGCTCAGCGAAGTGAACAGGATGGTCTCATCCAGACGATTCAGAAATTCCGGATTGAACGCCTTCTTCACTTCCGCCATCACCTGGTCTTCCACCTTCTGCGGCAGGCCCACCGAAGGCGCCGAGAAACCCATCGGGCTGCGCTTTTCGAGAAACCGCGCGCCCAGATTCGAGGTCATGATGATGATGGTGTTCTTGAAATCCACCGTGTTGCCGAGCCCGTCGGTCAACTGGCCATCCTCAAACACCTGCAACAGGATGTTGTAAATGTCCGGATGCGCCTTCTCGATTTCGTCGAGCAAAATGATCGAGTACGGCGCGCGCTTCACGCGCTCGGTCAACTGCCCGCCCTCTTCGTATCCGACGTAACCCGGAGGCGAGCCGATCAGCTTCGACACCGAATGCTTTTCCATGAACTCCGACATGTCGAAACGGATCAGCGATTTTTCGCTGCCGAACAAAAATTCGGCGAGCGCACGCGCCACTTCCGTCTTGCCCACGCCGGTCGGGCCGAGGAACAGGAACGATCCCGCGGGTCTTTTGGGCGATTTGAGTCCCGCCCGTGAACGGCGGATCGCACGCGCCAGCGCCGAGATCGCTTTTTCCTGGCTGATGACGCGCTTGTGCAATTCCTCTTCGATGCGCAGCAGCTTGGCGACTTCTTCCTCGCGGATCGCCGTCATCGGGACGCCGGTCCAGCGCGCGACCACTTCTTCAATGTCGTCCTTGGTCACCACGCCGGTCGAGGTATCGTCGAGGTTATATTTTTCGCGCAGAACGCGCAGGTTCTCGCGCTCCTTGCGCTCTTCATCGGAATAGAAACGCGCCTTTTCGAACTCGTGATTGGCGATCGCGTTCTCCATGCGATGCACGATGAACTTGATACGCTTCTGAATGTCGGCGACTTCGCCCGGCAAAGTGGTCTGGCGAAGTTTCACGCGCGCGCCCGCCTCGTCGATCAGGTCGATCGCCTTGTCGGGCAGGAAACGGTCCGGAATGAAGCGGCTGGAGGTGTAAACGGCGTTCTCGATGGAATCGTCGGTGTAGGCGACGGCATGGAATTTTTCGTACCGCTCTTTGATCCCGAACAAAATTCGAATGGCGTCCGCTTCATTCGGAGGCGGAACTTTCACCGCCTGGAAGCGGCGCTCGAGCGAACGGTCTTTCTCGATCGACTTGCGATATTCGCCCGGGGTGGTCGCGCCGATGCACTGGATCTCTCCGCGCGATAACGCCGGCTTCAAAATGTTGGCCGCATCGAGCGAGCCTTCGGCCGAACCCGCACCCACCAGCGTGTGCAGCTCGTCGATGAAGATAATCGCGTTCTGATTCTCCATCAATTCCTTCATGATGGTCTTCAGGCGTTCTTCAAATTGGCCGCGATATTTGGTGCCCGCCACGATCAGCGACAGATCGAGCGCCAAAATCCGTTTATCCGCCAAAAACGACGGCACGTCGCCGTCGGCGATGCGCTGAGCCAGGCCTTCGACGATGGCCGTCTTGCCGACGCCGGGCTCCCCGATCAGCACCGGGTTGTTCTTGGTGCGGCGGCACAGGATTTGCACCACGCGCTCCAGTTCGTAATCGCGTCCGATCAGCGGGTCGAGCAGGCCGTCCATGGCGGCCTGGGTCAGATCCCGGCTGAATTCGTTGAGTAAAGAACTTTCCTTGGGTTTGTTGGAGGACATTCTTTCCGAGCTCGAACGAGCGATCTCCTCGCGGACTTGCGAAAGGCGCAGGCCCCGCTCGTGCAGTATATCGGCGGCGAAGCACTTTTCCTCGCGCAGCAGTCCGAGCAGCAGATGCTCGGTTCCGATGTGCTTGTGGTTGAGCCGCTCGGCTTCCTCGGCGCCATAGGCGAGGACGCGCTTGCATTCGTGACTCAGCGGCAGATCGACCGAGGTGGAAACCTTCTCACGCAGCGTGGTGTGCGCCTCAATCTGTTTGCGAATCGATTCGACGGATGCGCTCGAGCGGAGGAACCGGTTGGCCAGCGCCTTATCCTCCCGCAGCAACCCGAGCAGCAGGTGTTCGGTTTCGATGCACGGACTGCCGAACTGGCTGGCCTCATAGCGAGCGAAAAAGATCACCCGGCGGGCTTTTTCGGTATAACGTTCAAACATAATTCCTGCCCTGGCTATCTACCGCTCCACTGGAACCATCGGTAGAAGCCGCGGTTTCGATCAACTTGCCGTTCTCCATCCTTATTATACGGTCGGCGCGCCGGGCGAACTGCAGATTGTGCGTCACGTGAACCGAGGTGAGCCGCCGGCTGC
>DATHCE010000084.1:0-4678 GCA_035319685.1 Bryobacteraceae bacterium | reverse complement strand
GGCACTTGAGCGCGGGCGGTGCCGGCGGACGCAGCAAAACCCAGGACAAGCGCCGCAATCTCCAAACTGGAAATCTTCAAACCCGTGCCCTCCGTGCCGGCGTTTTCGGAGTTTCCAATATACATCTGAGCGTTTCTGCACTTCAAGAGCATTTTTTGCGCACGCCAGCAGAGAGCGAGCCTTTCGAAAGATGGGCGAAATCCCGCATTCTCTCTGGGCGAAATAGCGCCTTGCGCTCGATCGCTGTTCGAAATATGCCAAGAAGGCTATCTGAATGAATGGAACGAGAAGTGCTCATCTTCCCGAAAGCTCAATCGATTCTTCGAGAGGACAAAACGCGATATGACGATTCAGAACTGGTCGAAAGTGGCGGCGGCCGCAGCTGTGGGGGCTTGCGCGTGGTTGGCTCTGGCGGCTCCGCAGGGCGGGCCAACCGGCAAGCCGATGACCTCGGATCAAGCGTTCAAGAACGTACGGGTGCTCAAAGGCATTCCGCTGGACGATTTCATGGGAACGATGGGGGTGATGACCGGGTCGTTGAGTTTTGACTGCTCGGACTGTCACACGGGGGCGGGGACCGACAACGTGAACTGGGCGTTCGACACTCCGCGGAAGGTCACCGCGCGGAGGATGATCGAGATGGTGGCGACGATCAATCGGGATAATTTCAGCGGAAGGCAGGTGGTGACCTGCTACAGTTGCCATCACGGCCGGGATCGTCCATTGACCACGCCGAAAATCGAACAGGTGTATGGCGAGCCGACCCTCGAAATGGACGATGTGCTGACGCAAGCGGAAGGACAGCCGGCGGCCGAGCAGATCGTCGATAAATATATTCGGGCGATTGGCGGGGCAGAGAAGCTGGCGGGGATCAAGAGCTACATCGCGACGGGGACGAGCGTGGGATTCGGAGGCCTGGGCGGGGGAGCCAAGGTGACGATTTACGCCAACTCGCCGGATCAGCGGACGCTGATCATCAATTTTGCAGCCACTCCGGGGCGCGGAGATACGACGAGGAGTTACGACGGGCGCACGGGCTGGCTGAGGACGCCGATGAATGTACTCGGCGAGTACGAGCTGAGCGGAGGCGAACTGGACGGGGCGCGGATGGATGCGGAGATGTCGTTTCCGGGTCAGATCAAGCAGGTCCTGACGAAACTCCGGGTGAGTTTGCCGACGACGATCAGCGATCTTCCGGGGCCGTCGAGTCAGGAAACGAAGGATGAAGCGACCGGGATCGGGAAGGACCGGCTGGTGGACGTGGTTCAGGGCAACGGACCCAGGGACCTGCTGGTGACGATGTACTTCGATCATGAGTCGGGGCTGCTGCTGCGGGTGATGCGGGCTGCGAAGTCGCCGATCGGGCGGGTTCCGACGATGATCGATTATGCCGATTATCGCGACGTGAATGGAATCAAGATGCCGTTCCGGATGACATTTGCGTGGCTGAACGGGCGGGACGCGATTCGTCTGAATGAAGTGCGGACGAATGTGAAGATCGATCCGGCGGTGTTCGGCAGACCGGCGGCGTTACAGCCGACGGGCGGGGAGTGATTCTCGAGACCTGCGCGGCTTAAACGTGACACAGCAGGAATTTTAGGGTTTTGGAGGACCGAGCGGGCTCGGTTTGCAGCCTTGCGTTTCGGTGGTGTATTGAATGCCGGAAATTCTCCAGCCGGCATCGGTCTTGAGAAGCGTGAAGGCGTCGATGCCGCAGTGGTTGAATTTGCCGGCGAGGTGGTAATCGTACTCGGCCCAGACGATCGCGATGCGGCCGCGAATCAGAACCGTCGGGTCCCAGATACGCTCAAGCCCTTGATTCTTGTTGGTGGCGAATCGCTGGGCGAACTCTTCTCCGGTGCGCGATGAGATCCTGTCGTCCTGAGCGGCGACGATCCTGGCATCGGGCGTCATGGTGGACGCGATCGTTCTAGCGTCGTTTGCGGCCATGCCATCGAACAACTTGTTGACGACGGAAACGACTTGTTTCTGGTCGTCCTGAGCGGATGCGCAGAGAGCGCAGAAGAGGAATAGCGCGGCGAATCGCATAGGTCGATTGTAGCGAAACAAGTCCGTATCCACCGCTGCCTATGGTCGCGGCACGTATGTGTGTTACAAAGATTCTTATGCTTCCACGACGAATTGTGTTGGTTTTGATCGCGACTGCAGCGTGCGCCGCGGCGCAGGACGGGGCGGCTCTGTACAAGGAGCGATGCGCGGCGTGTCACGACGGGCCGGCGCGAGAGCGGATGCCGTCGCATGCGGAACTGGCGGACAAGTCGCCGGAATTTATCGTCAAGGCGATGTTTGAAGGCACCATGACGATCCAGGCCGCGGGACTGACGCAGGAGGAGGGACGCGCGCTCGCGAAATTTCTCACCGGCAAAGATTTTTCCGTTACGGTCGACACGATGGCGGGGCGATGCAAGACGCCGGCGCCCGCGCTTTCTTTCGGCGAGGGGGATTGGAGCGGGTGGGGAGTGGACCTCGGCAACTCGCACTTCCAGACCAAGCCGGGCCTGGCGGCGAGCGACGTTCCGAAACTGAAATTGAAGTGGGCGTTCGGGTTCCCGAAAGACCCGATGGCATTTTCAGAGCCGGCGGTCGCGGGCGGGAGATTGTTCGTCGGCAGCGCGGGCGGGACGGTGTACTCGCTGGACGCGTCGACGGGGTGCATTTACTGGACGTACGCGGCGGGTGCGAGCGTTCGCACGGCGATCAGTCTCGGAAAATTGCCGTCGGGGAAATGGGCGGCGTATTTCGGAGACATCAAGGCCACGGCTCACGCGGTGGATGCGGAGACGGGCGCGGGGATTTGGAAGGTAAAGCTGGAGGATCATCCGGCGGCGCGGATCACGGGAGCGCCGGTGCTGGTCGAGGGAAGGTTGTATGTGCCGATGAGCTCGATCGAAGAGGCGTTCGCGACACAGGGCAAATATTCATGCTGCACATTTCGCGGGAGCTTGAGCGCGGTAGATGCGGCGACGGGCAAGGTGCTCTGGAAAAGCTACAGCGTGCTCGATCCGCCCAAGGGCTATCGGACGAATAAGGACGGCACGGAACTGAAAGGGCCGGCGGGCGCGGCGCTGTGGGCGTCGCCGACGGTGGATCTGAAACGCAAACTGATTTATGCGTCGGCGGGTAATTCGTACACCGATATTGCGATCAACACGAGCGACGCGATTCTGGCGTTCGACCTGGAAACGGGAAAGATGGTGTGGTCGATGCAGGCGCAGCCGAACGACAACTTCGTGATCGGATGCCCGCGCGGCGTGAATTGTCCGGAAGAGAGCGGGCCGGATTTTGATTTCGGCACGTCGCCGGTGCTGCGGACGCTCGCCAACGGGAAACAGATTCTGGTCGCGGGGCAGAAGGCGGGTATCGTGTACGGGCTCGATCCGGATAATAAAGGAAAGATTCTGTGGCAGACGCGCGTGGGGAAGGGAAGCGCGCTGGGCGGAGTGGAATGGGGTCACGCGGCGGACGACAAACTGGTGTACGCGGCGGTTTCGGACCGGGTGGTCAGGGATGGAACGCCGGGGTTGTATGCGTTGAATCTGGAGACGGGCGAGAAGGTGTGGTCGACGCCGGCGCCGGCCGTGGCGGGAGGGAGTCCAGGGCAAGCGGCGGCGGTGACGGTGATTCCGGGCGTGGTATTTTCAGGCGCGCTGAACGGGCATTTTCGCGCATATTCGACGTCGAACGGAGAAATTATTTGGGATTACGACACAAATCATCCGTTTGAAACCGTGAATGGAGTGGAGGCGAAGGGCGGATCGGTGGACGGTCCGGGGCCAGTGGTCGCGCACGGGATGGTGTACGTCAATTCGGGGTACGGATTGTTCGGCGGCATCCCGGGGAACGTGCTGCTCGCGTTTTCGGCCGGCGGCCAGTAAGCAAGCAAAGCCATGCGCGTCATTGAAGGCGTCGAGGAACTGAGGGCGCTGGTTGGCCAGGAAGCCGGTTCCAGCGGTTGGCACACGGTGACGCAGGCGCAGATCGACCGGTTCGCGGAAGTGACGGGCGACGACCAATGGATCCACGTCGACGTGGAACGCGCGCGGCGCGAATCGCCCTATGGCACCACGATCGCGCACGGATTCCTGACGGTTTCGCTGCTGAGCTCGCTCATCAAAGAAGCGGTTGAAGTTCGCGGCGATTATAAAATGCGGATCAATTACGGATTTAATCGGCTGCGATTTACCGGCTCGGTTCCAGCAGGAAGTCGAATTCGCGGGCGATTTGTGTTGAATTCGATGAAAGATGTCGAGGGCGGCATCGAAATCGCGTGGGGCGTAACGGTCGAAGTGGAAGGCCGCGAAAAGCCCGCGCTGGTGGCGGAGTGGCTGGGGCGCACCTATTATTAGGACGAGCCGTTCCTGTTTTTTGGGCTTTCGTTTGGAATGAGCAGGCGGTGGAAGACGCCAGCTATGTTCCCCCGCGAAATTGAAGCTGGTGGAATCGGCGGCGCTGGCGCGGCGAATTTTTCGTGCGCCGCGAAATAGATCAAGCGCGCTTCAGTTCTTTTTCGACCAGCTCGCTGAAGGTTTCGATGTCGCGGACGGTCGAGTAGATGTGCGGGTGATGCGCAGGCCGGTGTACTCCGCATGAGGGGAGTAGGCGGTGATGACGCCGTGATTTTTCCAGAGCACCTCCTGGATTTTCTGCGCGTCGACGC
>DATHCE010000083.1:0-5282 GCA_035319685.1 Bryobacteraceae bacterium | reverse complement strand
GTGGTAGGCGACCCGGCACTCGCGCAATTTACCGTTGCGAAATAGCAGGTATTTTCCGCGGCACGGCACAAGACTGCCTTCTCATGGAATGAGTTCCGGGGATGCGCGAAACTCGCGGGCACATAACCGCCGGGCTCGGCTTCGTGAAAATGAGGGTGGAACACGATCTGGGCGCCGTGCCGGACCGCCCAGCGGACGGTTTCCGGATAGCGCCAACCCTCATGGCAGATCGCGACGCCAAAAGTCAGTGCACCGATTTGGAAAACCCGCCTCCCGGAACCGGGCGAATAGGTACCCTCCTCGGAAGGATCGAGTTGGACCTTATCCTGAAAGCCGGCGATGGTTCCGTCTCGATTGATGACCAGCGCGGTTGCGAATAGGGCCTCGTTTACGACGCGTTCGGTGCCGAGAACAACTGTGATCGGTGCCTTCGCGGCAGCCGCCTGAATCGCGGACCAGGCGCGTTCCAGGAACCCGGGATCGGCCGGCGGCACTGGTTTCCCGATACCTCGATAGCCCGGAACGAAGCATTCCGGAAAGCAGATAAAGTCGGCGCGCTCGACGGCCGCCTCAGCGATGGCTTGTCCGGCCAACGTGACCGACTCCTCGGGAGTCGCCGGGTACCGGATGTTGGCGAGTGCGATTCGAATCGTGTTCATCTGTAATCCGGATTTTAGCGAAACTGCGGGACAGAACTTTGTTCTCCAGTACGGACCAAACCTTCGAGCAAGTAGTACTGCCTTCACAGGACATCGGTCAAAAAGAAGGGTACTCGCACGCTATAGCTTCCAATCGCGAACGGCCGCTATGCTCGACCCGATGACAAATCCTCGTGCTGCACTGAATCCGCTGTCTGGCGCCAACTTCGTTCGGGAACCGCGCGTGCTGCCGGCGAGCGTGACCCCAGCGACCAGCGTTATCCATGACGCGATCCCCGCCCCTGCATTCGGCCGCACCGTCGAATGCAGACGCCGCGCCTGCATGCCGCAACTGATCGCGTCCATGACGCCGGATTTGATCGCCCTGGCATCGCCCCTCGGCGGAAAGACTATGGCGTACGGAGAATTGAACGCGCGCGCCGATCGGCTGGCGAGCCATCTGGCTTCCCTCGGCGTGGGCCCGGAAGTCGTCGTCGGGATTTGTCTCGAACGCTCTTTCGAGTTCGTGATCGCCGCGCTGGCGGCGTGGAAAGCCGGCGGAGCGTATTTGCCCATCGATGCCGCCTGGCCCGAGGCCCGGCGCGAAGCCATCCTGGCCGATTCGGGCGCGCGCGTACTGGTAACGCGTTCGGTCGCGGAAACAAAAGCTCCACACCTGATCGATCTGGAGCGCGATGCCGAGCTTCTCTCGCCCGCCCCGGTGACATTTGAGCCGGTTGCCGCCAGCCGCGACCGCCTCGCCTACGTCAGTTACACCTCCGGAAGCACGGGCACGCCTAAGGGCGTCGAGATCACCCACGGCAATCTGCTCAACCTGGTGTTCTGGCACCGGCGGGCGTTCGGGATCACCGCGCGCGACCGCGTCAGCCATTTGGCTGGATTGGCGTTCGATGCCGCCGTGTGGGAACTGTGGCCGCACCTGTCGGCCGGCGCCACCGTAGTTCTCGTAGATCCTGCGGTGCGAACGTCACCCGAACTGCTCCGCGACTGGCTGGTCGAGGAACGCATCGATGTGGCCTTCGTTCCCACCACGCTCGCCGAGCCGATGCTGGCTGCGCCCTGGCCGCGGGAAACCGCGTTGCGCTATCTGTTGACCGGCTCAGACACCCTGCATCGCTACCCGGCCGAGGGCCTGCCTTTCGAGCTCATCAATAACTACGGACCCACCGAGTGCGCCGTCGTGGTGACCTCAGGCGTGATTACGGCAACCGAGCACAAGTCCACCCGCCCCAACATCGGCGCGGCGGTAGCGCAAACGCAGATCTACATCCTCGATGAGAACCGCCAGCCGGTCGAACCCGGAGAAATCGGCGAGATCTACATAGGCGGAGCCAACGTGGGACGTGGTTACCGCAACCAGCCGCAACTTACCGCGGCGCGCTTCCTGCCCGATCCCTTCAGCGCCCGGCCCGGTGCGCGCATGTACCGGAGCGGAGACCTCGGACGCATGCTCCCCGGCGGCCGTATCGAATTTCACGGGCGCATCGACGGACAGGAGAAAATCCGCGGCCACCGCGTGGAGCCCGATGAAGTCGCCGCCGTTTTGAAGCAGCATCCGCTGGTTTCCACCTGCGCCGTCGTTGGCTACGGCGATGTGGCGGACCGGCAGTTAGCCGCCTACGTCGTTCCCCGCACGTGCATCGCGCCGGAGGCGGGCGAATTGCGCGGGTTCCTGGCGGCGCGTCTGCCCGACTACATGATTCCGGCGTCCTTCATGCGCCTGGAATCGCTGCCTCTCAATTCCAGCGGGAAACTCCATCGCGCCGCGCTGCCCGCTCCCACGACCCGGCCGGCGCGCGAAGCCGTTCCCTATCGCGCTCCCGGTTCGCCTCTCGAGAAGCGCGTGGCTGCAATGATCAGCGAGATCCTCAACATCCCGGAAGTGGGGCTCGACGATAATTTCTTCCTGTTGGGGGGACATTCCTTGTTGGGAACCCAGTTGGTCCTGCGGGTGCGCCAGCGCTTCGGCGTCCCGTTGACGCTACGCGACCTGTTCGAAGCGCCCACCGCAGGCCTGCTTGCCGATGCCGTCGAGCGCCTGCTGATCACGCATCTCCAATCGATGCCGGAAGAGGAAGCGGCCAGCCTTCTGGCTGACCTGGAGGCGTAAATGAACGACGCGCAACTGAGCCTTTACCGGCTTCTCGATCCCGGCGTCCTGGCGAATCCTTATCCGCTCTACCGCGAGCTAAGGGAGAACGATCCGGTGCATTGGGACCCGTTCCTGTATGCCTGGGTCGTGACCGGATACCAGGACGTGGTGACCGTGCTGCATCGCTATTCGGCGGACCGCACTCCCACGCCGGAACAATTGAGCCTGATGGGTTGTTCCGAGCTGAATCCCATCGCGCAGGTGATGGTCAGACAGATGCTGTTCATGGACGGCTCGGCTCACGCGCGGCTGCGCGGCTTGGCCTCGTTTGCGTTCACGCCGGCTCGTGTGGCCGTTCTGCGCGACCACGTGCAGGAGATCGCGGACCGCCTGCTGGACAAAATAGAAGGCTCCGATACCGCCGACATCATCTCCCAATTTGCCGAGCCTCTTCCCGCGATCGTCACGGCGGAGATGCTGGGCGTTCCAACGTCGGACCATCCGCAGCTTAAGAAATGGTCGGCGGCGTTCGCGGAAATGCTCGGGAATTTCCAGCACAATCCCGACCGGGCCGCGCGCGTGGTCGACTCTGTCGAGGAAATGACGCTTTACTTCCGCGCCGCGATTCGAGACCTGAAGCGGCATCCGCGCGAGGGGCTGATTCAATCCCTGCTCACGGCGGAATTGGACGGCGGACGGCTGACCGAAGAGGAAGTGATCGCCAACAGCATCGTGACCATGGTCGGAGGACAGGAAACCACCACCAACCTGATTGGCAACGGGCTGCTGACGCTGTGCCGCCATCCGGAAAAGATGCAGTGGCTGCGCGAGCATCCGGAAAAGATTCAGCCCGCGGTCGAGGAACTGTTGCGGTATGAAAGTCCGAGCCAGCATACGGCGCGTCTGGCTCCCGAAGACGTGGTCCTCGGAGGAAAGCAGATCAAGCACCGGCAGGCGGTGATCGCGGTGATGGCCGCGGCCAATCGCGACCCCGAACGTTTCCCGGATCCCGACCAGCTGGATCTGGAGCGCACCGACAATCGTCACCTGGCGTTCGGCTGGGCCGCGCATTTCTGTTTCGGCGCGCCGCTCGCGCGCATCGAAGGACAGATTGCGTTCACCAGCCTGCTCAAGAAATTCCCGCATCTGTCAATCGCGGCGGGAACGCAGCCGGTCTGGCGTGAAAACCTTGGCCTGCGGGGCCTGAAGGCGCTGCCCGTAGAATTGCGGGCCCCGGCTTTCTCGCGAACCGGGAAGTTGGCGGAGGTCTGCTAATGGCGTCGCCTGATTATTTGTCTCCCCTCAAGAAGCGCTTGCTCGAGAGGCTGCTGCAGGCCGAAGCAAAGCACCAGGTGCGCGAGGCTCCGATTGAACCGCGCAGCCCGAAGGAGCGCGTTCCGCTCGCTCCCTGCCAGCACCAGATCTGGCTGCATGCGCAGCTCGATCCGCAGGCGCCGCTATACAACGGGACCATGACGTTGCACTTCAATGGTCCTCTCGATCGCGCCGCGCTCGAACGCGCGATGGACGAAATGATCCAGCGGCATGAAATCTGGCGCACGACATTCGCCTACGTTGACGGACAAGTGGTTCAAGCGATCCACGACCGTTTGCCGATCGAGATCCCATTCCACGATTTGACCTCCTTCCCCAAGGCCGCGCGGCAACAGGAAGCGATCCGTCTGGCGACGCCGGATGCGCGCCGTCCCTTCGATCTGGGCATCGGTCCCTTGATACGAGCAAGGCTCGTCAAATTGGACCAGGATCAATACCAGTTGTTCCTGGTTCAGCACCACCTGATCCACGATGGGGTGACGATCTACGGCGTGTTGATGTCGGAGCTGCCGGCGATTTACGATGCCTTTTCGAAAAATCAGCCCTCGCCGCTGCCCCAGCCCAAACTACAGTACGCCGATTTCGCGCTGTGGCAGAAGCGATCTCTTGAAAACGACACTGGCGAACAACTTGCCTACTGGCAGAAACAGCTCGCCGGAGAGGTACCGCCTCTGAATCTGCCGGCCGATCGTCCCCGCCCTGCGGTGTTTTCCTTCCGCGGTGCAGCCGCCGACTTCGCCGTCCCGGCCGGGCTGGCCGCGGCGGTCCGCGAGACGGCTCACCGCGAGGGTGTCACTCCTTTCGCTTTGATGCTCGCCGTTTTGAAAACCTTGCTGTTCCGTTACACCGGAAACGAGGATCTGGTGGTTGGCACATTCACCGACGTCCGGCGCCGTGCCGAATTCGAGCTAACGGCGGGTTTCTTGATGAACACGCTCGTGCTGCGGAGTCGACCTTCAGCCGGCCGCACGTTCCGCGATTACCTGCGCGAAGTGAAGGACACCGTGCTCGACGGTTTGTCCCACCGCGACATCCCGCTCGACCAGGTGGTGAGGGAAATCCAGTGGCAACGCGATCCCATCCGGCATCCGGTCTTCCAGACCTCGTTCACGCTGGTGCCCCCTCTACCGATTCCTGACGCACGGTGGAAGCGGACAGAAAGCGAGGTATCCGCCGGCGCCGCCAAGTGGGATCTC
>DATHCE010000082.1:0-7125 GCA_035319685.1 Bryobacteraceae bacterium | reverse complement strand
TCCGCGATAGGCGAGCGTAGCCACGGCGTGGCGCAGAAATTCTCGTTTCGGATCCATCTTTTCAGCTTACAATCCGATCCGTCGCGGCGCGATCTGTGCCACACTGAAAGAACAGATGACGACGGCAACATTTCTGGCGGGAATTGTTTTGGCGTTGGCGCTCGGCGCCGTGTGGGGCGCCTTGTGGATGCGCGAACGGCGCGAGTCCTTGCCCAAGGAACCGCCGACCAAGGAACCGCCGGTCGCCGACGCTCTCGCGCGTATCGAATCGCAGATTCGCGAATTCGAGGCGTATCGCCAGCACACGATGGGCGGTCTCGAAAATCAGCTCAACCATTTGAGCCGCGAAACGGTCGCACTTTCGCAAGCCTTGCGCGCGCCGAATGCGCGCGGCCGATGGGGCGAACTGACGCTCAAACGCGTGGCCGAGCTCGCCGGAATGGTTCCCTATTGCGATTTTTTCGAGCAGGAATCGACCGAGAACATGCGGCCCGATATGATCGTGCGCCTGCCCGGCGAGCGCACTCTCGCGGTCGACGCGAAGGTTCCGCTCGCGGCTTATCTGGAAGCGGAATCGGCCGGCGATGAGGCCAAGCGCCGCGCCGCGCTCGATCGCCACGCGCAGCAGGTCATGCGCCACATCCATGTTCTGAGCGCGCGCGAATACTGGACCCAGTTTCAGCCCGCGCCCGAAATGGTGGTGCTGTTTCTCGCCGGCGATCATTTCCTGAGCGCCGCGCTCGAGCGCGATCCGGAATTGCTCGAACGCGCGCTCGCGCGCAAGGTTCTGCTCGCCACGCCGGTGACCTTGATCAGCGTGCTTAAGGGCGTCGCTTACGGATGGCGGCAGGAGAAGCTGGCGCAAAACGCGGTCGAGCTGCGCCGCATCGCATCGGAATTTTACGATCGCATCCGCGGATTCGCCGAATATTATTCCGATTCGGGCCGTCATCTGGCCAAGGCCGTGGACGCCTTCAATCGCTCCGCCGGATCCTGGGACGCGCGTCTGGTACCATCGCTAAAGAGGATGCGCGAGCTGGGCGTCGGCGGCGCTGGTGAACCGCCCGAGCCTTCCCGCATCGATACCGCCACCAGAGAGCCGCAGCCGCTGGCAGGAAACGATCGCGTTACCGACCGCCCCATATGATGCGTCAGTTTTTCCTGTTCCTTTCGACGCAGAAAGGAATCAGGAGATGGATGGAGACCTCGCCGGTCTCAAAGAAATTCACCCGGCGATTCGTCGCGGGAGAAACGCTCGACGATGAGATCGCCGTCTGCGAACGTCTCGAGCGCGAAAATGTCTGCGCCTCGCTCGACCACCTGGGCGAAAACGTAACGTCGCTGGAAGAAGCCGAGCAGTCGTGCGATTCCTATCTCGAAGCGCTGGAGCGTATCACCGCGCACCGGCTCCCCGCCACGGTTTCGATCAAGCTGACCCAGTTCGGTCTCGATTTATCCGAAGACGCCTGCCTCGAAAATGTTCGCAAGCTGGCCACGCGCGCCAGAGAAACCGGCAGCCGCGTCGAGATCGACATGGAATCGAGCGCTTACACCGACCGCACCCTCACGATCGTTTCGAAAATCGCCGCCGAGTTTGGCTGCGCGCGATCGGTGATTCAGGCGTACCTGTTTCGTAGCGCCGCCGATATCGATCGTCTGAACCGGGAGGGGATTCCGGTTCGCCTGTGCAAGGGCGCGTACGATGAACCGCGGTCGGTGGCGTTCGCCGGAAAGCGCGAGGTCGATCGCAACTACCTGGCGCTGATGAAGACGCTGCTCGATCAGGGAACCTATCCCGCCATCGCGTCCCACGACGAAATGATTCTGGACGAGGCGTTCCGCTATGCGCGCGAACGCAACATCGCCCCCGACAAATTCGAATTTCAAATGCTGTATGGAATCCGCCGCGATTTGCAGAAGCGAATCGTCGATCTAGGCTATCGCTTGCGGCTCTACGTCCCTTATGGAACGGCGTGGTATCCCTACTTCATGCGCCGTCTCGCCGAGCGTCCGGCGAATGTTTTTTTCCTGGCGCGGAATCTGCTGCGTTCTTAAACCGGAATCTGTTCGATGATCTCGATGCCGAAGGCCTCGAGGCCGACCACTTTGCGCGGATGGTTCGTCAGCAGACGAATCGTCGTGAGCCCTAGATCCGCCAGGATCTGCGCGCCGATGCCGGTTTCGTGCTGCGGCGGCGCATGCGTATCGCCTTCCGGGTAATGCTTACGCGTCCCCAAGCCGGATTGGTGCAGATACACGAATACGCCCGAGCCTTCTTCGGCGATGCGCTTCAAGGATCCGCGGACCATCTGCGCGCAATTGCACTGCGTCGAGCCGAACACGTCGCCGTAAATGCAGCGCGCGTGCATCCTCACCAGGACGTTCTCGCGGCCGGCGACCTCGCCGCGCACCAGCGCCACGTGGGCTTCGCCGTTGAACGCGCTCACATAGGAAATCGTTCTGAAGGCGCCGAATTCGGTGTCGATGCAGCCTTCGCCGCGCCGCTCGATCGATTGCTCGTTGGCCAGCCGGTAGCGGATCAGGTCCGCCACCGAAATCATTTTCATGCCGTGACGCTTGCGGAATTCGGTGAGCTCGGGAACGCGCGCCATGGTTCCGTCCGGGTTCATGATTTCGCAGATCACGCCGCCCGGTTGGAGTCCCGCCATCTTCGCCAGGTCGACCGCCGCTTCGGTTTGTCCTGCGCGCACCAGCACGCCGCCTTCGCGCGCGCGCAGCGGAAACACGTGGCCAGGACGCGCCAGATCGCGCGGGCGAGTCTCCGGCCGCATCGCCAGGCGGATGGTGAGCGCGCGATCGGATGCCGAAATGCCGGTCGACACCCCTTCGACTGCGTCGATCGATTCGCAAAACGCCGTGCCGAAGCGCGACGTATTCATCGGCGAAATCAGCGGCAGATGCAGCGCGTCGCAACGCTCCGGCGCAAGCGCCAGGCAGATCAGCCCGCGGCCGTGGGTCGCCATGAAATTGATCGCTTCGGGCGTGATCAATTCGCCGGCCATGGTCAGATCGCCTTCGTTTTCGCGATCTTCGTCATCGACAACGATCACCATGCGGCCGGCGCGAAACTCCTCGATCGCTTCGGGAATTGTGGCAAACGGCATTTATAAATTCAGAATAGCGAATTGTTTGCCCCGCGATCCTTCAAAGCCCGAGCCGCTTGTCGAGATCGACCTGAATTTCCGGCAGCCGTTGCGGATTCCGCAGCAGGTTGCCGATTCCTTCGGCGCCGTATACCTGCTCGATCATCTCCACCGCTTCGAGCGACAGCGCGTAGGCCGCGAGCGCGTGTTCGGTATCCAGGCGCGACCAATCCTGGCGTAGATTTTCGAGCCTTGGCAATTTTTTCTCGCGCGCCCAATCCTCCAGGGTTTTCTGGAGCGCCGGCGTCACGCGATCGCCCGACATCTCTTGCGCCAGCCCTTCCTGAAGCCACGCCGGCCATTGCCCGAGCATAGTCAGGCATGCGTGCGTAGTCTCGTGCGCGAGCGTCCGGCGCATCGCGGCATCCATTCGCTGGCCGTCGAATACCGGCACGCGGATTCTGCCGTCATATTGGCCGCCGCTCCACTCCGCGGCGTCTGTGGTCTTGCGATACGCGGCCGCACTCTGTGCGATCGCCACGATCCGCTCCTCGGCCTGGCACCCGAGTTGTCCCGCGATTCGCGAATATTCCTGGTCGAGCGCGGCGACCATCCCGCGCGCCGTTTCGATCGACACCGCGGCGCTCTCATAGCGCAGGATCACGCGCGTGCCGAACAGTTTTTCGTTGCTCTGATCGTTCTTGGTCTCGCGCTCGACGCGCCGCATCAGCGTTTCCAGATTCGGATTCGGCTGCATGTCGAGCGAGGCGTGCCAATACTCGAGCGCCTGGCGGCCGTCGTCGTTGCGCCAGGCCGCGATGCCGGCGAGCGCCAGCAAATTCGGATCTTTTTGTCTTTTGATCTGCGGCTCGAGGATCGCCAGCGCTTTGGCGGGCTGGCTCGACCCGATCAGGCGCGTGGCTTCGATGGCGGCTGCCCGTCCCGACGCGTCCGGTGCAAGCGAGCCCATCCCGGCCGACGCCTGGATCGGGTCCATCACCGCGTTCATGTCGAGCGCCGTCGCGCCGCGAAGACCCTTATCGAACTCGTCGAGGCCGGTGAGGGAAGCGGCGGGCAAATATCCCTCGATGGTCTTCCCGTCCGTTTCGGCCGCGACCTTGTAGCACGGCACGCTCTGGCCGGCGAGCGCGAATCGAATCGTCAGCTTTACTCCGGCGTTGAGGGTGGCGATGACGTCGGCATCTTCGTCGCACCCGTTCTTCAAGGGGGTTTGATCCTGCTTCACGCTAACTGCGAGGAGTGCGAGAGGTAACAGCCAAAGCATGCCGCTCTAAAGATCGGCGGAAAAAGCGCCGGGACTGCGACCGGCTTTTTATTAAAATGCATTAATCTACTAATTCGCCTTGATCGCGGCCGCCCATACCCCTCAGGAGGCGGTTATGAAAAAGACATTGTTGGTTTTGGCCCTGGTGCTGGTCACCTTGACGACGTTGACGGCGCTTTCGCCGAAACAGAATGTCCCGGGCACGGACACCAGCTCGCACATATATTATGTGACGCACCACTATTTCTACCGCGGCTACGGCCCGGTTTATTACGCTCCGAGGGTCTATGTGGCGCCGGTGGTTCCGGTTTGGTACACCCGTTATTACTACTTCTGGTAGTCGACCCTGTAGAGCGTCCCAATACCGGCGCGAAACACTGGCGTCAGTTCCGGGTTCGCTTCAATGGAACGCCCGATCGCTTCACGATCGTCCGGCCCGGCCTCGCGTTCCAGGTCTTCGGAAGTGAAGTACAAGTACTGAAGCCCTCGGCTTCGGCAATAGGGCACGACGTTGCGATAGGCATTGATGATGGACTGGTGGTCCTCGGCGTACCACCACCGCGGCAGCAACGGCAGATAATTTCCACGCCGGCCGGTGTAGAGATAGAGCAAAGGATCGTCGTAGGAAAAAACAGTGGCGGAAGACGGTAAATTCGCCGCAATCCACGAGTAGGCGGTTTCGAGATCGCGCAGTTTTGAGGTTTTCTGATCAGAGGATTCCTTCAGATAACTGAAGGTTGTGTAAAACTGCAAAACCAGCGCGATCCCGAACCCCGCCGCGACGGCCGACGCAAACAGCGCGGCGACAATTCTTTGACTCGCGTCTTTGTGATGGAACGAAGCGCCGAGCATTTTCACCATATGCGCCAGCTCAGTGACCAATCCGGCGAGCAATAAAGGATACAGAGGCAGGACGAATCGCTCATTGGGCGGAAAATGCCAGAGCAAAAGGATTCCGGTCGAAACCAACGCGAATAGCGCGTAATCGACGGCGATTTTCCGCCGCGCGAGCCTCACGACGCCCGAAATCATCGCGACCGCGATCACCTGCGTCAGAATTTTGACGGGCAGCGAATCGACCAGCTTGGGCAGGACCAGCGATCCCATGCCGTATAGAACCTGATCGAGGTTTTTCCACAAGACGACCGCCAGATTATCGAAGCCGACGTTCAAGAACTGGTAACGAATGTAATCGGTGTAATAGATCAGCGTCGGATCGCGGGTCGCGACGGCGTGCATTCGGGTCCATAGCATCCATCCGGCGATGAACGGCAGCATGGACGCCGCAAAGGCGACTGCGCGGCTCAGTTCTTTTTTCCAGATCAGATACGCCGGAACCGAAACCAGCAGCGCGATGCCCGCGGTTCGCGACAAATACGCCGCGCCGGCGAAGATGCCGGCCAAAATCGCCATCGACAGCCTTTCTCGCGGAAGGCCGGCGCGCGCCAAAATCAGAAAGACGGCGAGGATCCAGCAGGTAAAAAACACCTCGGAAAACATTCGCGTGCCGAAAAGTATCACGTATGGATTCCATCCGATCGCAGCGGTCATCCACAGCGCATTCCGTTCCGAGAATCCGTAGCGGCGAAGCAGAAGGAAAGCGAGCACGAGCAGAATCGCCAGTACCATCCAGTTCATGGCGGTGGCCAGGCTCAGATTGGCGGGAAAATTCGGATTGATGCGCCAAATCAATGACAAATAAAGCGGATACAGCGGAGGAAACTTGGTCTGAGCGGGATTTTCCGGCAGGCTGGGAATGCTGTAGCTACCGGCGGCCAGACTTTTCGCGCTCACGAAAAAAACGCCATCGTCATGCAGATATCCGAATTCGGGCATCCGCCGCGCCCGCCATGCGAACCACGCGGATGGTACCAATACCACAAGAAAAATCAACAACCTGCGAGCCCGAATCGGCATTTCTCTCTACGCTAACACCAAGTACCCCGAGAGCGGATCTAAGGTGCCGCATTCGCAGCAAAAGTCACACCCTGAGAGTTTTTGAGAAGGCGCTTAGGCTTTAAGCCTGATTCTTTCAAAAATCCGCCGATGATACGTTTGTAGTGCGATAGGGACCTATCGCGCACCATAGGGAGAGGAGATAAAGGAAAAATGCAGAAACTGATTTGGAAGCTGAGACTCCTGAAAGATACTCGTGGTCAGGACCTCATCGAATATGCTCTGATGGCGGGCTTCGTGGCCGTCGCCGCCGGCGCCATTATGCCGGGCGTGGCCACCAGCATCAGCACGATCTTCTCAAAGATCGCTTCCGTCATGACGCAGGCTGCCAACCAGGGTAGCTAAACCTGAACTTTCGCCCGAGAGGGAACGAACGGGTTACCGCCCGTTCGTCTCCCTCCCGGCAGTATTTCTCCGTAAGAGTTGTAAATCCCCCTGTTGTTCCATCCGGTGGTAATTCTCCTTCAAGAAATCTTCGATATGCCGCAGGCGTAAGCGCGCGCGATTGCTCGACGGCCAGATCCGCAGATAGGCCGACTCCGGCAGATCCGTATAATAGACCCAGACCGGCGGATCGGCTTGAAGCTCGGCTAGCGCCGTCCATTCGTCTTTTTCCGGAAACATACCGGGCTGAAGAAACGAATAGCGTGTGGGATTGCGGGCGCCGGTCATAAAATACAGCGACGGCCGGTAGGGAAACACGAACAGACTGTCGGAGCGAGCGACCCGAGATTGAATCTCGCGCAGCAGCTCGAAATCCGCGGGATCGCCGTGGAGGCG
>DATHCE010000081.1:0-18082 GCA_035319685.1 Bryobacteraceae bacterium | reverse complement strand
GGACCGGTTGATGCAGGGCGATACGGCGCTGATGAACGACATGCTGCAACTGTTCCTGCAACTGGCGCCGGATCGTTTGAAAAAGCTCGAAAACGCCGCGGGGGTCGCGGATACGGGCACGCTGCGGCAGGAAGCGAAGATGATCGGCGCGGCGGCGGATCAGCTCGCCTCGCGAGGCTTGGGCGAGTGCGCGCGCAGAATCGAGCAGGCGGCCTCGCGCGGGGATTTCGATCAGGTCAAAGTGGACCTGGCGACGCTGCGGCAGGAGATCCGGTCGCTCGAAACACTCGCGGTGTAGACACACGATTCGTGATTCGAAGTGATCGTGAGGTTCGCGGAACCTCGGAAATTCGCCTCATTTTCTTCATTAAAGACCCGATTTACCGTTAAATACGCGATTTATCGGGATATTCGCTGAAGATTTCAAAGAACACGACCGGTCGTGCTATCTGACTGGGTAGATTCGGACCTGCTGCGCGCGCAAGCTTTCTGCCGAATCCGTATTCGCGCCGTCACGCGCGATACTTTCTCCCCGTTTTGAGAATAGCCGCGAGGGCGGATCGGACGGGTTCGGGCGTGCATACACTGGATTGAAAAGCAGGGATTTATTTAAGTTTATTCGCGTGTACGCACGCTTAGAACAGCCGCCGTTTGAGACGTTCGACGGTGAATTTGGCGGTGTCGGCGACGGCCATCACCGTCATCACTCCGGCTTGCACGGGGTCGGTGACGACCAGATCCGCGGCATCGGGGACGCTGCCCGCCATGTTGAGACTGACGACGAGCAGGCCTTGCGCGCGGACATCGAGCACGGCTTGTTCGATCTCGCCGCCCATCAGCGATCCGGCGAGTACGATGGCCTTGACGCGCGGCAATCGCGCCGCGGCGCGGACGGCGGCGGCCAACGCCTGTTCGCCGACCAGCGGAATGGTATCGACCGAGATGTGCTCGCCGCGAATGTTGTGGCGATCGGCTTCGGTGATAGCGCCGAGCGCGACCTGACCGACCTGCGCGCCGCCGCCCATGATGATGATGCGCTTTCCGTAGATGCGCTCCATGGTGTCCACCGGCGCGGCGCGGCGGACCACGGGGAGCGCATTGAGCGCGGCCAGCATTTGCTTTACCGGCGACGCTTCGCCGGGTGGCGCGGGATCGGGGATTTCGATTTCAAAATAAATGCGGGCTTCGGGCGGCTTTTGTTCTACGATTTCGACGCTTAGAATGTCGCCGTGATGGCGCGCGATGACGCCGGTCAGCTCGTGCAGCACGCCTTCGCCGGAATCCGCCAGGGTTTCGATCCCGATTTTCATGAGATCTCGTATTTTCGCAAAATGTCCTGCCAGTGTCCCTGCGCTTCGAGCAGCAGCTCGCAGATTTCGCGAACCGCGCCCGATCCGCCGGCGGCCGAGGTGATGTAGTGGGCGGCGGCCTTCACTTCCTGGCGGGCGTTGGCGGTGGCGATAGAGAATCCGACGCGGCGCATGACGACGACGTCGGTTAAATCGTCGCCGGCGTAGGCGATTTGTTGGGGGGCGATTTTACTTTTCGCCAGGATCTCTTCGATGATCGGAATTTTCTCGTGATGGCCCTGATAGAGGTAAGTCATGCCCACCTGGCGCGCGCGCTCTTCGGTGGCGGGCGAGAGGCGTCCGCTGATGACGCCGGTCTGAATGTCGAACCAGGTGAGCCAGCGCAGGGCGATGCCGTCCTGGGAGTCGAACAGTTTGGTCTCGACCATTTTTCCGTCGGGGCCGGGGACGTTGATGAGATGGCCGTCGGTGAGGACGCCGTCGACGTCCATCAGGAGCAGCTTTATTTTCGCGGCGCGGGCGCGGATTTCCGGGGTCATGAACTTTTATTGGAACACTCTTTCGCAGTTGCCTTCGGGTCAACCTTCGCGCACGCCCCTCAGAAGGCGTTGGTGTGCCGGCCGCGCTTATGAATAAAGCTTGTCGAACAGGAGATGTTGCCCGGCGAGAAGCCGATCGTAGGTCGCGCGATGTTGTTCGCGCGGTTGGAACGTCGCGCCCAGGGAAGCCGGCAAGGCGTTGAGATGATCGATGGCGCCGATCTGTTCGAGCGCCCAGAGCGCCGCGCCGCGGCAGGTGGCTTCGGGTTCGGTGCATTGCGTCAAGGGCCGGCCCACGGCATCCGCCATCATCTGGGTCCAGGCGGGCGATTTTAGCAGGGCGCCGCCGGAAGCAATCACCTCTTTCGGCGGTGAGATGCGGGCGGCGACGAGGTCGTCGATTTCGCGGAATCGCAGCGCGACGGATTCGAGCGCCGCGCGGAAAATGTCGAACGGTTCGGTGGCGAAGCTGAGGCCGGTGATGGCGGCGCGCAGATCCGAGCGCCAGTAAGGGGATCGCGCGCCCGAAAAAAACGGGAGGAGGGTCAGGCCGTGCGTGCCGGGCTCGGCGGCTTCGAGGCGCGCCTCCAGATCCTTCGGCAGGGCGAGCGTGCGCTTCATCCACGCGAAGACTTCGCCGCCGCTCGAAACAGCGCCGCCGAGGATGAAGCGCTTTTTATCGACGCGATAGCACCATAGGCCTTGCGGAATTTCGACGCGATCGGCTTCGACGACGACGCGCATCGCGCCGGTGGTGCCGACCATCAGGGAACATCGATCGGGCGTGATGCAGCCGCTGCCCAGGTTGTCGCAGGCTCCGTCGCCCAGGGCGGGGAACCACGGAATGCCCTCGAAGGAGGGCCACATCGCGCGAAATTCGGGAAGCAACGCGCGAGCGGGCTGGTCGAAGGCGGCCGGATCGGGAAGCTGGGCGCGGGTGACTCCGCTCGCCGAGAGGGTCTCGTCGTCATAATCGTTCGCATTTTGATCCCACAGGCCGGTGGCGGACATCATCGAGGTGGAAACATGCGGGCGGCCGAATAATTTTTCGAACAGGAATTCGGGAAACGAGAGCCAGCGTTTGGTTGCCGCGAACTCGGAGGGGCGATTTTGGGAGAGCCACAGGAGCTTCGCCGGCCAGTAGCTCGAATGCGGCACGCACCCGGTACGCGCGTGAGCGTCGGGAACGCGCGGCACTTCCGATGCGCTGCGCGTATCCAATAAATGAAGGATCGGAAGCGTTGGTTTGCCGCCTTCGCCGACGCCGAGAAAGCTGTGCCAGAAGGCGTCGGAGGCGACGGCGGCGATGCGCAGACCGTGGTTGTGAACCTGGCGATGCAGCTCGTCGAAACAGTCGATGGCGAGACCGGCGAGTTTCTCGGGGTTTACTTCGACGCCGCCGCCGGCGGTTCGATCAGGTTCATAGGGCAGACGGGCTCCGTAGCCTTCGAGTTGGCGGGCTCCAGCATCGAACAGCAAAGTGCGGACCGAGGAGCTGCCGACGTCGAGACTTACAATGTAGGCATCGCCTGTGCTGGAGTTGGTGCTCAAGAGTATTTCTCGTTATAACATGCTGCCGGCGGGGAGCCGCGTCGTGGCCGCGGTGTCGGGCGGAGCGGATTCGGTGTGCCTGCTGCAGGTTTTGCTTGAATTAAACGCGGCGATTTCGGGCATCGCGCATTTCAACCACAAATGGCGCGGCGAGGCTTCCGAAGAAGATGAGCGATTCGTGGCGGCGATGGCGGGCCGATTGGGAATCGCGTTTTTTCGATCGGAAGCGCGGGCCGATTCGGCGGGCAATCTGGAGCAGGCGGCGCGGCGGGCGCGGCAGAATTTTTTTCAAGGATTGATTCGCGACGGCGTTGGCGATCGCGTGGCGACGGGGCACACGCGCGACGATCAGGCCGAGACGGTGCTGTTTCGGGTGCTGCGCGGAGCGGGTCTTGCGGGACTCTCGGGGATTCATCCGGTGACCGGAGATGGGTTGATCCGGCCGCTGATCGGCGTGCGGCGCGGCGAGGTTGAAGAATTCCTGCGAGCGCGAAAGGTTCCGTGGCGCGAGGATGCCACGAACCGTGAGACTCGATTTGCGCGGAACCGGATTCGTCATGAGATGATGCCGCAGTTGGCGCGAGACTGGAATCCGCAGATCGTGGATCGACTGGCGAATCTCGGGGATCTCGCATATGAAGAGGAGCGGTATTGGGAACAGCAACCGCGGACCGGGCGTCGCGAGCCCGCCGAGTTTGTCCAGTTGATCCCGGAGGCGGGTTTGAGGGCGGTGGCGCGCCGGGAAGTGCGGCGGGCGATTGAGGCGGTGAAAGGGGATTTGCGCGGGATCGATTTCGAGCACGTAGAGAGCGTGATCGAAATGAAGAGCGCCCGGGTGAGTTTGCCGGGGGTCGAGGCGATCCGGTCGCTCGACGTGATCCGGATGGCGAGGACGGGTCGAAAGCCGGATCAGGGACCGGATCGGGGACCGGATGGGGGACCGGATGGGGGACCGGATCGGGGGCCGGCCGTTCCCGAGATAGAGGTAACGATTCCAGGGACTTACCCATCGCCCGACGGCGCCTCCGAAATCCGATTGGAACCGTGTGATAACCTGGAATTGGAATTGACCGCACCCCTGGTGTTGCGCGGGTGGAGGCCTGGTGATCGCTACCGTCCGGTGGGAAAGTCACGCGAACAAAAGCTCAAGAAAATGTTCCGGCGCGCCGGAGTGCCCTCCTGGGAGCGGCGTTTTTGGCCGATTTTGGAATATGACGGCAAGGTTGCGTGGGCCCGAGAGTTCGGCGCAGCCGAGGGATTTGCCGGGCTTCGCGTCTCGGAGACGCGGCGCTGAATCGGAGCGTCAGGTGTCCGGGTCCAGACAAGCGCAAGGGGCGCATCGCGCTCCGTTTTGCGCGCGGATACAAGTTAGCAGTGGGAGATGTTCATGAATTCAAGTGTTCGAAACGCAGTCCTGTGGCTGATTATTTTCTGCCTGGTGGTGCTGGTGTGGCTGGTTTTCAGAGGGAGCAAACCGCCGGGCGCGCAGCCCAAGTTTTCCGACCTGGTGCAGCAGGTGGAGGACGGAAAGGTCGACAGCGTATCGCTGAACAGCACCACCGGCGACATTAACGGGAAATACAAGAATGGCGACGAATTTCATTCCGTCGTTCTGACCAACTACAACGATTTCACCAAGGAATTGCTGGACCATCACGTCGCGGTGAAGGTGGAAAAGGACAACGGCGGCAACTGGGTTTCGATCCTGGTGAACGCGATTCCGTTCGTGCTGCTGCTGGGGTTCTGGATTTTCATGATGCGGCAGATGCAGTCGGGAGGCAACAAGGCGCTGAGCTTCGGGAAATCGCGCGCGCGGCTGCATTCCTCGCAACAGAAGAAGGTGACCTTTAAAGATGTCGCCGGGGTTGAGGAAGCCAAGGAAGAATTGCAGGAGATTATCGAATTTTTGCGCGAGCCGCAGAAATTCCAGAAGCTGGGCGGGCGCATCCCGAAAGGCGTGCTGCTGATCGGATCGCCGGGAACGGGCAAGACGCTGCTGGCGCGCGCGATCGCGGGCGAAGCGAACGTGCCGTTCTTCTCGATCTCGGGTTCGGATTTTGTGGAGATGTTCGTGGGCGTCGGCGCGAGCCGCGTGCGCGATCTGTTCGAGCAGGGCAAGAAGAACGCGCCGTGCATCATCTTCATCGATGAAATCGACGCGGTCGGCCGGCATCGCGGCGCCGGGCTCGGCGGCGGCCACGATGAGCGCGAGCAGACGCTCAATCAACTCCTGGTAGAAATGGACGGGTTCGAATCGAACGAAGGCGTCATTCTGGTAGCGGCGACCAACCGGCCGGACGTGCTGGATCCGGCGCTGCTGCGGCCGGGGCGTTTCGACCGGCGCGTGGTCGTCGGACGGCCGGATGTGAAGGGCCGCGAGCAGATCCTGAAGGTCCATACCAAGAAGACGCCGCTCGCGGACGACGTGGATTTGACCACGATCGCGCGCGGCACGCCGGGATTTGCGGGCGCGGACCTGGCGAACCTGGTGAACGAAGCGGCGCTGATCGCGGCGCGGCAGAATCGCAAGGTGGTGACGCAGTTCGATTTCGAGGTCGCCAAAGATAAAGTGATGATGGGCGTCGAGCGCAAGAGCCTGATCATCAGCGATGAGGAAAAACGCAACACGGCGTTCCACGAAGCGGGCCACGCCCTGGTCGCGGCGCTGACTCCGGAAGCCGATCCGGTGCACAAGGTGACCATCATCCCGCGCGGCATGGCGTTGGGATTGACCCAGCAGCTTCCGCTCGACGACAAGCACAGCTACAGCAAAGTGTATCTGGAGGCGCAGCTTGCGATCCTGATGGGCGGGCGCATCGCGGAAGAGATCTTCATGAAGCAAGTCACCACCGGCGCGGGCAACGACATCGAGCGTGCGACGGATCTGGCTCGCAAGATGGTTTGCGAATGGGGCATGAGCGATCTGGGTCCGCTGAGCTTCGGCAAGCGCGAGGAGCAGATCTTTTTGGGCCGCGAGATCGCACAGCATCGCGATTTCAGCGAAGCGACGGCGATTCGCATCGACGAGCAGGTGAAGAAGCTGGTGGAGAACGGCTACACTCGCGCGCGGCAGGTGATCGAGCATCGGGCCGACGCGCTGGAGCGCATCGCGCTGGCGCTGCTCGAACGCGAAGTGCTCGACGGCAGCGAAGTGAACCAGTTGATCGAAGGCAAAACGCTGGCGGCGTTCCAGCCGCCGGGGCCGTCGGGTCCGCCGCCGGACGCGCAGCAGATCATCAAGCCGGAGACCGGACGTCGCGCGCCGGGCGTGCTCGAGGGCGGTCCGCAGCCGGCGTGATTCCGGAATACCGGGTTTATCTTTTTGACGTCGACGGGACGCTGATGAATTCGGCGTCCGATATCTGCGGAGCCGTTCAGGCGGTCCTGATCGCCAGAGGACGCGCCGATGTCGACGATTCCTTCCTGCGCCGCTACATCGGGCGGCATTTGTTCGACCTGTTTCGCGACCTCGGGTTCCCTCAGGAATCGCTGGAGGAAATGCTCGGGGAGTATCGGGAGATTTATCGCGAGCGCAAGCACGCGTCGACGACGGTGTACCCGGGAGTCGCCGAAATGCTGGGCGCGTTGGGCGGAAAGAAGTCCACGGCCACTACCAAAGGTACGCCGACGACGCGCGCGGTGCTCGAACAGTTCGGATTGATCGGACATTTCGATCACGTGCAGGGGACCGACGGATTTCCGGCCAAGCCGGAGCCGGACGTGGTGTTCAAATCGATGGAAATTTTTGGTGGGCGGCCCGAGGATTGTCTGCTGGTGGGCGACACGCCCTCGGACATGGAAGCGGGCCGGCGCGCGGGCGTGAAAATTTGCGCGGTTCGTTATGGATACGGCGATCCGGCTGAGCTTGCGAAATGGGAGCCGGATTACTGGATTGACGATCCGCGAGATTTAGTGCGATAGATTCCCTGGTTCCGCCGCAGCGCAAGAATTAAAGATCCGCATGAAACAGCGTCCGCTCGCGGTGACCGTTATCGGATGGGTGTACATCGTAGCGGGTGCGGCGGTTTTTGCGTCACACCTCCCCGAGCTCGCATCGAGGCGCGTCTGGCAATTCGACGTGTGGGGCGTGGGCCTGATCGAGCTGGCGGCAGTGGTGGCGGGGATCTTCCTTCTTCGCGGGCGGAACTGGGCGCGATGGATGGCGGTCGCCTGGATCGGGTTCCACGTCGTCGTCAGCGCGTGGAATGCGTGGTCCCGGTTCGCGGTTCACGGCGTGATCTTCGCGGGAATCGCGTGGTTGCTGTTCCGGCGCGATGCGGGGCGGTATTTTCAGGCGAGCGCCTGATCCAGATCTGCGATGATGTCTTCCGCGGCTTCGATGCCGATCGACAAACGCACCAGATTATCGCCGATGCCCAAACGCTGGCGCTGTTTCGGCGACAGGTCGCGATGCGAGGCCATGGCCGGGTAGAGCGTCATGGTGTGGACGTCGCCGAGCGAGGTTGCGCGCACGATCAGTTTCAATTGGTCCATGAAGCGGAACACTTCGGCGCGAGCCGCGCCTTTGATCTCGAACGCGATCATTGCGCCGTAGAGATTTTTCGGAAAAAGGCGCGCGATGGTGGCGGCGTCGGGATGCGCCGGATCGCCGGTGAAGTGCACGCGCTCCACTTGCGGGTGCGTGGCGAGCCACGACGCGACTTTACGAGCGTTCGAACACTGGCGCTCCATTCGCAGAGCCAGGGTCTTGATGCCGCGCATGGTCAGATAGCTTTCAAACGGGCTCATCACGGGGCCCAGGGTGCGCGAAAGAGTCTTGATGGGATCAAAGTGGCCGGCGTCGGCGATGACGACTCCGCCCAGAACGTCGCCGTGACCGGCCAGGTACTTGGTCGCGCTGTGGACCGAGATCGCCGCGCCGAGATCGAGCGGACGAACCAGCAGCGGCGTCGAGAACGTATTGTCGACGATTAAGGGGGCGTTCGCGCGTTTGCCGATCACGGCGATTTTATCCATCTCGCCGACGCGCAGCAGGGGATTGGAAACCGTCTCCATGAGAATCGCGCCCGGTTTTGTTTCGGCGACGGCGTCCTCGACGGCGGCGAGATCGCAGATGTCGACGAACGTCGTCTCAATGCCGAGGGGCGCGAAAATGTTCATCAACATATTGGTGGTCGCGCCGTAGAGCGCGTTGGCCGCCAGGATGCGCTTCGGCCGGTCGATCAGCGCGGAAACAACGGCGAGGTGCAGCGCGCTCATGCCCGAAGCGCAGGCGACGCATCCGTGGCCGTTTTCGAGATCCGCCATCAGCTCTTCGAGCGCGCTGGTGGTCGGGTTATCGTAGCGGGAATACGACGGGCCCTTTTCCTCCCGGCCGAAAACGCGGTCGAGCTGTTCCATCGACGGGTAAAAGAAACTGCTCGCGGTGTAGATCGGCGTCGAGACCGGGACCCAGTCGCCGGGTTTTTTGCGATCGCCGGAATGAATCAGTTTGGTTTCGATTTTCATTGTCGTTTCCACCGGATTCCGTCTTTGGTGTCTTCGAGGAGGATGCCTTCCGACGCCAGTTGGTTGCGGATTTCATCGGCGCGCGCGAAGTTTTTGGATTTCTTCGCCGCATTTCGTTCGGCGATGAGCGCGTCGATTGCGGCGTCGGAGAGACCGCCGGCCGTTGCCGACGGCCTCAGCACGTCGAACACGGAGTCGAATCGTTTTAAGAAGTCGAGCGCGTCTTTGGCGTTGCCCGCGAGAAATTCCTGGGCATCCATGGCGCTGTTGGTGTCGCGAATATATTCGAACACGGCGGCCAGCGCGCCCGCGGTGTTCAAATCATCATCGAGCGCGCCCGCGAAGGAAACGTTGGCCGCCTTGGTCCGCTCGATCAATTGCTGATTCGCGCCTTCCGCGAATTTATCGGTCTCCAGACGCAACTTGTAATTGCGCAGCCGGTCGATGGAGGTCGCGGCGGCTTTGAGTCCGTCGAACGTGAAGTTGAGTTTTTTTCGATAGGGCACCGATGCCAGCAGGTAGCGCATCGCTTCGGGAGTATAGCCGAGCCTGAGCAGATCGCGCAGCGTATAAAAATTGCCGAGCGACTTGGACATCTTCTGCCCCTCGACGATGAGATGTTCGGCGTGCAGCCAGAATCGGGAAAAAGGTTTGCCGGTGAGCGCTTCCGATTGCGCGATCTCATTTTCATGATGCGGAAACGTGAGATCGACGCCGCCGCTGTGGATATCCAGCGTTTCGCCGAGATACTTCATCGCCATCACCGAACATTCGATGTGCCAGCCGGGACGTCCCGCGCCGAGCGGCGTTTCCCACGCAGGCTCGTCGTCTTTCTTCGCCTTCCACAGTACGAAATCGCGGGCGTCGGCCTTGTCGTACTCGTCGACGTCGACGCGCGCGCCGGAGCGAATGCCGCTGAAATCGTTGTGCGAAAGTTTTCCATACGACGGAAAATTCGCGATGCGGTAATACGTGGAGCCGTCGCTTACATAAGTGTAGCCGCGCGTGCCGAGTTTTTCGATGGCGTCCACCATTTCGTTGATATGGTCGGTAGCCTTGACGAGGTATTCGGGCGTCTCCAGGCGCATGGTTCTGGCGTCTTCGAGGAACGCGGCGGTATAGACCGCAGTGTAATCCGCGATCGATTTGTGTTCGGCCGCGGAGTTATGGATGATTCTGTCCTCCACATCGGTAATGTTCATGACGTGCTTGAGCGTGTAGCCGCGCGCGCGCAGCCATCGGCGGAGGATGTCCTGAAACGTGAACGTCCGCAGGTTCCCGATGTGGACGTAGTTGTAAACCGTAGGACCGCAGGTGTACATCCGGACTTCGTTGTCGTGAAGGGGAGTGAAATCCTCCGCCTGTTGGGTCAGGGTATTGTAGAACCGCAGGGCCATAGGGGGTTTAATTCTTTATGGTACGACGTTGAGGGCGGGTTTTATCCAGAACCAACCCGAGTGGCGAAGAAGGCGCGGCGCCGAGGGCCGAGCGGCTGGGTTCCGTACGCCTGCGCTGTTTCGACCTCGAACCCGCATGAGATGAGTTCATCGCACAGCGTCCGAGTCTCGAATAATCTTACTCGATGCACCTCGCGCCCGCGCCTGTAAGACTCGCCGACGCGGCGAAAGGTCTCGATATTCCTGACCAATGTTCGCGAAGCCGGGTCCTCGATGGTGTCCACCAGCACTGCCCAGCCGTTCCCGGAACTCCATACCCGCCCGGTCAACGACGGCTCGCCGCACTCGATGATGTCGAAAATGAGAATTCCGCCGCAAGGCAAGACCGCGGACGAGCGATGAAGAAATCCGCTGATTCGAAGATCGGCATCGACCCCTTCGGGATGGTATGTCAGCGGTTCCCCGAGAGCGACGATGGCCTCGCACGGTGGGATCTCTGCGTCGTAGATCGATGCATGGATGAAGTGCGCCGCCGGTGCCGCCGCACGGGCGAACGCAAGCAATTCCGCAGAGGGGTCTATTCCGGTCACTTCAAAACCTGCGTCGACGAGCGCCTCCGTCAACGGTCCGGCTCCGCATCCCACCTCCGTCACACGATGGACAGCGATTCTTGCATTGCGGAGCCGGCGGAGAATCTCGGATGCCGCGCCACGTGCAAGCGTTCCGAACGCAGCGGCTTGAATGTGCGCAAGGTCCTGCTGGTACAGTGAGCCCACGAGTGAGATCACAGTTTACCGCGATCCCCTCGAGGAGGAGAACCTTTCAGGCACTGCCAACCATGGCGCGCACATCGGCAATCATACAATTTAATTAGTGTTCCGTTTCGAACTCGAAGCTGTCTGCCCGGCCACCGGCGCGCGGGCCGGGATTCTCCACACCGCGCATGGCGCTGTCGAGACTCCCGTGTTCATGCCGGTCGGGACGCAGGCGACCGTCAAGGGGATCCTCCCGCGCGATCTGATCCACGATCTCGATGCGAAGATCATTCTCAGCAACACCTATCATTTGTTCCTGAGGCCGGGGCATGAGACGATCGCGAAACTCGGGGGATTGCACCGGTTCATGAACTGGCCGCGGGCGATTCTTACCGATTCCGGAGGATTTCAGGTCTTCAGCCTGAACAGCCTGCGCAAGGTCACGGAAGAAGGCGTGCTGTTCCGGTCGCATCTGAACGGCGACGCGCACATGTTCACGCCGGAATCGACTATCGACGTGCAGGCCGCACTCGGAAGCGATGTGATGATGGCGCTCGATGAGTGCCTGGAATATCCGGCAAGCCATGAAGCGGCTCGCGTATCGACGGAGCGGACCCTGCGATGGGCGCGATCGGCGTATCGATATTACAGGGAACGGTACAGCGATGGGATGAGGGCCTGTTTTCCGATCGTGCAGGGATCCATGTACGCCGATCTGCGCACGCATTGTGCTGAAAAATTGGTGCAACTGGATGCTGACGGCTACGCGATCGGCGGGCTTTCGGTGGGCGAGCCGCGCGCGCTCAGTCTGGAGATGGCGGAAATTACAGCGGCGTTGTTACCGAAGGACCGCCCGCGCTACGTAATGGGCGTGGGGATGCCGGACGAACTTCCCCAGTACGTGGCGCGCGGCGTCGACATGATGGATTGCGTCCTGCCATCGCGGAACGCGCGGAACGGCTACCTTTTTACATCGGCGGGACGGGTGGTGATCAAACAGACGCAATATAAAGAGGATGCGCGGCCGGTGGATGAGTCCTGCCCCTGCTATACGTGCCGGAATTTTTCCCGCGCCTATCTGCGGCACCTGTTTCTGGCCGGCGAAATGACATTTTCGACCCTGGCGACTCTCCATAATCTCAGGCGGTACCTTGACATCATGCGGGAGATCAGGCAGGCTATAATACTTGGGAAGTTCCCCGAACTCCTGAGGCGTGCGTCTTTGCCCGTCCTCGGGTAGGCGCGCGGCGGACGGTAAAAGGTCTCCGAGCGTCGGTAGAAACGAAGCCCCCAAACAATGCACGCTTTGGCGTTTTTTCTTCAATCGTCCGCGCCCGGCACCCCGAGCAATCCGCTGGTGAGCTTTCTCCCGCTGATCTTCATCGTCGCGATTTTTTATTTTCTGGTGTTCATGCCCATGCAGCGCCAGAAGAAGCAGCAGAGCCGGATGCTGCAGAGCCTCGAAAGCGGCAACGAGGTGGTAACCACGGGGGGAATTGTGGGAACGATCGTCAATATCACCGGCGACATGTTGATTCTGCGGGTGAAGCCGGACAACATTAAATTGCAGGTGGCGCGCAGCGCCGTGGCCAGCCTGGTCAAGGCGGATACAACCGAGGATAAGAAGTAGATCCCATAAAGAGCAATTGAAATGAAAAGCAATCTGAGATTCCGGGCGATCGCCATTGTGGTTGTGATCCTGATCTGCATTTACGGCATCATAGGCCTGCCGACATCGAAAGGGCAGTTGCTCGACAACCTGAAGAACAATATCAGGCTGGGTCTGGATCTGAAGGGCGGCAGCCAGTTGATGCTGCAGGTTCAGCTTCAGGACGCCTTCAAGGCCGATGCCGATTCGGTGATCCAGCGCCTGCAGGACGAGCTGCGCAAGGCGAGCATCGGCTACACCTCGCTCACGCACAACGATCCGCAGAGCCTCGCCGAAGCCGACAAAATTCAAATCGACGCGAAGGGCATCCCGGCCACCAAGGCGGGCGATTTCCGGACGATCGTCAACGAGAATTTCAGCAGCGCCTGGATTCTGACGCCGGTCAACCCGACCGATTACCGGATGACCATGCAGCCCAGCTATGCGCTGAAGCTGAAGGACGACACGCTGACGCAGAGCATCAATACGATCGACAAGAAGATCAACGGGCTGGGGCTTTCCGAGTCGAGCGTGCAGAAGCGCGGCGGCTCCAACAGCGAAGCGGAGATTCTGGTGCAGCTCCCGGGTGTCGACGATCCGGCGCGCGTCAAGCAGATCCTGAAGACCCAGGCGATGCTCGAGCTCGACGAGGTTAAGGGCGGTCCGTTCGCTTCGCGGGAAGAGGCGCAGGCGAGCAAGGGCGGCGTGCTGCCGCTCGATTCGCAAATTTTGAGAAGCGCCGCGCGCAATGACGCTCCGGCGGAATATTTTATTTTGGGCCGCACGCCGGTGGTCACCGGCCGTGACATTCGCGATGCGCGTCCGCAGCAGAACGGACAGAACGGGAGCTGGGAGACGGCTTTCGTGCTGAGCCAGGACGCGGCGAAGCGTTTCGAGCGCTTCACCGGCGCCAATGTCGGCAACCGCCTGGCGATCGTCCTCGACAAGATGGTGATCAGCGCGCCGACCATCCAGAACAAGATCAGCGACAACGGCGTGATTACGAATATGGGCGGTCACGATGATGCGGCCGACCTCGCTTTGAATTTGCGCGCGGGATCGCTTCCGGCGGGAATCGAAGTTCTGGAAGAGCGCACGGTGGGCGCCTCGCTCGGCGCGGATTCGATCCGCGAGGGACTGGTGAGCGGCGTCGCCGGAGTGACGGCGGTGGTATTCGTGATGCTGCTCTATTACCGGCGCAGCGGGATTAACGCGTTCCTGGCGCTGGTTCTGAATGCGATCATTCTGGTGGCGGCGCTCAGCTATTTCAATGCCGTGCTCACGCTGCCGGGGATTGCGGGGGTGATTTTGACCATCGGTATGGCGGTGGATTCGAACGTGCTGATTTTCGAGCGCATCCGCGAGGAGCTGCGCGGCGGAAAGGCCGTGATCGCCGCGGTGGACGCGGGTTTCAGGAAGGCGTTTTTGACGATTGTCGACACGCACGTGACCACGGTTGTGTCCTGCGCGTTCCTGTTCCTGTTCGGGACCGGGCCGGTGAAGGGCTTCGCGGTGACGCTGGTGATCGGCCTGATTGCGAATGTTTTTACTGCGGTGTTTGTTTCGAGGACGATCTTCGACTGGGAGCTAGGCATGCAGAAGCGGGTGGTAACTCTCAGCATCTGAACGGGTTTGAACTGCTTTTGGTTTTGTGATAACTTAAGAGACCGCCACAATGGGAAGCGAAGCGTTCCAGGTTAGAATTTCGCGTGAGAATTTCCGGCGTGGAAACTGGCGCGAATGGGAACTTTAGGACGTCGGCCGGTGTCTGTTAGAGTAAGCCGGCTGTATTAGGCTCAATGGAATTATTTAAGAACACCAACTTTGATTTTCTCGGCAAGAAATGGCCGTTCATCGGCGCCTCTTTGGTGCTGACGGCCGCCGGGCTGATCAGTCTCGCGATGAAGGGCGGTCCGAAGTACGGCATCGACTTTCACGGCGGCGCGCTGATGTATTTGAAGTTCAATCAGGAGCCTCCGGTTGCGAAGATCCGCGAAGTCCTGAGCAGTAAGATCCGGGGCGAAATTTCCGTGCAGCAGGTCACCGGAACCCAGGAAGTGCTGGTGGGGACCGAGGTCGCCAACGAGACCGAATTGAATACGAACCGGCAGATCATCGAGGATATGCTACGTTCGACGTTCGGGGGCACGGAAGGTAAGCTCGACTTGAACAATTCCTCGTCCGAGCAGTTGGCCTCCCGGCTGCGCGATCCGCTGCTGCAGGCGGGCGTGGCGATGTCCGAGCAGGAACTGCAGGATATGGTGAAGGGGATCGAGGATTACCGCGCTTCGCATGGCGGCATTTTGAGTTCGTTCGATCCGCTTTCTTCGGTGAAGGGTGTAACGCCGCAGGTGGTGGCGGCGTTAAAGAAGGAGTGCTCGCTGGGGCCGTTCACGATTCTCTCGGCTGAGATGGTGGGACCCAAGGTGGGAGGCGAGTTGCGCAGACAGGCGATTCTGGCGACGCTCTACGCGTTGGGCGGGATGCTGGTCTATATCGCGTTCCGGTTCGAGTGGATTTACGGCGTGGCTGCGGTGGTTGCGGTGTTTCACGACACCATCATCACCATCGGGCTGTTTTCGCTGTTCAATAAAGAGATCTCGCTGACGGTGGTGGCCGCGTTGTTGACCTTGGTCGGCTACTCGATGAACGACACCATCGTGGTATTCGACAGAATCCGCGAGAATCTGAAGTTCATGCGGCGGGAAAAACTGGAGACGCTGATCAATATCAGCGTGAACCAGACGCTGAGCCGGACGGTGCTGACCAGCGGACTGACGTTTTTGACGGCGATCTCGCTGTTTTTATTTGGCGGCGAAGTGCTGAATGGCTTTTCCTTTGCGCTGGTTGTCGGTATTATCGTAGGAACCTATTCGTCGGTGTACATTGCCAGCCCGATTCTGTTGCTGTCGCAGCGCGTGCTGGAGGCGAAGAAGAAGGTTCCGGGGCCGGCGGCTTCTCCGCGCGAGCCGGTCGCCAGCCGGAAGGCCCGCGGCTGACCTGGCGAGCGGCTGGCAAGGGATGCCAGCCAGGATGTGGTTTTTTGTTAGGACGAGATTGGTGAGGAAGAGAGGAACGTGAGATGTTTGAGCAAAGCTTGATCGACTTGGCGGCGAATAAGACCCGAAGAAGCATGTCGGTGTTTGTGTCCTTCCTGATTCAGGTGGTGGTGATCATCGTGGCTGTCATCATCCCGCTGATTTATACGGACGTTCTCCCGAAGGCACAATTGACCAGTTTGCTGACCGCACCGCCGCCTCCTCCTCCTCCCCCGCCGCCGCCGCCTCCCGCGGCTCCGAAGATCATCAAGGTTGCGCCGCGCCAGTTTGACGCCGGCCGCCTGATGGCGCCCCGGACGATTCCGAAAGACGTCGCGATCATCAGGGAAGAAGACCTGCCGGTTGCTTCCGCGGTCGGCGTAGTCGGCGGGATGCCGGGCGGCGTTCCTGGCGGGCTGGGCGGGGCATTGGGCGGAATGATGGGAGCGGGTGCCGTGGCGCCGCCTCCGCCGCCGGTGAAGGAGGCCCCCAAGCCGACCACCCCGGCGCGTATCCGTGTCGGCGGCAATGTGCAGGCGGCCAACCTGATCAAGAAGGTGACGCCCCAGTATCCTCCGCTCGCCAAGCAGGCGCGCATTCAGGGGACGGTGCGGTTTACCGCCATTATCGGCAAAGATGGAACGATTCAGAACCTTCAGTTGGTGAGCGGTCACCCGCTGCTGGTGCCGGCCGCAACTGCTGCGGTCCAGCAATGGATTTACAAGCCGACTCTACTTAACGGCGAGCCGGTGGAGGTCATTACTCAAATTGACGTGAATTTCACTTTGAGTCAGTAGTACGGAGCGGACTCCATTCAGGGGTCCACTCTTCAATTTCAACTCGCAGGAGACAAATATGGTTTTACAGTTGCAAGTTTGGGCGTTCATGCTTCTCCAGGAAGCCGAGAGGCCCGTCAGTTTTGACCCGCGTGCGATGTGGGGACAGATGGGCTGGCCCGCCCGGCTCGTCGTCATCACGCTATTTATTATGTCGGCGTGGTCGATCGGTGTGATGATCGATCGTCTCATCGCCTACAATGGCGCGCGCAGCCAATCCCGCCAGTTTGCTCCGGCCGTGGCCGGCGCGCTGCGGGAAGGGAAACTGGATGAAGCGATCAAGATTGCGGATCGCTACAGCAAGAGCCACCTGGCGAAGGTCGTGGTAGCCGGTTTGCAAGAATTCCGGGCGCACCAGCTGAGCACGGAGATTTCAGGTGAGGAGATCGAGGCCTCGCGCCGAGCTCTGGAGCGCGCCGAAGCCATCGTGCATGCCGAACTGAAGCGCGGCATTTCGAGTCTGGCGACCATCGGTTCGACGGCCCCGTTCGTGGGACTGTTCGGAACGGTGCTCGGTATTATCAATGCGTTCAAGGGCATTTCGACCGAAAAGTCGACGGGCCTGGGCGCGGTCGCCGGCGGTATTTCGGAAGCGCTGGTCACCACGGCCGTCGGGCTCTTTGTCGCCATCCCCGCGGTTATGATGTTCAACTACTTCACCAACCGTGTGGAGGCGTTCGACGTCGAGATGGGGAACTCGAGCTCGGAATTGATCGACTACTTCCTGAAGCGCAGCCAGCGCGCTGGCGCGGGCAAGTAAGGGCAGGGAACTGCTTCGCGAGTTGAAATCGGCCGGACGGCCCGCCTACGCGGGCGAGTCGTCCGGTCAAAACCAAGGAGTTCGTTATGGAGAAGAAGAAAGCACCCCACGTCGTCAATGACATCAACGTCACGCCCATGGTGGACGTGATGCTGGTGCTGCTGATCATTTTCATGGTCATCACGCCTATGTTGAACAAGGGCCAGACGGTGGAGAAGGTGGTCACGAAGAACGCGATCGCCATGCAGGCGGCCGATAAAGAGGATGCGATTCTGGTCGCGGTCACCAAGGACGGCCAGTTCTGGCTGAGCCCGGGAAACAATCTCATCAAAGACAAGGACTTGGCCGGCAAGGTTCGCGACCTGCAGACCAACAAGATGGACAAGACCGTGTATATCAAAGCCGACGCGCGCGCCAAATATGAAGCGGTGGAAGACGTGGTCGACATTCTGCGCAGCGCCGGCGTGGACCAGATCGGCCTGTTGACGGAGCAGAGGAACGAAGAGAAGGCTGAAAGGCCCCGGGCCGCGGCACCGGTCGTTCCGTAGCAGGAAACAAGAGAAGGACGAAGGAGAATTTGTTATGTCAATGAATGTTGGTGGCGGGGCAAATGTTGGCACAAAATGCGATATGAACGTGACGCCCCTGATCGACGTGCTGCTGGTGCTGCTGATCATTTTCATGGTCATCACGCCGTTGACTCCGCACGGTCTGGATGTGCTGGCGCCGCAGCCGCCGCCGCCGAATCAGCCGCCGCCCGATCCGAGCCAGGACCGCAC
>DATHCE010000080.1:0-11597 GCA_035319685.1 Bryobacteraceae bacterium | reverse complement strand
GTACAAATTCGAGGCCGGGACGCCGAATATCGAAGGCGCGATCGGTCTCTCGGCGGCCATTCAATACGTCAACCGGCTCGGCCTCGACAACATCGCCGCGTACGAACACGACCTGCTCGTCTATGCGACCGAAAAGCTTTCGCAGGTCGAAGGACTGCGCATCATCGGCACGGCGAAGGAAAAAGCCGCGGTGATTTCGTTCGTTCTCGAAGGAATTCACCCGCATGATGTCGGGACCATTCTCGATCGCCAGGGCATCGCCGTCCGCACCGGCCATCATTGTGCGCAGCCGCTGATGGAACGCTTCGGCGTCGCGGCCACCACGCGCGCCTCGTTCGCGTTCTACAATACGCGCGAGGAAGCGGACGCGCTGGTTTCCGGCATCGCCAGGGTGAAGGAGATTTTTTCGTGATCCACGGTTCCCATCCAGGCGATTCGGATCTGGGGGATCTGTATCAAGACGTGATCCTCGATCACGGCCGCAAACCCCGCAATTTCGGCCGCGTCGAAAACCCCAGCGCGACCGCCGAGGGCTTCAACCCGCTGTGCGGCGACCGGCTCACGGTTCAGGTGACGTTTGACCACGATCGCGTGACCGACGTTCACTTTCTCGGCGCGGGTTGCGCCATCTCGATAGCCTCCGCTTCGTTGATGACCGAGGTGCTCCGCGGCAAAACCAAACAGGAAGCCGAGCAAATATTTCAAAGCTTTCACGACCTGCTCACCACCGATAAACCGGAATCGGCGGCGCTCGGCAAGCTCGCGGTTTTCTCCGGTGTCCGCGAGTATCCGATGCGGGTCAAATGCGCGACGCTCGCCTGGCACGCCGTGCGCGCGGCGCTCAGAAATTCCGGCGAACAGGTGACCACCGAATGAGCGAAGCGCTGAAACAACAGGTTCTGAACGCGCTGCGATCCGTCTACGATCCGGAAATTCCCGTCAACATCGTCGAGCTCGGGCTGATTTATGGTGTCACAATAGATCCCAACGGGGAGGCGCACATTCGGATGACGCTTACGGCGCCCAGTTGTCCGGTGGCCGGAATCCTGCCCGGCCAGGTGGGAGCGGCCGCGCGCGCCGTTCCGGGCATCACCGATGTGAAAATAGAACTCGTGTGGGATCCGCCCTGGGACCGCAGCCGCATGTCGGACGCCGCGAAAATCGAGCTGGGGTTCGATCTCGGATTCGACGTCGTGCCGGTGGCGAAATTACAAACATGAAGCTGACGGCTCACGAAGAATACGGTTTCCGGTGCCTGGTGCAACTGGCGAAGCACGGCGCCGGCGCCTCGATGACCATTCCCGAAATCAGCGCCGGCGAGGGCATTTCCCAGCCTTATGTCGCGAAACTGATGCGCATTTTGAGGCGCGGCGGCTTCGTCACCAGCTCGCGCGGAAAAATCGGCGGATACATGCTGGCGCGCCCCGCGAGCCAAATCATCGTCGGCGACGTGCTGGCCGAGCTGGGCGGGCGCCTGTTTGAAGGAACTTTTTGCGAAAGCCATTCCGGCCGCGCCAATATTTGCCGCCATTCGACCGATTGCTCCATTCGCGCGCTGTGGCATTCGGTGCAGGTGGCGCTCGATCAGGTGCTGGCCAAGACCACGCTCCAGGATTTGTTGCATACCGAGGATAAGCTGACCGGCCTCAGCGGAGATTTGCAACGATTTGGCCTGCCGGGAATCCAATAAGTAGGGGTTGGGCGTGAGCCCATCAGCCAACACGGCTAGCGGCGGAGTCTATACCCTGGACGCACCGCCGCTCCCTCTCATTTCATGGACGAAGCGTAGCCGCTCCGATCACCTTCCGCGTCGCGCGATCCTGAACGAACAAAACCAGCCGGACATTTTCCCGCCGCCAGTCCGGTTTCAGAGTGATTTTGGCATCCGCCGAATAGCCGCTGGACTTTTTCGCGTCGAAATGGCCGAGCGTCGTCAGGTTCCGCACGACGCCGGCGTGGCGCAGTCGGCGGCCCGAATTTTCGCCGCGCTGGACGTCGCTAAATAATCCGGATTCGGTAATCGCCAGGTACATATCGGCGTCGCGCGTTCCCGGCGGCAGACGCTCGACGTTCAGATGAACCACATCGGGCGAGGCGACCGCCAGCGACACCTCCGCCGCCGCATTTTGCGCGGCTTTTCGAATCTCCATCGACGCGCGCGATTGGTCCGATCCATTGAACTCGGCCTGCCCGTCCACCACCATCTGCGGCGTGTACACGTTTTCCAGGCGCATCGCGCGGCCGTAATCCTGCTGGCGCGCCGTAAACAGCGTGGAGGAAAAACGATCGCGCCATCCCAGACTGTTCCAGTAATCGACATGCTCGCCCAGCGCGATCACTTCGATACCGGGATAGGGCTGAGCCTGCTCCAGCCGCCAGAGCAGCTCATCCGCTGCCGGGCAGCTCGAGCAGCCTTCGGAGGTGAACAACTCGACCAGGACCGGCGTCCGCGCCTGCGCTGCGGCGAGACCAGCCGCGAAACCCGCCATGGATAAGATCAGCAACAGCCGGGTCATCACTACCAAGATAGACGATTCCGGGCCGTGCGGCGTTGTATGCTGATGTTTGGAAAATTTTTTCGGCAATCGCGATGTCGCCGGCGCGATGGAAGACATGATCCGGCGCGGCCGCATCGCGCAGACTCTTCTGCTTTCGGGCGCCGAAGGCGTCGGGAAAGCGACCCTCGCGCGGCGGTTCGGCGCACTGCTTCTGGGCGACCCGCAAAAAATCGAGCAGGACGATTTAAGTCTGGCTTCGAACGTCTCCCTCATCGCCGATCGCGAAAAATGGACCGCGGACAAGCGCAACGAAGATCCCCTGTTTTTCGCCTCGCATCCCGATTTTCTGACTTTTGCGCCCGACGGCCCGCTGCGCCAGATCACCATTCAACAGATGCGTCTCGTGAAGGATCGCGCGCCGCTCAAGCCGCTCAAAGGAGCCTGGCGCGTTTTCCTGATCGACCAGATCGATCGCGCCAATGAGCAGGCGGCCAATTCGCTGCTCAAGACGCTCGAAGAGCCGCCCCCCCACCTGATCCTCATCATGACGGCGCGCAATCCCTACGATCTTCTGCCCACGATTCGCTCGCGCGCGGTGCCGTTCCGGCTCGCGCCGCTCTCGGACGCGGAAATGCGCGATTACATTGCATTTCGGGGGCTGGATCATCCCGATCGGCGGCGCAAGCTGGCCGAAGGGTCGCCCGGGATGGCCGTTTCGCTCGATCTCGAAACCTACGACCGGCGCCGCGCCGCGATGCTGGCGCTGTTGAAAGTCGCCAGCGGCATCGATTCCTTCGGCGACTGGCTGAAGCATTCCGATTCCATTGCCGCCCGGCGAACCGAGAAGCTCGATGCGTATCTCGAAGTTCTCTACTTGCTGCTCGAAGATGTTCTTCGGATCTCAAACGGTGTTAAAAATATCCGAAACGACGATATTCGGACCGATCTCGAGTCGCTTTCGCGCCGCGTTTCGTTCGACTGGATTCGCGCCGCGGTCGCCAAAGTGAACGAGTTGGTCGATCTGGTGCGCCGCAATATTCAAAAATCGATCGCCCTCGACGCGCTGGCCGTCGAATTGCGCGCGAAGTAACACTGTGTTATCAAGGAACCAGACAGGTAGTTCCATCCACCGTCCCATCTAGAGTGAAGGAGCCCCAAGTGGAGCCGGCTAATCGCAAATTGATCCGCCCTTCTTTGACCGATATTAAAGACCAGCGAGCTCGTAAGGATGGCCAGAAAAAGTCCACCCCTCCGGACCAGACCAATGCCGAAAATTTCTATTATCTGAAGCAGATGCAGTCGAAAACGCCGATGACCATCGTGCTCAAGGATGGGGAAACGCTCAAGGGCATCATCGAGTGGTACGACAAGACCTGCCTCAAAGTGAACCGCGAAGGCGAGCCGAATCTGCTGGTTTTCAAGTCCAACATCAAGTACATGTATAAGGCGTAGAACCAGTTTCGGGACATGCCGAGCGAAACTGGTCTTTGCAAGATCAAGAAATGGTCAATGGCCGATTCCAAATGATCGCGACCGCCAGGAATGTTTGGCAACGCGCGATAATGGTTTTGTGTACATGCCCAGGGGAGTCGCGCAAAAAAGGAAGCTTGCCGCCGCAATTGCCGAGGTAGAGCGGATACTCGGCGCGGATGTTGTGCGTCTGCGTTACACCATCGGAGTGAGCTGGTCAGACGAACCCGCCATATTTTTCAGAGTCCTGTTGTCCGATCAAGCGAGCAAACGAGACCGGCTGCACGAAGTCGCATCTCGTGTCGAAGCCGTCATCCAGGAGCGCCTCGATCCGCTCAACGCGTGGGGTCTTGTTCCTTACTACAACTTCCGCAGCGTAACCGAACAGGAAATGCTCAAAGAGCCGGCGTGGGCGTGATCGATGGCGTTTCACGACGACCTGCTTGAACAGGCCCAGCATCTCGCCAACCGGGAGCACAGCCACCCGCGCCAAGCCAGCTTGAGACGTGCCGTCTCCTCGGCATACTACGCCCTCTTCCATTTGCTGATCACTGAAGCCGTTTCCAAATGGAAGATCACCGGTCAACGACCCCAACTGGCCCGGATATTCGAGCACGCGAGAATGAACGCCGCATCAGAACGCATCCTCAACGTGAGGTTGTTCCCGTTCGCTGGCCAGAATCCTGCTTTTGTCGCACATCTCAAGAAGATCGCCAAGACCTTCAGCCAGCTTTATGAGCATCGGCAGACGGCGGATTACGATAACGCTACCCAGTGGTCGCGGACGGAGGTTCTCGCATTGATCGATTCGGTAGGCGAGGCTTTCAAGAGCATGAAAGCGATCCGCGACGAGCCCATCGCGAATGATTATCTCCTCTCGCTATTCTTGAAAGAGCGCAGGTGAATCCGATTGCTCAAATTGGGGAACTCGCGGAAGTAACCAGGCTGGCTGAAAGCCGCGCGTGGCTCTCGGCGAATGCCCGCGCCTGGGCCATCAGGATCTCATTCGCGCCCGGATCCCCGACCACTCCGTGCTCGATAGGCGCGTAGCTCCTCTCGACGATGTAAATCAGCTTCAAAGGATCGCCGGCGGGGATCGAAAACCGCACCGCGTCCGCGTGGGCCGCTTCCGGAAACCGGTCGCACACGCCGCGCGCGTAGCCGCAGTTGCACGCGTCGCCGTCGGCTTCAAACGATTCGCCGGAGCGCGCCCGGCAAAAGCCGCGATAACGGCCGCCCAGCGGCCAGCGGGGAGCATGAATCCATCGGGGCTCGCTCGCGCGCTCGACGGGAAGGAAAAACGGACACGCCACAAGCGGTATCCTAACACTGAATTGGATTCGCGACGCATTGAAGCTCTCGAGCAACTGCTCGCGCAAAATCCGGCCAGCACGTTCATCCGCTATGGCCTGGCGATGGAACTGGTCAAAGCCGGAGAATTCGAGCGCGCCGTCAGCGAATTCGAAACCCTTCTCGCGGCCGATCCGGCATATTCGGCCGGGTATTTTCACGCCGGCCAGACACTTGAAAAGCTGGGCCGTCCGGACCAGGCGCGGGATTTCTACCGGCGCGGGATCGGAGCCTCCGAGGATCCGCACGCGCGCAGCGAACTCCAAGCCGCGCTGGATATACTGGGGAAATAGAGAAGGTCCGTTTGCACGCCACACGTCTGGTTCCGCTCGGTCTGCTGCTCGCGATTCCCGCCATGCCGCAACTGCGCGCGCGCGTGCCGGAGCCGCAAGGCCAGCTCGATTCGAGCGAATCGCTGTTCGCGGTCATGGCCGCGATCAACGCCGCCGGATTCGACGCGGAGATCGATTCGCCGGCGAACCACCCTTTGAGAAAAGCGGCGCGCGAATACATTGCGCAACAAAATCCGGAGAGCCTGGCCGCACTGCGCCGCTTCGTTCGCGATCATCATCAGAAGGACGATCTCAGCCAGTACATCTCGTTCGCGCTGTCGGTCAATGGACCGCCCACTTTCGAGTATCGCTATCCCAGCTCGGCGCTGCCGCCCGACGTCGACGCCTTGAACGAGCTTGCTCCCCTGCTGGTCAACTTCTATCGCGAGGCGCACCTGGCCGAGCTGTGGAATCGCGTTCAGCCCGTCTATGACCAGGTGATCGAGCAGTACCAGCCGCTGGTGGCGCGCGCCGTTCTCGAAGTGAACGCTTATCTCCGCAACGACACGGCCGGGTACCTGGGCCGCCGCTTCCAGATTTTTATCGACCTGCTGGGATCTCCCAACCAGGTGCAGACCCGCGGCTACGTGGACGATTATTTCGTCGTCGTCACGCCGTCGATCGAACCGCGAATGCACGATATCCGCCACGCCTATCTGCACTATCTGATCGATCCTCTGCCGCTGCGATTCTCCCAGGTTCTCGAAACCAAGCGCGGCATGGGCGATTATGCGCTGGGCGCGCCGGCACTCGAGCCGCAGTACAAGAACGACTACATTCTGCTGGCTACGGAATGCTTCATCAAGGCCGTCGAGAGCCGCCTGGACCGCAGACCCGCCGACGCGGATCAGGCGCTGCGCGAAGGCTTCGTCATGACCCCGGCATTCGCCGAACAGCTCGCCGTTTACGAGCAGCAGGAACAGGCCATGCGTTTGTATTTTCCCGATCTGGTGCGCGCGATCGATCTGCGGCGGGAGGAAGCCCGGCTCGATCACATCGATTTCCTCGCGTCGCGTTCGAACGTCAGCGTGCACCGCGTGACCCGGGAAGCTCCCAAAGTATTGACCGGCGCGGAAAAGACCCTCGACGATGCCGAGAAGCTGTATCTCGCGCGGGATTTGAAGCACGCGCAGGACACCTATCTTCAGGTTTTGAAGGAGACCGACCAGAAGCCGCTGCACGCAAAAGCGTATTATGGATTAGCGCGGATCGCCGTGCTCGATCGCGACCCGGAAACGGGCGACCGGCTGTTTCAAAAGGTGCTGGAGCTCGAGCCCGACGCCGAAACCAAGGCGTGGAGCCTGCTGTATCTGGGGCGGCTGGCGGATTCGCAGGGAGATCGCGAGGAAGCGGAAAAGCAGTATAAAGCCGCTCTGGCCGTCGAAGGAGCGCCGGATTCGGTCCGGGAGGCGGCCGAGAAGGGCTTGAAACAAGCCTTTCTGAAGAAATAAACTCAATAGAATATGTGTCAAAGGAGTCGAAGTATTATGAGGACTAAGTTTTGGGCCTGCGCGGCCGGATGCATTCTACTCGCCACATCGTTGATGGCGCAACAACAAAAGAAGCTGACCAGGAAAGAAATCACGGCGTTCCAGGAGATTCAGCAGGCCACCACCATCGACTCGCGGATTGCGGCGGCGGAGAAATTCGTCACCAGCTTCGCGGATTCCCCGTTACGCTCGGTCGCGCTCGATCTCGCGGCCCAGGCGGCGCAGCAAAAAGGCAACTCGCCCCAGGCGGTTTCCTACGCGCAGAGCGCCCTCGATATGGACGCGAAGGATTACGACGCGATGCTGCTGATTTCCGGAGAGCTCGCGCGCGGCACGCATGAAAACGATCTCGATAAGGATGAGAAGCTGGCCAGGTCGGAAAAGCTGGCGAACGACGCCATCGTGGCCATCCAGGCCTCCACGAAACCGTTCTGGGCCAGCGCGACCGAAGAGCAGTGGAACGGCGTCAAGAAGGATCGCATCGCGCAGGCACATGAGGATCTCGGCTTGATCGCCCTGGCCCGCAAGAAACCCGACGTGGCCGTCACCGAGTTCAAGGAAGCCGTCGATGGCGCCTCCCAGCCCGACCCCGCGACCATGGTTCGCCTGGCCGCGGCCTACGATCAAGCCGGAAAACCGGCCGACGCCATCGCGACCCTGGATAAAGTGCTGGCGATGCCGAATGTGAACGCGGTGGTCAAGCAGTTCGCGACCGCGGAACGGAATCGCGCGGTGGCCGCCACGAAGAAATAGACGATAATCCATAGATTGCGGCCTTCCGCCGCTGCGGGATGCGAAAGTGGCCCTGAAATGCACGTAACGGGTATGAAAGCGGATCTGGCGAAATTGGAGAAGGCGCTCGGCTACGCCTTCCGGGATCGGGAGCTGCTGGAGCGCGCGCTGACTCACAAATCCAGGATTTACGAAAAGGCGGCGGAGGGACAATCCGCGGCCGACAATGAACAGCTCGAATTTCTGGGCGATGCGATCCTGGGGTTCATCGTGAGCGAGTGCCTGGTTCACCGCTACGCGTCATATCCGGAAGGCCGCCTTTCGAAACTGAAAGCGCATCTGGTGAGCGCCGCGCGCTTGCATGAAGTGGCGCTCGATCTCGACCTGGGCGAATATCTGCTGCTGGGGCGCGGCGAGGAGATGAGCGGCGGCCGTGAGAAGAAGGCGCTGCTTTCCGACGCCGTCGAAGCGCTGATCGCCGCCTTATACCTGGACGCCGGCCTCGACGTGACGCGGGCCTTCATCGAATCGCGCGTGATCGGCGAGTTCCACGTCACCGAAGACGGCTCCGACGCCGAAGTGAACGATTACAAGAGCGCCCTTCAGGAAATGGCGCAGGCGCTGAAGCTGCCGCCGCCGCGCTACGTGATCGTGGCCGAGGACGGCCCGGAACACTCGAAGACCTTCACCGTCGAAGTCCGGCTCGGCAAGGAATGGGTGAGCCAGGCACAGGGGCTTTCGAAAAAAAGCGCGGGTCAAAGGGCGGCCCAGCAGATTCTTTCGCAGCTCACCGAGTGGGGCCGGTAGCCGGCGCCGGTTCGCTGCGCCTCAAAAACCGCGACCGGCAACGTCCGTTTGCAACGCCCCACGGCTTGCTGACGCGCCCGCAGTATTACTTTTTTCTTTTCCTGGGAGGCTTAGCTTCGGCTGGAGCATCGATCACGGGTTCCGGTGGAGGGTCGATTGCCGTGCCGGCCGCTGGCCCGGGCGCCGCGGCCGGAGCCACTCCGGCAAGCACGGCGTTGTACAGCTCTTTCTGCCGCGCCAGTTCTTTCTTGCTGGGCGGGGCCTGCTCGTTGCGGTAATCGTGATCGCTGTAACAGGTGCGGCAGCGGACCTTCGCCGCGCTTCCGTTCATCAGCGATACAATCGAATGATTTGTCAGCCGGTGGCACTTGACGCAGTAGTCGTCAATAACGTCGCCCAGTCGAAGATCCTGCATAGATACGCATTCGTGAGTATATAACAATAAGTCCTGTGCCATTGAAAACGGTTGTTCTCGTCTCGATCGTGTGGTTAAACGCCTGCTCGTTGAACCCGCCCCCGAAACAGGCGGAAGTGAAGCCGGCACAAGGTAACAAAATAGCGGCGCCCGCTCCCGACCCGGTGCGCATCACGCAGTTCTACGCATCGCCCCCGAACCCGTCGAAAGGCGAAAAGACGCTGATCTGCTACGGGGTCGAGAACGCCACCGAGGTTCGGATCGATCCGCCCGTCGACCGCGTGTGGCCGTCGCTTGCCCGCTGCCTGGAATTGCATCCGTCGAAGACCGTCACCTACACCTTGACCGCCGCGCGCGGACCCGAGAGCGTTTCGAACTCCGTCACCGTGGCGATCGCGCCGCCTGCGGTAAAGATCATCGAAGTTTCTATCAATAAACTGAATTTCGCGCCGGGCGAGCAGGTGACCGTCTGCTACAAAGTAGAGCACGCGACCCAGGTGACTCTCAGCCCAGGACAGTGGTTCGGCCCGCACGACAACGCGCTCGGCTGCATTTCGGACCATCCTGCAAAGACCACCACGTACACGGTGAAGGCGACCGGCGCGGGCGGCAGCGTCGACACCGAACACGTCACCGCAACGGTACAATAACGGTTCCCGCCATGACGATTTCGGCCAACATTCTGAATGCACGCGGGCTCGATGCCGGTGAGCTCGATCTCCGCGAGCGGCGGATTTTCCGGTCGCTCAAGTCTCCCGCCGCGATCCAACGTTTTCTCGATCAGGACATCGGCTACAATCAGGAGCCCCACGGGCACACCTGCTATTCGCCGCGCATGGTGCTGCGCAAGCGCGTGGCGCATTGCATGGAAGGCGCGCTGGTGGCGGCGCTCGGGCTGCGCCAGTTGGGCCATCCGCCGCTTCTGGTGGATATGGAGGCGGTGCGCGACAGCGATCACGTGATCGCGGTGTATCGCGTGCGCGGATTCTGGGGCGCGGTGGCGAAATCCGACTATGCCGGCCTGCGCTCGCGCGAACCGGTCTACCGCACGCTGCGCGAGCTGGTGATGAGCTATTTCGAGCATTACTACAACCACGCGGGCGAGAAAACCCTGCGCACCTATTCGCGCCCGGTCGACCTGCGCCGGTTCGACAGCCTGGATTGGGTCACACGCGAAGGGGACGTCTGGGAGATCCCGAACCATCTGTGCGATATTCCACACACCGCGATCCTCGCGCGCGGCATGGAGCGCCGCATCGCGCGCATGGACCGAAGACTGTACCGAGCGGGGAAAATATAAATGGCGATCCTCACCGAAGTGCGCGGTCGCGTCGCGACGCTGACGCTCAACCGGCCGGAAAAACTGAATGCGCTGAGCGGAGAACTGATCGAGCGATCGATCGCGGTACTGAAGGATTGGGGACGCGATCCGCAGATCGGCGCGATCGTCGTCACCGGCGCGGGCCGCGCGTTCTGCGCCGGCGGCGATGTGTCGGCCATGGCGAATGAGGGCGAACCAGACCTGACGCTCGAACAGCGCGTCGACCTCTTGCGCGAAGCGCAGAATCTTTCCTGGCTGCTGTACAACCTTCCGAAGGTCACCATCGCCGCGGTGAATGGACACGCGGTCGGCGCGGGACTCGGGATAGCGCTGGCCTGCGATCTGCGCATCGCCTCAAGCGTGGCGAAATTCGGAACCGCGTACGCCAGGGTCGGCTTCGGCGGCGATTTCGGCACCACGTGGCTGCTCACGCATTACGCGGGCGCGCCTAAGGCCAAGGAATTATTTTTCCTGGCGGAAAATATCGAGGCGGCGGAAGCACAGCGCATCGGACTGGTGAATCGAGTCGTCGAGCCCGACCGGTTCGCCGCGGAGGTGACCGAAATCGCCACGCGCATCGCCGACGGCCCGGCCACGAGTTTTCGATATATGAAGGCGAACGTGAATCTGGCGGCAACGGTCGATTTTCGAACCATGCTCGACCGGGAAGCGGAAACGCATCTGCGCTGCGGGATGACCGACGATCATCGTGAAGGGGTGCGCGCGTTTCTGGAAAAACGCCCTCCGAAGTTTACGGGGCGATAGGAAATTCGTCGCGTTCGCAGACGAAAATACGATCGTCCGTGGACACGCCGGGTGCAGGCAGGCCGCCAATGGCCTGCCCCACCTGATTCAGTTGGAGACGTCTCCTACCGCAGTTGTAACGCTCGCGGACCCGCGGCCACACTATCGTCAGTGACACTCGACCATCGATTCTTAACGTTGCGGCAGCGTTGCCTAGGCACTGCCACGCGGTGGACGAGAGGCTGATGACCGCGCCCGTCTCTCTGATCACAAGATAAGCGGATCGAAAAAAAAGAGTACGCGGTGAAAGTGATATCGCGGTGATTCGCGGGCAAAAACAAATTTGCGATGGGGCGTTAGCGGAAAAATCGGGCCGGGCGAAACCGGCTTTCCCCCCGGTTTTTCGAGTTAGCTCTCAATTTGCGAAAGGGACGGGGC
>DATHCE010000079.1:0-16507 GCA_035319685.1 Bryobacteraceae bacterium | reverse complement strand
AACTCGCGGATGCCGAACACGACTTGCGCGGCCGAATATCCCTCGTAAAGATGCGCGCGGCCGGCGAGCACGATCACCTCAGTCGAGCCGATGCGCCCGCTCACCAGCTTGCCTGCATGACCGATGGCGGTCGATTGCGGCCAACCGGGAATGTCCCCGTACGGCGTCTCGCTTCGATCGTCGAGCGCGTCGGCGAACGCGCCGAGCCCGCTGCCCAGAACGACTCCAACCGTCCGCTGCGCCCCTGCGCCAGAGTCGCGATGGCCCCGCAACGGGCTCATAACAGCATTCCCGCGATACAGGCCGACATGAAGTTCGCCATGGTCCCCGCGGCGACCGCTTTCATGCCGAGCCTTGCCAGATCGGATTTGCGCGTGGGCGCCAGCGCGCCGATGCCGCCGACCTGAATCGCGATCGAGCTGAGATTCGCGAATCCGCACAGCGCATAGGTCGCGATGACGAAGCTTCGCGCGTCCAGCGTGTTGCCGATTTTTCCGAGATCGACGAAGGCGACAAATTCATTCAGGATGAGGCGCGTGCCGAGCAGGTTGCCCACCGCCGCGCAATCGTTGTACTTCACGCCGAGCAACCACGCGATGGGCGAGAAAATGCGTCCAAGAATGATTTGCATCGAACCCGGAATCCAGCCGATTTTCGCGTGAAATGCCCCGAGAATTCCGTTGACCAGTGCGATCAGACCGATAAAGGCGATCAGCATCGCGGCGACGTTCAACGCGAGAAGCAAGCCGTCGGATGCGCCGCGCGACGCCGCGTCGATAATGTTCACGCCAGGTTTTTCGATATCGACCTTGACGCCTCCGGCCGTGACCGGCTGTCCCATCTCGGGCATCAAAATTTTCGCGAGCATCAGCGTCGCGGGCGCAGTCATGATGACGGCGGTAAGCAGATGGCGGATCTCGACGTGCGCGATCAGAACGTAGGCCGCCATCACCGCGCCCGATACGTGCGCCATGCCGCTGACCATCACGGTGAACAATTCGCTTTCGGTGAGTCCGGAGAGGAACGGGCGGATGGTCAGCGGAGCTTCGGTCTGGCCCATGAAGATGCTGGCCGCGACGTCCAGCGATTCCGCGCCGCTGGTGCCCATCACTTTTTGCATGACCAGCGCGACCGCTTTCACCACGATCTGCATTACGCCGAGGTAATACAGAATCGCGAACAGCGACGCGATGAAGATGATGATCGGCAGAACCTGGAACGCGAAGATGACGCCGAACTGGTCGTTGTTCGCGCCGAGTTTCTCGCCGAACACGAACGAGCTTCCGGCCGCGGCGTAATCGAGCAGATGATTGACGCCGTTGCTGGCGGCCTGGAATCCGCTAGCCAGGGGAGTTTTGAGGACCAGGAAGGCGAATCCGAATTGCAGGCCCAGTCCCCAGACGAGGACGCGGAGCTTGATGGCGCCTCGGTTGGTGGAAAAAAGATAGGCGACCGCGAGAATGACCAGAATGCCGAGAATACCGGTGAATCTCTGCATGAAGGTAGAGAGTTTAGCAGAAATCGCCGGAAGGGATTCTACGCCGCGACTTCGACGTAATCGACTGAGCTGCGTGGTTCAGGAATCGGTTGGCCGATCTGGCGCATGAGTTCGAAGTGAGCTGCCAGGGCATCTTGAAAATTGCGCCGCGCCTCCGCTCCCGTATCGCCGACAGCGGCGCATCCGGGTACGTCGGGCGAGAATGCGGAATACCCGGTACTTGTAGACTCGATCACGAGTGGGTATCGTTTGACGCTCATTTCAGCCCTGCCTGCTTCAGTATAGCGTTGAGGGTGCCTGGCGCTAATTCCTTGCCGTCGTTGCCGGGCACGGTAACGATCAACGGCTGATCGGGATGCTTGAAGTGCCGGTGGCTGCCGCGCGAGCGCATTTCCCGCCACCCCGTGTTTCTCAAGCAGCCGGATCAGCTCCCGCACTTTCATCGGCATCGGCGGAACTCAGTGCCAAATACTCGTAGGCGCGCAATGGATCGTCAAAGGTACGATTCTGTGCGCCTTGGAGTTCCGCAGGCGCGACAAGCCTCGGCCCTCTAGCCTACCCCACGACCTCTAAAATCAACTCCCGCTCCTCCGGAGCCGCAGCCGAGATCCGGAATGCGTCTTCGACCAATTGGGCGGCTTCTTCGACGTGCTCCTCGCCGGTGTAATACAAGCGGCACAATACGCCGCCGGCGTCCACCTTCTGGCCGACCTTTACTTCCAGAATCACGCCTACGGCGGGGTCGATGGTGTCTTCCTTCTGATCGCGGCCCGCGCCGATCATCGCCGAGGCCTGGCCGATGTACTCGGCGTCGATCGCGCTCACGTAGCCGGCGCGCGGCGAGGAAATTTCCTTGGCGCCGGTCGCGTTTGGAAGCAGCTCGAAACGATCCAGCACCTGCGGATTGCCGCCCTGCGCCTGGATCACGTCCTTGAGCTTCCGGTAGCCCGAGCCGTCGAGCAGCTTCTTCTGCGCGAGCTCCCGCGCTTCGTCGAGCGCCGGCGCGATCTTGCCCAGATAAATCATGCGCGCGGCCAGCTCGAGCGCGAGGCGCGTCAAATCCGTCGGGCCGACGTTTTGCAGCGTCTGAGAAACCTCCATCACCTCGAGCGCGTTGCCGATGGCGAAGCCGAGCGGCTGATTCATGTCGGTAATCAGGGCCTGCACGCGTTTATCGAGGCGCCGTCCGATGCCGACCATCATCTGCGCCAGGCGCCGCGCATCCACCTGCCGTTTCATGAACGCGCCCGAGCCCACCTTCACGTCGAGCACCAGCGCATCCATGCCCTCGCTCAGTTTCTTCGACATGATGGAGGACGCGATCAGCGGAATCGATTCGACGGTGGCCGTCGAATCCCGCAGGGCATACAACTTGCCATCGGCCGGAGCGACCTGCGGGCTCTGTCCCATGAACGCCAGCTTGTGTTTGAGCAGTTGCTCGCGAAACTCGTCCACGCTGAGGTTGGTCCGGAACCCCGGAATCGATTCGAGCTTGTCGAGCGTTCCCCCGGTATGCCCCAGCGCGCGGCCCGAAACCATGGGCACCACCACGCCGGCCGCAGCGGCCAGCGGCGCCGCAATCAGGCTGGTCTTATCGCCGACTCCGCCGGTCGAATGCTTGTCCACCTTGACGCCGGGAATGGAAGACAGATCGACGGTCTCGCCGCTCCGCACCATCCGCTCGGTCAGCGCGCTCACTTCGCGATCGGTCATGCCGGAAAAAAACACCGCCATGAGGAACGCGGAAATTTGATAATCGGGGATTGTTCCGCTCGTATAACCGTCAACGAGGAAAGCAATTTCTTCCGCGGACAGCTCTTCGCCATCACGCTTGCGATGAATCAGGTCGACAGTTCGCATTAAGAACTGAGGGTAGCATCTTATTTAATTGTAAGTAAAGGGATAAGGTGCGAAATGATTACGCGCCGTGCAAGAATCCAACCAACATTTCCGAGTTCTCGAACGGCTTATTGCGCGCGCAGGCGGATGTCGCCCCGGTACGAACTCACGCGCAACTCCGCTCCGCCGCCGTTGACGCCGGTGCGGAAGCGCGACCCCTCGCGGCTCGACCGTATGGTGACCGGGAACGCGCAATCGAGCGTCGCGCGGCGCTCGAGGTCGGCTTCGAGATCGAAGCTGGCGTTGCGCGGCACTGATAAATCGACGGTGCCTTTATAGGTGTCGACGCGGCTGGCGGCGGTGAAGGCCGCGAAAATCGCGCGGATGTCGCCTTTATAGGTGCTCAGATGCAGAGTGCGCCGCAGGCCGTCGAGCCGCGCCGTTCCTTTGTACGTTTCGAATTCAACGTCGCCTTCGACGCCCGCGATTTCGGATTCCGACTTGTAATCCTTCACCTGAACGCTTGCGCCGCGCGGCAGGCGAATCGTGTAGTGGACGAAAGGAAGGCTGCCCTCATGGAACAACGACCCGCGCTTCCGATAATCGGTCTTGACCCGGGCGCTTGCGCCGCCGCCTTCGACGCGAATCTCCACGTCCTCCACCGGCACGACGAACGAGCCGCTGGTGTCGGCCACGATGCGAGCCTCGACATCCACCTGGGGCCGATCCCACGCGCTGATGCGAATCGATCCCTTGTAGGTATCGAGCGAAAACCGGCCGTTGGCATCGAGCGGAACGGTTTTGCTGAAATTTTTGACGTCCGCCGCGGAAAGCAAGGACGCGGCGAAAACAAGCGCAAATCGCATTCGCATATGGACCATAACGAATGACCATACCGAAAAGTTCGGCGCGGGTTACATTCTAATGTTCAGGCTCGCCCGCGCCGCGTCGAGCATCACGTTCTTGGTTTCGATCCAGGCCTCGAAGCGGCGCTGCTGCTCCTGCGCGCGTTTCAGCGCATCGGCGGTCTGCTCCGGCGCCGGGCCGCCCGGAATGTTGCGGATGCGGACGAAGTGCTCGGGGTCGAGCGCCTGCTCGATTTCCTTGCGAGTCATACGGAGGCTGGGGCGCAGCTTCAGGATCGTGGCAGCGACGGATGCGGCGTCGTCATGGGCGCCGCTCGCCTGCACGGTCTGCGCGACCAGCGTGTGGGCTTCGAGGAAGCTCATGCCTTCCCGACGGACCAGCGAATCGGCGAGCTCGGTGACGGTGAGAAAATCCTTCGCCGCGCGGCGGGCGAGCATCGCACGATCCACCTGCGCGCTGCGCAGGGTTCCGGCCAGCAGCCGGAGCGCGCGCAGCGAATCGGCAAACATGGTGAAGATCAGCGGCTGCAGGTCGTCTTCACTGTCGTTGATGTCGCCAAACGGCGTGTTATGCGCGCAGGTAAGCACGGCCTGCGCTTCGCCGAGCGCGCGGCTCGCCAAGATTCGCGCGTGTTCGAGCGCCACTGGATTGCGCTTCTGCGGCATGATGCTCGACGACTGCACGAACGCGTCCGACAGGCGGATGAAGCCGAACTCGCGCGTCGACCACAGCAGCAGGTCCTGAATGAATTTTCCGAGATTCACCATTGCGACCGCGACGGTCGCGGCCGATCCGGTGAGATAATCGATGGCCGCGATGGCCCCGTAGGAATTTTCGGCGAGCCCTTCGAATCCGAGCGACCGCATGGTCTGGTCCCGGTCGATGGGAAACCCGGTGGTGGTGAGCGCGGCTGCGCCCAGCGGGCTCAGATTCACGTGCGCGAAGGCGAGCTGGATGCGCTCGGCATCGCGCGCCAGAAATTCGCTCACTCCCAGAAGATAATGCGCGAGCGTGGTCGGCTGGGCCGGCTGCGTGTGGGTGTGGGCCGGCATGATCGTTTCGAGATTTTTTTGAGCGAGCTCGAGCACCACCATGCGCATCTCGGCGACAGCCGCGGCCAGATTCAGCAGTTCCCGCCGCGCGGTCATGCGGTATAAAGTGATCGCGATATCGTTCCGGCTGCGCGCGGTATGCATCTTGCCGGCGACGTCGATTCCGGCCGCTTCTTGCAGCAGCGATTCGATGAAGAAGAACAGGTCTTCGTAGGTTCCGTCGTAAATCGCCTTTTCGATCATCGTCCGGTCCAGCCCGTCGAGCGCGGCGATCAAAATCCGCTCCTCTTCTTTCGAAATGATCCCCTGCCGCGCCAGCATTCGCGTGTGCGCGTAATGGATCTCGATGAGCGATTCAAAAAAATATTTCTTGGCGTCTTCGAAATTCTGGGTGAGCACCGTGTCTGCATAGACCGGTGCGGGAAATGCTTCTACGTTCACTCTTCCATCATAACGGGGGGACGGCGGAGCTGAGCAATACCGCGCAGAGTGTATTCAAGCCCGCTCGCGATGGCCCACCCGACTGTGATCCATTTTTCCACCACGACCAGCACCGGCCCGATCCATCCCGCCAGGTGCATCATCAACAGGAGAATGAAAATGATTTGCGCGGTCGTGCTGGCTTTGCCCGAAAAAGCCGGCGGAAACGAGCGAATGGAGGTGAACAGAAATCCCCACGCGGCCATCAGCAGGATGAATACGTCGCGTCCGATCACGATGGCCGCGAGCCACCGCTCGATGGTTCCGCGCAGCGCGAGCGTCAGGAATGCGCCGCTGAGCAGAATCTTATCGGCGATGGGATCGAGATACGCGCCGATGCGGGAATTCGCCTCGAAATAGCGCGCGGCCAGGCCGTCGAGCCCGTCGGTGACGCCGCAGATCACCGAAACCGCGAGCGCGAGGCGGTACTCCTGCCGCCACAGCAGCAGAAACAGATAAGGCGCCAGGGCCAGCCGCGCCGCGCTCAGAAGATTCGGAATGTGCTTCACGAAGTCTTTATGATCGCCGATTCCGAATTTCGGAAGCGCGTGGAGCGTCAGGCGGCCCGGACCGGGCTCACCTGCATTGGCCCTTGCAATTCTTCCGGTCGGCTTTGCAGGACTTCTTGGCGGCCTTGGTGACCGCGTGGTTCATGCAGAACTGGTAGTTGGTGCTGCAGCGGTTCTGGCACTGAGCCTTGGAAGAGGCTGCCTCCGCGGCCGGGATCAACAGACTGACCACAAGACCTGCAATCAGAAAACGCATGAAAAAAGCTCCTTCGTTGCCGATTATAAACGGCCCCACCGATGATCGTCAGAGGCGGGAGACTACATTAGGGCGAATCTGTCTCTTCCACCAGCTTGTCGACAGCCATAGTATAAACCGCCGGCTTGCCGTCGCGGTCGCTTACGAAGAAAATCCGCTGGCTGTTGGGCGTAAACACCGGGTTGACGATGCTCGCGTCGGAGGCGCGATGCTCGGCCAGGGTGAGTTCGCGCTTCACGGCGCGCACCACCAGCAGCACGTAGGGCGACGCCTTGCTGCCGCTGGCGCCCACGAATACGCTGGCGTCCGCGTTCGGCGCGAAGGAGACGTACTGCGAGGTCGGCGTGATCAAACGATCTTCGTTGGTGTCGGGGACGAACTCGCGAATGCTGTGAAGCTGGTGCGGATCCTCGGGATAGTTGAGGTAGAGAACGCTGCGGCCGTCGGGGCTCCACAGTCCGCGGCGGATTTCCCCGCCGGCAAGCTTCAATCGATAATTCTGGCGCGCATCGTAATTCACCAGCCACAGCGCGCCGCCGCGCCGGTAGAGAACCGAGGCGCGGCGGGGACGGGGAACCGGCTCCCGAATCTCTTCGTCGCTTTCGGCGAGCGTGGTGGTGCTTCCGTTTTGTGTATGGACCAGCATCAGCCGGTATCGCGACGGGCTGCGCTCGACGATGGCCGCGTATTGGCCGTCCTCGGCGATGGCGAGGCCGCCTCCGCGCTCGCTCCCGTCGGGAATGGCGTAAATCTGCCGCGACTTGAGATTGGCGAGATTGGTCGCCATAAGACGGTTGCGATCGAAGTAGCACAACTCCCGCTCGTCCGGCGTCAGCGTGACCAGGGCAGGATGAAGATCGGCGTCCTCGGTGATTTGGCGGGACTGGCCGTTCTTAAAATCCATTCGAAACGCGTCCAGGTGTCCCGTAAAATCCGAGGAATAAACCAGAAAATTATGGCGGGAAATGGCGCGCGTGAAGAATGCGGGCAGAAAACTGGTGTGCGCGGGATCGGTCAGACGAAGGATGGGAAATTCCGTCGCCGGGTCGTTATAGCGATAAACGGCGGATGGAAACAGGCGCCCTTTCGGACGAGTTTCGGCGGCGAAACAGGCAGCGGCGGGGAGCGAGGCGAGAAACCAGCGCCGAGAACGCGCCGGCGTCAACATATTTCGATAGTAGCACGGGCCGGGAGCGGTCTCTCGAACCGCAGCCGCCTGATTAGAACGGCAGATCCGGAGCGACCTGCGTCAATAAAGCCGACCGCTTCAGGTACGGATACGGGTTGACGGGGCTTCCGCCCATCCGCACTTCGAAATGCAGATGCGGAGCGGTGACGCGGCCGGATGCGCCGGAAAATCCGAGGACTTCTCCGCGGCGGATTTCCTGCCCGGGGATCACTTCGAAACGCGAAAGGTGCGCATAGAGAGTCCGCATGCCGTTGCCGTGATCAATGATCACAAGCCTGCCGTAAGCGCCGGCAAATTCGGCGTGATACACGATTCCATCCGCGGCCGCGTGCACCGGCGTTCCCAGAGCAGCGGAAATATCGACCCCGGTATGGAACGCGCCTTCACCCGAGAACGGATCCTGGCGCTCGCCGAACCGGCTCAGCAGCGGTCCGTTCACCGGCCACATGCTCGGGATCACGTTTTTCTGCCAGGCCCGGGCGAAGGTGCGGTTGATGCGCGAATAGCTCGCCGACTTCAGAAAGTTGTACTGCTCGATCGATTCCTTGTAGGTCGGCATCAGCGGGCTGTCGTCGGCGATATCGTCGGCGCCTTCCAGCTTGCGCTTCAAACCCAAAGCCATGCTGACTTCGCTCGCCATCAACTGCAGCGAAGCGAGCTGCTCATCCTTCTGATCGTTTTCCCGTTCCAGAGCCTGGTACTTGTTGCGGAGCGTGTCCACTTCCTTGCGCAGAGTGTTGTAATTCGACACCTTCCACGTCATCCGGAGGTAGCTCGAAACCATCCCGAAAAGCGACACGGAACCAAAAAGCGCAAGGGCCAGAACAACATAGATAGATTGGTGGGGGATGTGAATCCGGCGTAGCCGTCCGTGCATGGAGTGCGCGAGAACGACGACAAAATAATGTTGCTTCATGATCTCTTTACGAGACTCCAAGAGATGATTTTCGGCGACGACCGGCCTGAGACATCCAAACTGGCCGGGGCGTTAACCGAAGGAAAGACTATCCTCACCTCGCGACAGAAGTCGTTGCGAGGCGAAAGTTAACGAATTGTTATAATATAACAACCGGGGGCCTCTGTCAAGCGAATTCGAAGCAGAAACGCTTAAGAAGTGATTCACCAGGGTTTTGCTCATCGGCGTATGGGCTACAACTCCCGCGCGATTTAGAATAGTATTGTGCACATACTTGACGGCACGGCTGTCCGTGCCCGGATCTTTTCAGGACTGAAACCCCGAATTCAAGAGTTGAAGCGGCCGCCGGGGTTGGCAGTCGTTCTGGTCGGGCATAATCCGGCTTCCGAGATTTATGTTCGGGGCAAAATTAAGGCCTGCGGCGAACTCGGCATTTTCAGTGAAAAACTTACACCGCCGGAAACGATCTCGACCGCCGAACTGCTCGCAATCATCGACGAGCTGAATCACCGGTCCGATATCGACGCGATCCTGGTGCAGATGCCGCTGCCCAAACAGGTGGATTCGCGGCGCGTGCTCGAAGCGGTCGCGCCCGAAAAGGACGCCGACGGATTTCATCCCATCAACGTCGGGCATCTGGTGGCCGGGCGTCCCGCGCCGCGCGCGTGCACACCGGCGGGCGTGATCGAGATGCTGAAGCATTACGGCATCCCGATGGACGGGCGCAAGGCCGTGGTGCTGGGGCGCAGCGATATCGTCGGCAAGCCGATGGCGCTGATGCTGCTGCACGAAAACGCGACGGTGACCATCTGCCATTCCCGCACCACCAATCTGGCCGAGGAATGCCGTCGCGCCGATATTCTGGTGGCAGCGATCGGCCGGCCGGCCATGGTGACCGCCGATTACATCGCGCCCGGCGCGACGGTGATCGACGTCGGCCAGAATCGCATCGACGATCGGATCGTTGCGAAAAGGCTCGGACGGGCCGAGGAGTTCGATCGCAAGGGCTACGCGCTGGTGGGAGACGTGCATCCGATCGAGGTGCTGCATTGCGCGGCGGCGTACACGCCGGTACCGGGGGGCGTGGGGCCGCTGACCATCGCGATGCTGATGGCGAATACCGTCGCGTTGGCGGAGTCGCATCAAAGCCGCCTGGAATCGAATCAAGCCATCGCGGAATCCCACTAACGATGATTCGCGTCGGATTGACGGGAGGCCTGGCGAGCGGAAAAACGTTCGTCGGCAGGGAACTCGCCGCGCTCGGATGCCTGGTGATTCACGCCGATGAGCTGGGGCACCAGGTGATCGAGCCCGGCGGGGAAGCCTACCTTGCCGTGATCCACGAATTCGGGCCCGAAATTCTGGATACCAATGGCTCCGTCAACCGTCGCCGTCTCGCGGCGATCGTGTTTCATCAGCCGGAGAAGCTGGAGAAGCTGAACGCGCTGGTGCATCCGCCGGTGCGCGCGCGGGCCGAGCGCATGGTCGCGGAGTTCGCCGCCACGCATCCGGCTGGAATCGCGGTGAGCGAAGCTGCCATACTGATAGAGACTGGAACTTACAAAAATTTTGCGCGCCTGATCGTGGCGGCGTGCCGCGAAGATCAGCAGATGGAGCGGGCGATGGCGCGCGACCGCCTCACGCGCGAAGAGGCTCTGGACCGGATGCGCCGGCAGATGCCGCTTTCGGAAAAAGTAAAGTATGCGGATTACGTCATCGACACGTCGGGGACGAAAGAGCATACGGTGGAGCAAACGCGGGCCGTTTACGAGTCGCTTCGCAAGCTGGCCGCGGAAACCGTTTGAACCTTTATGAGATTTCGAACACTGTTACTTGCGGCGCTGCTGGTGGTCGGATTCGTTTACGTCACCACCCGGCCGAATGGACCCCTTCGCGGGAAGTTTCCGTCCGGACCGATGTGGAGCGGTCCGCAGGTGGCGCAGTCGGCCGGCCTGACCGCCGATGAGCAGAACAACATCGAGGTGTATAAAGCCTCGCGCGACGCGGTGGTCTACATCACCAGCACGGTGATCCAGCGCAATTATTTTTTCGGGTACGAAATGGGGTACCAGAAAGGGCAGGCGCTCGGCTCCGGGTTCATCATCAATCCGGAGGGCCAGATCATCACCAATCATCACGTGATCAGCGGCAGCTCCGATGTCGAGGTCACGCTGCCGGACCAGACCACCTACAAGGCGACGGTCCTGGTGAGGGATCCGCAGGACGATCTGGCGCTGATCAAGATCGAGCCGAAGAAAAAGCTTCCGCACCTGACGCTGGGCGATTCGGATCGCTTGCAGGTGGGACAAAAAGTGCTGGCGATCGGCCAACCGCTGGGCTTGCAGGGCACGCTGACGGTGGGCGTGGTGAGCACGGTGGGCCGCACCATAGAGAGTGAAAACAATCAGCGGCTGGAAGGAATGATCCAGACCGACGCAGCTATCAATTCGGGAAACAGCGGAGGCCCGCTGCTCGATTCGCAGGGCAACGTGGTGGGCATCAACACGGCGATTTATGGGCCCAACGGGAACATCGGAATCGGATTCGCGATGCCCATCAATCGCGTGAAAAACATGCTGGAAGATTATCGCGCCGGCAAACGGTTCGGCAAACCGTACTTCGGCGCGAGCGCGGTGTACATCGCGGGCGACCTGGCCGACGCGCTGCATCTGCCCACCGCCGGAGGCCTGCTGATTCAGGAGATTCATCGCGGCTCGCCCGCGGATGAGGCCGGATTGAACGCGTATCGCGACGTGGTTCGCGTCGGCAACCAGCGCCTGGGCGTCGGCGGAGATTTCATCACCGCGATCGACGGGAAGCCCGTGGTGGACGTGGACTCGCTGGTGCGCGCGATGTCGCGCAAACGGCCGGGAGACGAGCTGGACCTGACGATTTTCCGCTCGGGCAAGTCGATTCACGTGAAGGTGAAGCTGGGCGAGGCGCCGGAAACCCCGATCTAGCCCCCGATTCAGCCGATGTTTGATCGATTCATGCGCGCCGGTTTCGCGAGTATACTATGCAGGTGAGTCCACCGCCGGTTCCGGTGCTCGAACAAGGAACGCTTTCCTCGGTCGGGGCGCGCAAAGCGCTCGTGGGATTTTTTGTATCGGGGCTGCTCCTTTCGTTTCTGGGCGCGATGCTGCCTTCCTGGCGGCATCATCTTTACTCGGAATACATCACCATCTCGTGGTATTTTTTCGGGTTGATCGCGGGGGTGCTCGGATCGGTGTGGGTTTCGCCGCCGCTGCTCGAAAAAAAGGGCGTGGGATGGACGCTTGCGTTTGCATGCGGCACGGCGTCGGCGGCGCTGGTGTATCTGGCGTTTGTGTCGCCGCCGTTTTCCTCGTGGTGGCGCGTGGCGGGACTGGTGGTGATCGGCTTTGCGGCCGGCGTGCTGCACACCGCGATATTTCACGCGATCTCGCCCATGTACCGGCACGATCCGGCGGCCACCATCAACCTCGCCGGAATCCTGTTCGGCCTGGGATGCCTGACCGTCGCGCTGCTCGTGTCGGGCACGTTTTATGCCTACACCGCGCCGGCCATCCTGACCTGGATCGCGGTGATCCCCGCGCTGTTCGGCTGGTATTACGTGCGCGCGAAATTCGAGCCGCGGCCGGTGCCGCATCACCCCTCGCCGAAAGCGCTTCTCGCCGAGTTGCGCAGCCCCGGCGCGGTGTTATTCAGCCTGCTGCTGTTCTTTCAATTCGGCAATGAATGGGCCGTCGCGGGATGGCTGCCGATATTCCTGATCCAGCGATTGGGGATCAGCCCAGCAACCGCTTTACTGATGCTGGCCTTGTACTGGCTGGCGCTGTTGCTCGGACGCATCGCCGCGCAATCGGTGCTGCCGAGAGTAAGCCATACGCGATTGCTGGTGTGGAGCGTACTCGGCGCGATGTTCGGAAGCGTGGTGCTGCTCGCGACCGACAACCGCTTCGGCGCGGTGAGCGGCGTCCTGCTGCTGGGCGCGGCGTTCGCGCCGATCTATCCGCTGGTGATCGAGAAAATTGGCCGCCGCTTCCCCCATTTCCATCCCGGCTTCTACAACGGAATTTTTTCGTTCGCGATGGCCGGCGGACTGCTTGCGCCGTGCACGCTCGGCTACTACGCGTCGATCTGGGGAGTTCGCGTGGTGATGGAATTGCCCCTGGCCGGATCGGTGGTGGTATTTCTGCTGCTGATGCTCCTCTCGCTCGAAGCACGCCTGAGCGCGGCGGCACGATCGTAAGGGAGACCGTTCAGCTTTTCACCAGTAACCCGGCGCGTTCGAGCAGCGCGTCGGGATCGGGATCGCGTCCCATGAAGTCGCGATACAGCACCGCGGGATCTTCGCTGTCGCCTCTGGCGAGAATTTTTTCGCGAAAATCGTGGCCCACGGCCGCGCTGAACACGCCCTCCCGGCGGAAACGCGTGAACGCGTCGGCGTCCAGCACTTCGGCCCATTTGTACGAATAATATCCGGCGCCGTAGGCGACCGGGCTCGCGAACAGGTGCGTGAATCCGGCGATCATGGCGTAATCGGCAGGCAGCGGCGCGGGCGCGAACATTTGCAGAATGTTTCGCGAATACTCGACCGCGTCGCCCGCACCATCGAATTCCCGGTGCAGCGCCAGATCCACGTATCCGAAGCCGAGCTGCCGAATCTGCGCATTGGCGGCGCGGAACGTCTTGGCGCGCTTCATTTTTTGAAACAGATCCTCGGGAAGCGGCGCGCCGGTTTCATAATGCCGCGCGAACAGATCCAGCGGTTCGCGTTCCCAGCACCAGTTCTCCATGATCTGCGAGGGCAGCTCGACAAAATCCCAGGCGACGCTGGTGCCCGATAGAGATCGCACCTCCACGCGGCTCAGCAGATGATGCAGCAGGTGGCCGAATTCGTGGAAAATCGTTTCCACTTCGCGATGCGTCAGCAGCGCCGGCCGGCCCGCGACCGGCGGCGTCAGATTGCCGCAAATCAAGCCGAGATGCGGATGATTCTCCTGCGGATTGCCGGTGATCAGCGTGTCCATCCACGCGCCGCCGCGCTTGTTTTCGCGCGGATACCAGTCGGCGTAAAACGAGCCGAGGTATTGGCCGGTCGCGCGGTCGTGAATCGCATAGCAGCGGACCTCGGGGTCCCAGGCGGCGACGCCCTGTTCTTCGCTGACGCGAATGCCGAACACGCGCCCGAAGATTTCAAACATTCCGGCGACGGCACGTTCCAGCGGGAAATACGGCCGCAGCGCTTCTTCGTCGAAATCGTAGAGCGCGGCGCGCTGTTTTTCGGCCCAATAGGCCACATCCCAGGGTTCGAGCGCCCGCCCTGCGAACGCGACAAGCTCGCGATTTTCCTGGTCAAATCGAGGCTCGGTTTTTTCGCGCAGATCTTCGAGGAACGCTTGCGCGCGCGCGCCTTTGTGGGCCATGCGATCGTCGAGAACCAGGTCGGCGAAGTCGTGAAAGCCAAGCAGGCGGGCCTTTTCCTTGCGCAGCGCGAGAATTTTGACGATTAACGGGCGATTGTCATGCTCCCCCGTTGAGGCGCGCGTGTTGAAGGCGCGCCAGACCTGCTCGCGGATCACGATATCGTCCAGATACGTCATCACGGCGAGGTAGCTGGGCCCCTGCAAGGTGAATCGCCAGCCTTCGCGGCCTTTGCTCTCCGCAGACGCGCGCGCGGCGGCGATCGCACTCGGCGGAAGACCGGCGAGGTTGACTTCTTCGGTGAGAATCAGGTCCCAGGCGTTGGTCGAATCCAGAACATTTTCGGCGAATTTCGTGGTGACCTCGGCGAGGGCGACGTCGATCTCCTTGAGCCGCGCTTTTCCCGCCGGATCGAGATCCGCGCCGTGGCGCTTGAACGAATCGATGGTCTTGGTAAGATACCGCTTCATGGTTCCGGTGAGCGCTTGGGCTTCCGCGGTCGCGGCATAGCGCTGAATCGACTTCCACAGCGCTTCATTCAGGGGCAGGCTCGAATAAAACGCGCTGACCTTGGGCTGCACGGCGTTGAACGCGGCGCGAAGCTCGGGCGTCGTGGCGACGCTTTCCAGGTGCCGGACGACGCTCATCGCGTAGTCGAGTTTTTCGGTCATCGTGTCGAGCGCGTGCAAGGGGCGCTCGCTCGCGATGGTCGCTTCCAGCCGCTGGTGCGCTTCGGCGAGCAACTGGTCGATAGCCGGCTCGACGTCGGAGGCTTGAATTTTATCGAACGGAATGCGGAACGCGATCTCGGTCAGCGGATTCATGAAATTTCAGGTTAGCAGGCAGGCGGCCAAACGCGGGCCTGGACAGTGCCTGTTGCAAAGTATAATGACTCTACTTCCATGACACGAGTCTTTTGCATTGCTTTGTTCACGCCCGCGATCGCCTTTGTGAGCGTCAAATGAAGCAGAACATCCTTACCGTCCCGATCCAAAAAGTAGATCGCGAAGGCGCCTTGTCCGCGCAGGATCTGGTGGCCGTCGAAGAGCCGCTCGAAATTTTGCTGAACGATCGAAATGTAGCGATCACGATGCGGACTCCCGGAAATGATGAGGAACTTGCCGCGGGATTTCTGTTCGGAGAAGGCATTTTGCGCGACCGCGCGGCGGTGCGGGACGTTTCCGCCATCGCGCCGAATCGCGTGAACGTCGCCACTCGTGAAGAAAATGTGGACCTCGATCGGCTGGAGCGCCATTTCTATATCAGTTCGAGCTGCGGCGTTTGCGGAAAGGCGTCGATTCAGGCCGTCGAGGCGATGGAATGCGCGCCGGTTCCGCGGCATCAGCCGGTCATTTCGCGAAATCTGGTGCCGCGGCTTCCCGAGATCCTGCGCTCGCGCCAATCGGCGTTCGATCGCACCGGAGGGCTTCATGCGGCGGCGCTGCTCGATACCCAGGGCACGATGCTCGATGTTCGCGAAGACGTCGGGCGCCACAACGCGGTCGACAAATTGATCGGCGCGGCGTTTCTGGCGGGCGCGACGCCGTTGCATGACCGCATCGTGATGGTCAGCGGACGGGCCAGTTTCGAGCTGGTCCAGAAAGCGCTGATGGCGGGGATTCCCATCATGGCGGCGGTGGGCGCGCCCTCGAGCCTGGCGGTCGAGCTGGCGCTGCGGTTCGGAATGACGCTCGCCGGATTCGTGCGCCACCGTCGCTTCAATCTCTATTCAGGCGAGTGGCGCGTGGCGGACTAATTACCCTTTTTCTTTTCGAGCATCTGATCCGCGGAGCTTTTCACCAGCAGCAGGATGATGGTCGCGGTCATGCACTTGGAGAACGGCGGCGTCGCATCGAAGAATAGCGAGGCAACGGTCATCGCCGCGGAAATAAGGAACGCGACGTTGATAAAACCGGCGAACCCCCTCCCAAAATTGGAAGCGCGCACATTTTGCTGGCAGACCGCACCGCAGGCCCAGCAGACGGTTTCGTCGGCTTTCATCGTCGCATTGCAGTCCCGGCAGCGCTCCATAATGTCTTTCCCTATGTCGTCTAAGTCTAGCCCCTCAAATCCCCCAGGGGAATCGAGCGTACACCTGAGTACGGTCTCGATGTACGTACTTAGCTCCGGCGCGTGTCCAGGTTTGGATCGGCTACGGCAGCTCCTCGACCACCATCAACATGGCGAGGCTGGTGGGTTGCTGTTCCGCGCCGAAAAACGCGATCGATTGCGGCTTACCGTCTTCAAAGAGCGTGAAATGGGCGGCGTGAGTCCCCCGGACCGGGTTGCCCTGTTTATCGGAGACCGGAACGGCGATGGATGGAAGCGTCGTGTCGCTTTGAAAGACCGGGGTCTCGGGCGAGCGCCGTCAGAGATGCCAGCAGACAAAGCGTCCGCATCACGTTCCGGGCACCGGTTTACTCTTCGGGAACGGTCCACCGCTCGCCGCACTGAAATACTTTGAACGGCTGCTCCGGGCGATGGCCGAGCATGTG
>DATHCE010000078.1:0-11866 GCA_035319685.1 Bryobacteraceae bacterium | reverse complement strand
GAGCCCGCCGGCATACTGCGGCGCGACCATCCGGATCCGCGCGTTCACCGTGTCGGCGATGTACAAATTACCCGAGGAATCCAGCGCAACTCCGTAGGGATAGAAAAGCTCCGCGGCTCCCGCTCCCGCGCCGTCGCCCGAGTACCCGGCGGTTCCATTGCCGACGGCGGTGAAGATGACGCCGTTCTCGATGGCGCGAATGCGGTTGTTATTTGAATCGGCGATGTACAGATTTCCCGCCGGATCCACCGCGACGCTCGTCGGGTTGTTCAGCTCCGCGGCGGTCGCGGGCCCTCCATCGCCCGAATATCCGGGGGCGCCGTTGCCGGCCACCGTAGTAATGATTCCGCTCGGCGATACCTTGCGAATCCGGTTGTTGCGGGAATCGGCGATGTAGACGTTGCCGAGCGAATCTACCGCGACGCCGGAGGGAACCGAAAGCTCCGCGCTAGTCGCCGCGCCGCCGTCGCCGGAAAATCCGCTGATGCCGTTGCCGGCAATGGTGGTCACCACGTTCTGCGCTGCACAGATCGCCGGCAGCAGGGAAAGAACAGTAAATATGCGCGTCCAACTGATCATCAAGCCTCGTCCGTGTTGCAAATAAATACATGTGCCGTTGGGCGACCCTTTGAAGCCCTTATGCCATCATGCAAGAGACAAGTATGGCGCAAAACCGGCGCAGCGTAAAATCCCCCTCGCGATACCAGAGCGTAATGAGGGACGTATCCGGCGCCGGATTGGTTTAGCTTTTTTCGCTCAATGGCCTGATCCAAGGGATGCGGAAGTCTCTCATCACGCCCGACCACAAGTAGGCTACTGTAACCAGCCACCACTAAAATCCCCGTCGGGGTCTTGTCCCGAACTTACCCTTTGTGAAACACGAGTGTGAAACACGAGCTGGTGTCTGGGGACGGCCTTACAAAAGAGTTTCATTGTGCCAAGAGTGGACACTGACGGGGGCAGGGCAGGGATTTTTTCCGCCCGGTCAAAGCGGAATTTGATAAGCTCTTGATATGACGGAAGTTGAGGCTGACACCGAGATTGTTAGGCTGATTGTTAGGCTGAATGAAGTGGTTGGCGCAATCATGCTGGACCTTAACCGCCCGGGCCATACGGAAGAAGAACGCCACCAGCTCTCAGAGAAATTGACCATCGCCAGACAGCGGTTGTATCTGGCTCGACAGCGGAGGACTGCCTTGGCGAAACGGCTATCGGGTCGTGGAGATGGCGGCGCAGCCGGTCATGCTTCCACACGATAAGCGTACACCAGAACGAAGCGTCCCGGAGGCAAAGGCAGGGAAAGGGCGATTTGCGCCTTGCGGCCCGACGATACGTTCTCCTCGAAGAATGTGGCCGGCACCAGGCGCAGCAAGGATATCATCAAACGTATGGACTTGTTTCGACGCGTTTCAAAAATCGCGCTCGGGGCATGGAGCGATTTCCTATGGACACGTCTGCGTCCAACCACGATCTCACGAACGGGCTTGCCGCTTACCCTCTCAAGTCTGTCAGACTGGGACGTCTTCGCCGAAATTTGGGTTTCTGGTGAATACGACGAACCCATCCTGAGCGCATTGAATACAGCCTCGGCAACTGAGCCAATTCGTATTATCGATCTTGGAGCCAATGTTGGCCTTTTTTCCCTCCGGTGCGTGGAACTCAGGAATCGCAACGCTCCGGGCCAGCCTCTTGAAATCATCGCCGTCGAAGGAGTGCCGCGAGTATTTCGAACCCTAACGCGTAACTTGGCTGCACAGAGAAGCACCGTCTCGCTATCTTTATACCTAGGATTGATCGGTGAAAAAAGTGGAAGTTCACACATCTACGACAGCCCTTATGCGGGCGTAAATGCAGTAGTTTCCGCTGATGGAAAGATCTCGATCCTACCGTTCCGCGGCGCGCATGCGGTTCGGAGCACTTATCTCGATCTCGAAAGTGTTCTACCGCCCGATGTTCAAATTGATTTACTCAAATGCGATATCGAAGGCTCTGAGTCTGTCTTTCTTCGAACTTACCCACAGGTCCTCGCGCGCACTCGACTATTGGTGATCGAGTTCCATCCCTTGCATTGTGACATAGACGCGTGCCGCCGTTCGCTCGCCGCTTCTGGGCTTGAACGTGAGAAGATCCTTCGAACAAGTCCTACCACGGTCCTGGAAATGTATGCGAACGGTCGTGGGGAGAGATGAGCGTGGCTCTAGACAAGGATAAGGCGATTATCGTCCCCGCCTACAACGCGAGCAGCACCATCCGGGAGACCCTGGAGTCCATCCAACTGCAACAGAGCGGCCTCGATCGGGTGTCTTGCATTGTTGTTGCGGACGATCACTCAATAGACGATACCGCCACCGTAGCTCACTCATGCTGGAAATCCAACGTGCCGCTGGTCGTATCGCGCAATTCCGAAAACAAGGGAGAGCGGGCTACCGTCAACGCAGCTGTCGACGCCTTGCCCGAGAATGTCGACTGGTTCTTCATCTTGCACGCCGACGATATAGCCAAGCCGAACTGGCTTGAGGTGATCCTGAGGGGCATCGATCATGCACCACCGCGCACCGCAAGCTTTACGGCCAGCTATGATGTTCTTTTCCCCGATGGGCGCGTTGAACAGGGCGAAAATCTCGGTGAGGCACGGAAAGTCCTTATCGAAGGAACGCCGCTAAGTATCCGGGACACCTTAAAGCGGGGCTGCTGGTTTAAGATTTCTTCCTGCGCCATTCGAGTGTCGGCGTTCCGCGATGTGGGCAAGTTCATGCCCAATATGCCGCAACTCGGGGATTGGGAATTTGTGTTAAGGGTACTCCGCGCTGGTTTGACAATCGAGTATATCCCCCTCTGCTTGTCCGTTTATCGGCAAACTGCGCAGGGCGTGTCGTCTAAAAGCTTTCGAGAACACCGGGATGTGAAGGAGGCTCTGGTCATTCTCGATCAGTTCCGGGACTTCCTGCCTTTTCGTGACATGGCCACGCGACATCTTTATTATCTGCGCACGCTGGCCCGCCGCGCTGGCGCTTCAGTGGTACGAGGTGACGTTCAACGCCTGAAAACGGCAATTACGGTCGGCATCCACGTAGCCGCCTCTCTTTGCAACAGCTGCCTTAGGAGTAGCGGCAAACGAACTGAGGGATCCCGGTAGTCCCGAAACCTACCCCTTGCGAGACGCGCGGGAGTCGCGCGGGCTACAGCACTTCAAGCATCAGGCATTTCAGGTACAGCGTCTCGGGAACCGTTAGCAGAATCGGATGATCGGCGGCCTGGGTCCGGCGTTCCAGAATACGCAGCGTTTTGCCCGCGTCGAGCGCGGCTTCGGCGACGATCTGGAACAGCATCGCCTCGCTCACGTGATGCGAGCAGGAGCAGGTGACCAGTACTCCGCCTTCATCGAGCAGCTTCAGCGCGCGCAAATTAATCTCCTTGTACCCGCGCGCGGCGTCATCGAGCGACTTGCGCGACTTCGCGAAAGGCGGCGGATCCAGAATCACCATGGAATAACGCCGCGCGATGCCCGCCAGAAATTCGAACACGTCGGCTTGCCGGAACTGAACGTTCGCGATGCCGTTGGTCCGGGCGTTCGACTCGGCCATCGCCAGCGCGGGAGCCGACGAGTCGATTCCTTCGACGTTCTCCGCCCTCCCCGCCGCGTGCAGCGCGAAGCCGCCGGTGGAGGTAAAGCAATCGAGCACCCGCCCCCGCGCGTAGCGCGACGCAGCCGCGTAATTTTCGCGCTGATCCAGATAGACGCCGGTTTTTTGGCCATGCAGCAGATCGGCGTCGAGCTTCAAGCCGTTCATCTCGATCGAAACGCGATCCGGAATCTCTCCAGCGACGATCACATTTTCGAGCGCCAAGCCTTCCAGCTTGCGAACGCTCGCGTCATTACGCGCCAAAATTCCGGCGGGAGCGAGCAACCCGATCAAGCAATGCGCAATCAGATCGCGCGCGCGATCCATCCCCTGATCGAGGGTCTGCATCACCAGATAGGGACCGTAGCGATCGACAATCAGCCCGGGCAGAAGATCGCCTTCCGACGATACCAGCCGGCACGCATTCGAATTTTCGACCACCCGCTCGCGATGCGCGATCGCCGCGGTCAGTCGGCGCTGAAAAAACGGCTTGTCGATCGGCTCCGGTCTCGCCGAGAGCAGGCGCAAGGTGATTTGCGAAGTGGAGCTGTAATGCGCGACTCCCAAACATCGCCCCCGCAGATCGGCCACTGTGACCGCATCGCCGGGCTCGGCAAGGCCCCGGTCCGTGACATCGCTTGAGAAAATCCACAGATGCCCCCCGGCGACCCGATCGGCTGCTTTGCGATTCACTTTGACGGTGTGCAAATGGTCCAGGAGATTACCGAATCGGAGCGTAGCGCATCTGTTCGAGGCGCGCGATCCGATCCTCGGTCGAAGGGTGGGTGGAGAATAATTTCATCATTCCGCCGCGGCCGAACGGATTCAGGATGAACAGGTGCGCGGTGGATGGCGACGCGTCCGTCATCGGCACGCGCGCCACGCCGTTTTCCAGCTTGCGCAGCGCGCTGATCAATCCGTCGGGCGAGCCGGTGTATTTCACCGAAGCCGCATCGGCGCTGTATTCGCGCGTTCGCGAAATCGCCATCTGGATCAGCATCGCCGCGATCGGCGCGACAATCAGCATCAGCAGGCCGCCGACCGCGCTGCCGCGCTCGTCGTCGTCGCGCCCGCGCGGGCCGAACCAGAACGCCATCCTCGCGATGAACGTAATGGCCGTGGCGATGGTCGCCGCAACCGAGCTGATCAGAATATCGCGATGCAGCACGTGCCCCAGCTCGTGCGCCACCACGCCCTCGATTTCGCGATCATTCATCAACTGCAAAATCCCCTGCGTGAACGCGACCGAGGCGTGATTGGGATCGCGTCCGGTGGCGAACGCGTTGGGCGAATATTCGGGAATCAACCAGAGTTTAGGCATTGGGATGCTCATCCTTTGCGCCAAGCCGTTCACGATCGGATAGACGCGCCCATAAATTTCCGGATTATCCTGCGGCGTCACCGCTTGCGCGCGATACATCGCCAGCGCCAGCTTGTCCGAAAAGAAATAGCTGAAAAAATTCATGAAGACCGCGATCGCCACGGCATACTCCAACCCTGTGCGTCCGCCGATCCATTCCCCGCCGAGCAGAAGAAGTCCGCTCAGCAGTCCCAGCAACAGCGCCGTCTTTACTCCATTCATAACCCGTGCTCACTTCATCTTCCCACAACAAAAAGGGACGAGGCCCTAGATGGCACCTCGTCCCCCTCGAACATCGAACTGTTTAGTTAGCTGACCTGCACCTTGATCTGGCGCGGTTTCGCGATTTCTTTCTTCGGCAGGGTGACCGTCAGCGTGCCGTTCTTATAGTCGGCCTTCACCGCCTCGGCATCCACAGTGTCCGGCAGCGTGAACACGCGCTCGAAAGTACCATAAGACCGCTCCACGCGATGCCATCCGCCGCCGTTTTTCGATTCGAACTTCCGCTCGCCGCGGATGGTTAACGTACCATTCTCCATGCGCACGTCGATGTCCCTCATCTCCACGTCTGGGACGTCGGCCTTGAAAATTAAGGCATTTTCGGTCTCGAGGATGTCCACCGGAGGAACCCATGGACGGCCACTCGGCTCAAGCAGGCGGTTCACACTGTCCTGGAAGAGGCGAAGACCGCTCGGAAAGGTTTCAAAATCAGCGAAGGGCGAATACTTGATCAGAGACATTTTATCCTCCTTTAGTTAATCTTCTTCCAGATCAATAATAAAATATGAGCTGCTCAATGTCAAGTATCATGACAGAGAAAATTAATGGGTCTTAGGAACGCTCAATCCACCATCAATAGTGCCCCAAAACGCTCGATCATTATATGATTGGTGCGTGAACGAGTCTTTGCTCGTCAACACGCTGGGCCATTCGGCGGGAGTGCTGATCTTCGGCATCTTCCTTTATCTATTGATTGAGGATCGGGCCGCCCGGCGCCTGCCCGGCGCAGCAAAGTCGATGCTGGCGGCGGCTTTGGCGGTGTTGTGGAATCTGGCTTCGTTGGTCGTGCTGGGCTGGAGTGCGCCCGGAAACCTGTTCCTGAACATCACCGTCACCGTCGGATTTTCCGTGCTCAGTCTGTTGCCGGCGGTGCTGTTCGATCTTGCCCTGCCCGATCGTTATCGTGTGCTGGTGAGGCTGGGCTACGGATTGAGCGCGGTCGCGATTGCGCTCCACGTGGGGGAACTGTTTTACGACGGCGGCGACTATCATCGCCGCAGCCTGGCTCTGATCACCGTCGGATTCGGCGCACTGACCTGCATGGCCGCGGCGGGCGTGATCGCCTCGCGCGAAGGCGACCGCCGGGCCACCACATCGCGGCTGGTCGGGACCATGGCGCTGTTTCTGCTGGCCATGTCGTTCGTCCATTTGCGCAGCGCGCACAGCACGCAGATCTGGTCGCACGAGCTGGCGTTTCATCACGCGGGCATTCCGCTGGCGATGCTGGTGCTGCTTCAGGATTATCGCTTCGTGCTGGTGGATGCCGTTTTGCGATTCCTGGCGAACGTATTGTTAGCGGCGATCGTTACCTTCGGCGCGTTTGAAGCGTGGCGTCAGGGCCTGATTCCCCGTCCGTCCACTCCTTTTCTTGAAGCCTTGCTGCTGGCGGGCGCGTGCCTGTTGCTGATCCTGTTCGCGCTGCTGCGCTCGCGACTGCAAATTGCGTTGACGCGTCTGGTATTTCGCCGGCCCGACCGGAACAAGCTGCTGGAGCGATTGAAAGCGCCGATTCGCGACGAACGCGATTATCTGCTCAAGGCCGCGCGCGAAATTGGACGATTCATGGGCGCGGAAGCCAGCTTATTGGAAGACAGCACGCTCGATCTTTCGCGTCCGGCGCCCACTTCCGAGTTGCCGGCCGCGCGCGGTGGTCTGGAACAAAACGGCGTGGAGGCGATCGTGCCTCTGCGGATTCCGGGTGCGTCGACTCACGTGCTGCTCGGGCGCCGGTCGGGCGGCCGGCGCTATCTGAGCGAAGATCTGCAAGTGCTGGGCCGCGCGGCCGCGCAGATCGCCGAACAAGTGGAACAGTACCGCGAATCGGAAACGCGACGCCTGGTCGCCCAGGCCGAATTGCGCGCGCTCCAATCGCAGATCCACCCGCATTTTCTATTCAACGCGCTCAACACGCTCTACGGCATCATTCCGCGCGAGGCCAGGGGCGCGCGCGAAACGGTTCTGAACCTGGCCGATATTTTCCGCTACTTCCTTGAGACCGAACGGTCCTTTCGGCCGCTCGAAGAGGAGCTGCACATCATCAAAGCGTATCTGGACGTGGAACGCCTGCGGCTGGGCAAGAAGCTGCGCACCGAAATTGCCGTCGATCCCGAGACGCTGATGGCTCCGATCCCGATTCTGTCGATCCAGCCGCTGGTGGAAAACGCGGTGAAGCACGGCATCGCGCCCAACGCCGGCGGAGGATTGGTGAAGCTGTCGGTGCATTTCGAAGGCGGGACGCTGCACGTGGCAGTCAGCGATACGGGCGGAGGATTTCCCTCCGCCAACGGACCCAAGGCGGGCGTGGGTCTGGAGAACGTGATGCGCCGGCTACAGCTGTGCTACGGCTCGGAAGCGAAGATCGCGATTCAATCGGACGCGAACGGATCGGAAGTGTCCTTCTCCATTCCCGCGTCAACGGCCGGCGCCTCCGCACGCGCCCTGGAGGTTTCCGGTTGAGGGTATTGATCGCGGATGACGAGCCGATCGCGCGTGCGATTTTGCGCGAGCACGTGGAGGCGATGCCACGGCTCGAAATCGCCGGCGAAGCGTCGACCGGCGCGGAAGCGCTGGCGCGCATTCTCGAGCTGAAACCGGACGTCGTGCTGCTGGATCTGCAAATGCCGGAACTGGACGGGCTCGCCGTCGTGCGGTCGCTGCGGAAGGAACGAAAACCGCTCATCATTTTCGTCACGGCATACGAGCGCCATGCGGCCGAGGCATTCGATGTCGACGCCATCGATTACCTGTTGAAGCCGGTTCGCCGGGAGCGTCTCGAGAGGGCCATCGCCAAGGCGGAACGGCAACTCCGGAACATGCCGTCCAGCCCCGAGGCGCCACGAAAAATCGTCGGCCGCCGCGGCTCCGACCTGTATTTGCTCGATCCCGCCGAGATCATCGCGTTTCAGGCCGAAGGCGAACTGGTGCACGTGATCACCGCCACCGAGCGTTATCTGAGCGATTATTCGCTCAAAGTGCTGGAGGAGAAACTGGACTCCGCGCGATTCCGTCGCATCCACCGGCGGACGATCATCAATGCCGACCACATCCGGCGCATCTCTCCAATGTCCAGCAAACGCTGGATGGTCAAAATGTCGAGCGGCTTTGAAGCCATCGTGAGCAAGCGGCTCGCGAAATCGATGCGCGAGCAGGCTAAATGGTAATCCGTTCGCCCATGTCTTCGGACCGCTCATTCCTCGAATAGGTCCGCTCATTCGAATAATTAGAAAGTAGCGCTGATCGGGCTCATAATAGTAGTTTGATGATCTTGCGTTTTTCCGTCCTTTTTCTGTTCGTTTTTTCCTTCTGTTCTCCGGTCTTCCCGCAGGTTTCCACCGGAGCCGGCACCATTCAAGGTGTGGTCACTGATCCGACCGGGGCCTCGATTCCCGGTGCGACGGTCACCATCCACAATCCGGTTTCCGGCTACCAGCGAGACGGCACAACCGGAGAAGATGGCGCGTTCGTGTTCCGGAACGTGCCGCCGAATCCCTATCACTTGGCCGTCACCGCAAACGGATTCGCCAACAAATCGCAGGACGTGGAAGTGCGAAGCACGGTGCCGGTGAATGTGAAGCTGATGCTGGATGTGGCGGGCTCGACCACTTCGGTACAGGTGGAAGCAAGTTCACAGGACCTGGTGGAGACGGTTCCTTCGGCGCACACCGATACGGATCAGTCTTTGTACTCGAAAATGCCGTTGTCGGCGGGATCGGGAATGGCGGATCTGATCACGCTGGCGAGTCCGGGCGTGGTCGCCGATTCCAACGGCTTCTATCATCCCCTGGGCGATCATGCGCAAAGCTCGTTATATGTGGATGGTCAGCCGATTACCGACCAGCAATCGAAACAGTTTTCGACGCAGATCCCGATGAACGCGATCCAATCGATGGAACTGACCACCTCGACGCCGAGCGCGGAGTTCGGAGACAAGACCAGCCTGGTGGCGACGGCAGTGACCCGATCGGGGATGGGAACGGATCATCCTTTCGGCGAGCTCGATTTGCACGGCGGCAATTTCGGTTCCTACGGTGAGGACTTCAACTACGGCTTCGGCACGCCCAAATTCGGATTTTTCATGGCGGCCAATTCGTCCGACACCAGCCGATTTCTGGATACGCCGGAGTTCGACCCGCTGCACGATCAGGGCAACACGGAGACATTTTTCAATCGTCTGGATTATCAACCGGGGCAGAACGATTCGGTGCACGTGAATTTTTTTCTCGCGCGCAACTGGTTTCAGATCCCGAACACGTACGATCAACAGGCCGCGGGGCAGGATCAGCGCCAGGAGTCGCGCACCTTCAGCGTCGCGCCGAACTGGGTGCATACGTTTAATTCGGCGTTCGTCATGACGTGGAATCCGTTTGTGCGCGAGGATTTCATCAATTATTATCCGAGCGACAATCCCTACGCCGACCTGCCGGCCACCATCGGAGAAAAGCGCTGGCTCAAGAATTTCGGCACGCGCGGCGATCTGTCGTGGGTCAAATCGAAGAGCAATTTCAAATCTGGAATCCAGATTGAGCGCACCGCGATCCACGAAAATTTCCGATTCGCCATTACGCAGGCCGGCTTCGTCGATCCTTCCGAAACGCCGGGACTGGTCCCCTACGATCTCACCGAAGGCGGACATTATCTGGCGTTTGTGGGTTCGGCAAACATCGATGAATTCGCCTGGTACGCGCAAGACTCGATCACGGTCGGCAATCTGACGTTGAACGGAGGGGTGCGGGTCGACGTGTACCGCGGACTTTCGAGCGCCAACGCGTTCGAGCCGCGCGCGGGGATCGCCTATCGCATCAAACGGAGCGGAACCGTGCTGCGCGCCGGGTATTCGCATACGCTCGAAACGCCGTATAACGAGAACCTGATTCTATCGAGCTCGACCGGCGTCGGCGGATTGGCCGAAAACGCGTTCGGAGCGTACGGAGCTGCGCCGCTCAAGCCCGGGCGGCGTGACCAATACAACGCGGGATTCGAGCAGGCGATCGGAAAGAGGATCGTTTTTTCTGCGGATTATTTCTGGAAATACACTTTCGGCGCTTTCGATTTCGACACGTTGCTGAATACGCCGCTGGTATTTCCCATCTCCTGGGACAAATCGAAAAATGACGGTGTTTCGGGCCGCATGGAGCTGACTCCCACACACGGCGTGACGGCGTTCACCTCCTTCGGCCACACCCGCGCGCGCTATTTTCCGCCGGAAACGGGCGGATTGATTTTCAATTCGCCGGTAGATACCAGCGTGTTCCGCATCGATCACGATCAGGCGTTTCAACAAACGACATACATTCGGTACGAATCGCCTCTGAAGAAAAAACCGTGGGCCGCTCTGACCTGGCGATTCGATAGCGGAGAAGTGGCCGGCGCGGTGACCGATCTGGACGATCTGCTTGCGCTCGATGCAGACGAACAAGCCGCGGTCGGGTTTTATTGCGGATCGCAGATCGCGTCGCTCGGTCACCCGATCACCAGCTGCACTTCGCCGGACTTCGGCGCGACGCGTTTGGTGATTCCCGCGCCGGGCACCTACAATCCGGATCACAATCCGCCGCGAGTAACGCCGCGAAACCTGCTCGATCTCGGCCTCGGCACGGACAATTTATACGTGCGAGAGCGATTCAAGGTAAAGCTTCAGCTCACGGTGACGAACCTGATGAATAATGAGGCGCTGTACAATTTCCTGTCGACGTTCAGCGGAACGCACTTCGTCGGGCCGCGGACGTATGAAGCGGAGTTGGGATTTATTTTCTAAAAAGGCGCATACGCCGAAGCGGCTTCCACGATTTCTTCGGCGCCTCCACCGAATTTCTCGAGATTTTTCTTAAACGTGCGCCGTAACTTGGATCAAGCCGCATCCGTTTATCATGTACCTATGGGGTCGCGATGTTCGCTGTTGACGGCCGGGATCGTGTTCTTCGGTGCGCTGAAAGCGCAAGTCATTGAATTTGAATCCGGGGGGTTGAAATACAAGGCACTCACGCGAGGTGGTGTCACGATTATGTTCGCGACGCTGCCGACACACATTCATGATTGGGCGATTCTCCAGGTAGCCATTTCGAACGGGTCGCCGGTTTCATGGGCAATCAAGCCGGAGGATTTCAAAATCGAGCGGCCGGACGGATCGGCGCTGGCAGCGCTGCCGGCGAGAACCGTTGTGGATACGATGATCCGGAAGGCCAGTCGCGGCGATGTCATCAAGCTGGTTTCGGCTTATGAAGCGGGATTATACGGGAACACGCAAATGCATTCGACGAACGGCTACGAAGCGCGTCGCCAGAACGCGCTGGCCGAGGTTGGATCGACGAAACTGAAGGCAGCCGCGGCGGCGTCGGCGATCACCCTGGTAACCACCAAGCTGCTGCCGGGACAGTCCACCGACGGAGCGATCTTTTACGCGAATCAAGGCAAGCCTTTGGGGCCGGGACGCCTGATTGTAAACGCGGCGGGCGAGACGTTCGAATTCACCGTGGACGCGGAAGCGCGCGGCTCGCGCTAGACCATTTTTGGAGTTCGCCTAGACCAGCTTCAAGCGGCCTGTAACGGCAGTCTCAACAGCCGACGATCCTGCAATAGGTCTACGTTAGCCATGAAACTGGTCTAA
>DATHCE010000077.1:0-5636 GCA_035319685.1 Bryobacteraceae bacterium | reverse complement strand
ACGGTGGTCGAATCGACCAGCGTCGAACGGTTGATAACCGAGTTGAGCACCTGGAGCCCCAAAGGCTGCGCGACCGTGTAATATCCGAAGTCGAGCGAAAGGGTGTCGATCGTCGTGCCCTGATTGTAAGCGTCCGTGACGTCTTCGTAATGAGGATCGGCCGCGTAGACGCCGCGCATGCCGGTAATTGCGTGCATGCCGACGTACAGCATGTTCGGGAGCGTCGACATGCGCATGACGAACTCGGCCGCGTAGACCGCGCCATAGAGGGTCCCGTCGGTAACCGACGTTCCCGCTCCCAGCCCGTCGTTGGAAGGAAGAAACTCGGAAATCAGAAACTGCATTCCCGGCGGATTCAGCGGCTCCAGATGACCGGTCACCACCGCCGTCGTCTTCGAGACGAGCACGGCATTCTCGTCCGCCATCCATTGGCTGAACGCGCCGGTGCTCTGAGCGGGATATTCATGATAGGTGACCGCGTCCCAGTAAGGATTGGGATAGCTGGCGACGGACTGATCCCAGTCCGGTGCCGGAGTGTCGCCCGGGTCGTCGAAGAAAACGGCGACAATCGCGCTGGGATCGGCCGCTTTGATCGCATCGCGATAGGGCTTCATTTTTGTGACGTAATCCAGCCCGCTCGAGAAAAATCCCTTGAATAAATAAGGTTCATTTGATAGTTCCCACACGGCGACGGGAATATGATTCGCCTTGGCGAAAGCCGCCATCGCGCCCGCCGATTGCGCCGTATCCGTGAATCCGTTGACGCACACAATCAGCTTCGCGCCCCAGAAATTGGCCCGATTGGCTGCATCCACGAACGAGCCGCCGCCTTTGCCGTCCGCCCAGGCGACACCTTCTTCCATCAGCGTGCCGGCGTTGGTTGCTGCAAACTGATCCGCCCAACCGGGCACCATCAGGCCGGTCTGCCAGTTGAAGGCGTCGCTGAACATGCCGCTGGGGTATCGCACCCAGGCGGGAGAAAGCTGCGCCGCGATCACGTTCAACCGGAAGTCATAAAATTCGGCGGGGAAAACGACCTCGTCATTGAATCCGCTGAAGTTGGAATTGAGCGGCGTGGTGTGCGCCGTGTCGATATCGATGGTGGCCGTCGCCTGCGCCGCCAGCGGCACGGCCAAAGTGCACAATAAAGCGCAACAGAACCCGATTCGAAAATATCCCATATACTCGAAGAATTGAACCCTCCTTCGAGCCCGAAGTTGCAGCGGTTAAAACGCGACCTGCTTCGGAAAATACCGGTCGATCAGACCCTGATAATACGGCCGCAGCTCGCCGGCGCTCGGGCGTTCCTCGCTTTTCGAATACAGGTCGTAGGGATTGAACGCCTTGACCCATCCGAACATCTCGCGGTCGCGATCACTCATCAGGTAATCGTACGCGCCCTCGCGATGCGCGGCGTAAAACGAGTGATAGCGGATCATGTACAGCGCCGGATCGGGTAAGTAATCCTTGGCGACCTGATAAAAATATTCATCGTGGCCCCAAGACATATCCACTTTATCAAGCCCGCCATTTCGCTCATAAATCCCAAGCGGCGTTTGATATTCCGGATTTTTCGCATCCGGATTTCCGGCGAATAATTCGGAAAAAACGATTTTTTGCGAATACGCGCAGCCGGTGGGAAACGTATCGCCGACCACGGCCCACTGAGGCTCGCCCCACAGGCATAAAACCTTGCCGAGATCATGCGTCAGCCCGACCAGCTGGAACCAGTCCGGATGCCCGTCGCGCCGGATCGCCTGGGCCGCTTGCAGGTTGTGGTCGATCTGGCTCAAATCGGTGTCGGGGTCGCTGTCGTCGACCAGCGTATTCAGGTATTCGAGCGCTTCCCAGATCCCCATCTTCATCCGGTTTCTTGGCCCGAACTGCCGCTTCTTTTCGAGCACGAAATCGCGGGTCTGGTGCAGATGATTCAGCCGGTAAAATTCGCGAATCCCCGGCGCCGCGTTTTCGTAATTCCGAAATTCATCGGTGTTTTTGCCGGGATCGTAACGCTGCTGGACGAATTCGTCCCATTGCTCAAGATTCCGGAGCGGGCTCATGCAACCAGAATACAGGAGTCAGAAGTCAGGAGCCGGAATGCAGCTTCTCAATACTCCCACCGCCACAAATTCACGCCGACCGTGAAGCCCGCGCCGACGGCGGCGAAGATCACCAGGTCGCCCTTGGTCAACCTCCCCGCCTCGATGGCATCGCGCGTCGCGAGCGGAATCGTGCCCGCCGTGGTGTTGCCGAACCGGTCGATATTAATGATCACCTGATCGCTGCACAGGCCCAGGCGCTCGGCCGCGGCGGTGATGATCCTGCGGTTGGCCTGATGCGGGATCAGCAGCTTGACATCTTTCGCGGCGAGACCGTGTTTTTCGAGCAAATCGCGCGATGCTTCATACATTTTCCGCACCGCGTATTTGAACACTTGCTGGCCATCCTGTTTGACGAAATGCAGCCTCTGGGCGACGGTTGCGGCCGTGGCCGGCATGCGGCTTCCTCCGGCGGGCTGCTTCAAATAATCGCCGCCCGATCCGTCGATTTCATTCAGGAATCCGATGAATCCCTCGCCGGGCCCGGCGCGCTCAATCAACATCGCGCCCGCGCCGTCGCCGAACAGGATGCAGGTTCCGCGATCGGTGTAGTCGATAATCCGCGACATGGTGTCGGAGCCGATCACCAGAACTTTTTGGTGCGTGCCGGCCATCACCAGATGCGCTGCGGTGGTCAGGCCATAGATGAAGCCGGAGCAGGCCGCGACCAGATCGAATCCCCACGCGCCCTTCGCACCCAGGCGATTCTGCACCAGGCACGCGGTCGCGGGAAACAGCATATCGGGCGTTACCGTGCACACGATGATCGCGTCGAGCTCGGTTGGGTCCACGCCGCGCTGCGCGAGCGCGATGCGCGCCGCTTCCACGGCCAGGTCCGAGGTCGCCATTTCCGGGGGCGCGATGTGACGCTCCACGATGCCGGTGCGCTCCAGTATCCACTGGTTGCTGGTGTCGACCATCTTTTCCAAATCCTGATTCGTCAACACGCCGGGCGGAACGTAGCATCCGAGCGCGCTGATTTTAGCTCCGGGCAAAATGTGCTCCTTTGTTCCCCCGAACATGTCCATGTTACATTCTGAGGGAATGGAAGTGGAAACTCCGCTTTCCTCAGAGCAGATTTTCGCGCGCGTGTTTGAGCGGATGCGCCCGCGAACCCCCGTGCCGCGGATCCGGGTCGCATTCAAGCGCTACGCGAACGCCAATGCGCAGGTCAGTTTGAAAGAGAGCGTGCTGGAGGTCCGGATGGCGGATACGCTGGGCGGCGCGCCGGATTCGGTGATCGAAGCGCTGGCGGAAATTCTGTTATCGAAATTGTTCCGCCGGCCGGTTCCGGCTTCGAGCAACGACCGCTACCGCCGCTATTTGAATCGCCGGGATGTTCGATCGAGCCTGGACCTGGTGCGCCAGATCCGCGGGCGAAAACGGCTGCTGGATGCCAAGGGCGGGAATTATGACCTGGTGGAGATGTTCGAAGATCTGAATTTCCGGTATTTTTACGGATTAATGGCGCGGCCGGTTCTCGGCTGGAGTCCGCACGCCTCGCGCACCCTGCTAGGGCACTACGATTCCTCGCACAACGCGATCGTGTTGAGCCGGATCCTCGATCGCGCCGCGACGCCGAAGCTCGCCGTGGAATATGTATTGTTCCACGAGATGCTGCATTTGCGGCATCCGGTGGAGCATAATGGCGCGCGGCGATGCGTCCACACCAGGGCTTTTAAGGAAGCGGAAAAACAATTCGAGCATTTGCGGGCGGCAAAAGCGTTTCTGCGGAATCTTTAATCGAATCGGACCAATCAGGCGGCGCTGGGCGCGGGGGCCATGCCTGCCAGCGCGAGGCGCATTGCTTCCATCGCGTCGATCAGGCCGCGGACCTCGGCGGGAATGAGACTGCGGCCGCCGGTCATCAGACGGAACTCGATCGAGGCAATGGCCCGCCAGAACGTGAACTGCTGGCGGAAAAGCGGCGCGATTAAATCCGCGTGCTGCGCGTCGGAATTCGCGACCATTTCGCGGGCGGCGGCATGCAGCGCCCGAAAATCGGCCGCGAGATCGGCTAAATAGAGGCGAAAGATCCGCAGCCGCTCCCTGCGCAATTTTTGCCCGATTTCGGGGCGATAGCCGGGTTGTTTTTCAAGAAAATGGAGGTCCGGATCGTGGAGGAGCCGCGTCATCGGCTCGTAACGCGCCAGCGAAAAATCCATCAAATCCGCCGGCGAGCATGCGGCCGCCGACCAATACGGCCGGAGTCGGCTGGCGATGACCGCGACGACGGCCGCCATCGCGCTGCCGCATCCGATGCAGGTAACCACCCAACTCATTTTTATTGAGTCCTCCTGGGTTCTCGCGCGAGAAAGGAGTCTCGCTTGATTTCTTGATTAGAATACAAGACATTTTTCCGAAATGCAAATTAAAATAAATTACTTCTGGTCATCTCCGGAAAGCCGCAACAGGCTGGCGTTGATGGCGTCCAACTGCCGGGTCAGGCGAAGCATGGCGGATGCGTCCCAGCGATGTCCGATCACCGTGGTCCGATCCTGATTCTCGCGGCGCAGCCCGACGGCCCAGAACATGAGGCAACAAAACGAGATACCCAGCATGGCGGTGTTGACCAGCGGGGTATACCGGCCGGTCAACAGATTCATCACCAGTAAACCGGCCGAGCGCGCGCTGAAATACACAATGAAACCCAGCAAATAATACGCCACATTTCGCATCAACTTTACCGGAAACCACAGCATAAAAGCAGTGATCAGAACCAGAAATATCAAAGCCCACACGTCCATGGTCCGTTCGACGGCGTAGTATCGATACAGCAGCAAGGGCTGATCTTTCGGCGCGGAGCGATCGAGAAGAAGGCCCACGGCCGCGATCGCCGCGGCGACTGCCAGCGCATATCCCACGCTTTGGCGGCCGAATCGCGCGATCGCGGGCTGGCTGACCAGGGCCAGGCGGTACAACTCCAGCAGAACGAAGACCGCCAGGATCATTTTCACGCCTTGCCCGGCCATATAAGTTTCCGCGTAGGATCGGTAGGCTCTGGGGGTGTGGATTCGCAAAAAATAAAGGAACAGCAGGGATTCGGTGAGGTCAACCAGCAGATAAATGCCTAGCCATCGGTATCTACGGATCAATCCCGAGCCGGACAACCGAACGAGCAAGGCAATCGTCGCGGCGATATTCAAATACCATACGTCCAACTCGATCGGGCTCAAAGGCGTCATTGGGAACGCTTAACCCTCCGAGTTTAGCACCGGGTCGAAGAAAGAAGAGAAAAAAGTGCAGAGGAACGCCGGCCGGCAAAAACTGCAGAGCAGGCTCGCGGAGGTTTGCGTGCAAGCGGCGTTGCGCGCGACCTCCGCGAATTCCAATCCGGACACTGCCGTTTAAGAACTCTATTTCACCGTGCACGGCCAGCACGGAGGGGTCGGTCCGTCTTTCGCGGAACCAACTATGGCGGCCAACGACATCATCATCACGGCGAGAAGAGTAATCTTCTTCAGCATTTAGGTATCTCCTGAACGGGGGCGGTTACTTCAGCCGATAGCGTACTCCGACTTGGAACCGCGTTATTAA
>DATHCE010000076.1:0-31408 GCA_035319685.1 Bryobacteraceae bacterium | reverse complement strand
AACGCTGGACGTATATGCTTGAAACTCTTTCACTGAGAATCTCGCTTCACTTCTCGCCTCATCTTCATGCTGTTTCGCTACTTCGACGAGTTTCTCAACGAATGTCTTATTGAGTGAGGAAAAGTTGGCGAAGGCTGCTTGGAGGTTGGCGAGGGCTTGGCGAGCTTTCGAGATTGCGTTTAGATCATCGTGAGATAAAGAATCAATAGAGAGCTTTTCCTGATTGCACTGGTATGATGAGTGAAACACCTCCCATGCCTTGACGAACTCATCGGCGGACCTTGCATTTGAGCAGAGGTATCGGACATCGAGCCCATCTCGTGTGCTGAACAGCAAGCCGCCATAATGCGCTAGTGGGATCTGATAATTGTCACGGAACCGGCGATCCGGAGTTCCGTCTTTATTGCATTTCGCCCAGGTAAAGCCGACAATCTCAGAATCAGACGGAATCTGGTCCCGTTCTGTGAACTGCGTCGAAACAAAACGAAGCATCACATCGCGGAAATCAATTAATGCGAATGCTTGCTTCGATGCCCGGTAGAGAATAAATCCTGGATACATGTACATGTCACCGCCGGTCCGGTTCGGAAGATGCGGCACCTTCTGCTCCCAGTCGATCAGGTCGCAGGCCCCAAGCGAAAACGAAACAGGTGTCCGAGTAATTTCCGAACTCGCATGGGAACGTGCCGCAACTCTGTCGATCTCCTGTTCGGACAACACGTTCCATATCGCTTTCGATTCCGAGAGGATCGCGAATTTATCCCGCATCTGAGAGTATGGCTCGGCCTGTTCGTGATCAATGTTGATATCGGTCGCAATTTTCGTTAAACGAAGCTGTTCATGTAATTCTTCGAGTTTGGCTCTTGCGGTTTCAGCGGCTTCCCTCCTCGCTGCGAAGGATTTCTTGAAAACGTTTTTGAAGATAAACCCACGGTCCCAACGTTCATAACGTCTGGTTGCGTCCTTTGCTTCCGATTCCGCCGTGGCAATCTCGGACGTAAGCTCGTTTTGTTCCGTGTATGCGTCCGTGAGCAGTTCCCGTAGCTGCTCTAGGCTTTCGCTAGTTAGTATCTCCGTGCTGGCGCTGTGGATTTCGCTTGCCGGTGCTGGCGAGACCGGGTACGACGGGGGGATCGGTGGAGGACTAGTATCGGGCAGCGATGGATGAACGCCAGGATGCTCCCGTGATGGAACATCGATGCGCTCTCGATTCCAGAGTCCAGTACCCGGAATGCTCACGTTCCGATAAACGCCCCTGGGGCCGACGTTGACGCTAAATGGAGCCGCACCGATGGTTGCGCTTAGTCCACGAGTCGTCAAATTGAGCTTGACGCCGGGAATTACCTTGAAAGATTTGCGAAAGCGCCAACTCATATGGTTTGGTTTCGAAGCAAAAGATTATCACATTCCGAGAAAATCTTTCCGATGGGGCAGCCGCGGCATGGGCGGCCGCGATCGGCGCAGTCCTCAGCTCGCGTTTTCAATGATCGGAGCGCCATTCCTTTGGGCCGAGGGGGACTGGGCCGAGGGGGCCGAGGGGGACAGCCTGAGGTGTCAGACTCGACTTCGCCACCCACGGGTGTCCCAGAGGCGTATTTTCTGAAAATGCGCGCAGTTCGCGAATTTCTTGGCCTCAGAGGCAGCCCAGGCGGCCCTTCCTCGCACTGAAGGACCCGCTGGGTGTCGTTCGTTAGGGTGGTTTCAAGGCTGATTCGTCAAAGAATCGCGGCGCAGCGCAGGCAAACGAAGGCCAAAATCGCGAAATATGCGTAAATTGGCCTCAGCGGGTGTCCCCAAAATGCAATTTTCAACGGTGTCAGCTCAGGCTGTCCCCTTTTGCAACCCTGATTGCAACCGAAGGTTCGGCGACTCTGCCCTTAAAAGCCGGCCCGGTGCATCAGATTGGGATCGATCGGGGCAGCAGTGGTTGGGATTCGAATTGATCGGAAACCGCGCCACCGGCCGAGTAACGCCCGACCCGCCATGTTGACCGTCCCGAGTGCTGGAGAACGTCACGAAGGAACGGTCGGGAACTTGTCCTCGAGTGGACCTTGCCGATACGCGAACTGAGGTTCCCGCACCCATTTCGGCTAGCAATGACCCACAGATTCCTCTGACGAGGGTAACATTCTTGCGCTGCGCTTGATTCAGAATCGAGGGAAGCACTACGACTTTGCGCAAGCGCTTCGTTCCACGCTTTGCGGGGCACGCTTCGAAACTGGGGAATCTATCGCCAGCGCAGTTGTACCCGACACCAATCGCAGCGGCCGCTTCTTCGGTTTTTCGGTGGATCAGAAGCGCCGCGACCGCGGCCTCCGTCTTGTCCGGAATTTTCTGGTGCCCGGGGTGCAGCTCGCCTCGCTTCTTTCTTACAAGAGTTCCTAAACCGCAGTTAGCTATGCTGCGGGCATGAAACGTGGTTGGATTGCCCTGATCGCGGTGTTCGCGTCAGCCGCTACTGGAGCGGACTACGTCGGCAGCGATGCGTGCAAAACGTGTCACCCCGACGTGTGGGCCACATTTTTTAAGAATCCGCATTATAAAAGCATCGCTTTGGGCAAGGAAGCGCCGGCAAACACCGGATGCGAAAGCTGTCACGGACCGGGACAGGCGCACGTTGCGTCGCACGGCAGCAAGGCGACGATCGTTGCATTTTCCGAACTGAGCCCGGAACAAACGTTGGGTGCCTGCCTGCGCTGCCATGGCCAGACCATGGCGCGAGCCAATATTCGCCGCAGCATGCACACGCAGAACGATATCGTTTGCACGAATTGTCATTCGATTCATCACTCGCCGGCGCCGGAATTTCTTCTCGCCAGAACACAGCCGGAACTTTGTTACGACTGCCACACCACGGCTCGCGCGCAGTTCGCGATGCCCTTCAAGCATCGTGTAAACGAAGGGTTCATGCAGTGTACGGATTGCCACAATCCGCACGGCTCTTTCGATCCGACCTGGCGCATGGCATCGCGGCCGCCCATGATCGAGCAGCGCGAAGGCAACGCGGAGCCATGCCTCGGATGCCACGCCGATAAACGCGGCCCCTTCGTATTTGAGCATGGCAGTGGGCGCGTAGAGGGTTGCGAAACGTGCCATCAGCCGCACGGGTCGACGAACCCGCGCATGCTGCGCCGGCCCACCGTGATGACGCTTTGTCTCGAATGCCACAACGGTAAGGGCACCTTCGGAGGCTTCGGGCCGGCGTTTAAAGCCGGCATCGCGAATCCGGCTTCGGATCATAATCTGGCCAGCCCGCGATACCAGAACTGCACGACGTGTCATGTGCGGATCCACGGATCGAACACCAGCGATTTGTTTCTGCGCTGATTGGAACTCTCCATGAGAACATTTCTGTGGATCTTTGTTTGTACGGCCGCGGTTCTGGCGCAGCCGCCCGTCGCGCCGACCGGCGAATCCGTCGGAACTCCAGGCGGCAACAACGCCGAAAATTACAACATCGTGGACACATTCGAACTGGGGTGCCGCTTCAGCTCCCTCGGAGGCGACTCAGATATGTACCGCGCGACCGTGAATTACACGGATGGCGTGCGGCTGCTTTCCAGCTCGCTCTTCGTGCAGTCGCGTAGCGGGCATGCGTCGTGGTTCGACGAAATTATTTTGAACACCCAGGGATTGGGCGGAGATCCCTACGAGTCCGCGAATCTGCAGGTCGAAAAAAACGGCCTTTATCGCTACGATCTGCTGTGGCGCGAGAACGTATTTTTCGATCCCGCGCTCACCGTCAGTTTCGGTGAGCATTTGCGCGACACCACGCGCACCATGCAGGATCACGATCTCACGCTTTTTCCGCAGAGCCGCTTTAAACTGTTCCTGGGCTATTCGCGCAACGTAGACGATGGTCCCGCGCTTTCCACTATCCAGGTTTTTTCGAACAACGGCAACGAATATCCGGTGTTCGCCAATGTCCACGACGAGCAAAACGAGTATCGCCTGGGCGCGGACGCGACATTTCTGGGATTTCGGCTGAACGTGCTGCACTCCTGGGTGGACTTCAAAGAAGACACGCCGGTAGGACTTCTTTCGCCGCTCGAACCAGGCAATGAGCCCGGCCTGGGAACACTCGTTTCGTTCTCCGACTCGCGACCTTATCACGGCACCAGTCCCTACTGGCGCGTCGGTCTGTTCGGGCAAGGCGCAAAGCTGTGGGCGCTGAATGGCCGGTTCACCTATGTCGAAAGCCGGGGCGGCTTTATCGACAACGAAGTGGCCAGCGTCCTCACCACGCCCGGCAATCTGATGACTCAACAGGTGCTCGCGTTCGGCGACGCGCGGCGGCCTTCGCTCGCAACGAATCTGAATGTCAGTTTTTTTCCGGCATCGAACATCACTGTCACGAATCAGACCACTTTCAACGACAATCGGACGGTGGGCGATGCGGTCTACAGTCAGTATCTGCTCGGAGGTCCACAGACACCAATCATTCCGTTCACGTATCTGGGGATTCGCGATGTCGCCAACTCGACCAACATCGAAGTGCGTCTGCGAAAATGGTTCGCGATTCACAGCGGATACCAGTATTCGGACCGGCACATTGCCGTGGTGGACAATCAGGAGAATTTCGGCGCGCCCGCGCCTGCCGCTCCGGCGAACACTCCTTATTCTCAGGTCAACGTTCTGAATGCAGGAACCATCGGGTTCCGGCTGCGGCCGTTAAAGTCGCTGACGATCCTGGCCGACGGCGAGATCGGCCGCAACAACCAGCCTTACACTCCGATCAGCGATAAGAATTACCACGTGTTGCGCGGGCGCGCGGATTATCGCTGGAAGTCGCTACGCGCAGGTGCGAACGTGCGAACGGATTACAACACGAATTCGATCACGCTCACCAGTTTCGCCTCTCACGCGCAAAATTACGGCGCGGACGTTTCCTGGACGCCCTCGGAGCGCTTCGCCATCGACGCCAGTTACAGCAAGCTGCATCTGAACACCATGGGCGGAATTTTCTTTTTTGCAAACGATGTGCCGGTGAACGCCACGTCGATTTACATCAGCAATATTCATGCGGCTAACGTTTTCGCGCGTTTTGCTCTGGGCAAGCGGGCCAACCTTGACGTAGGCTACACGCTCACCCAGGACGTCGGCGATGGACGATCAAATCCGTTGGGGAACACGCTGTTTCCGTCCACGCCCGCTGCCTTTGGGGCCGCGCAGACGTTCCCGCTGAAATTTCTCTCGCCGCAGGCGCGGCTTTCCGTCCGCTTGAGCCGGCAACTGCGCTGGAACGTCGGCTATCAATACTACGGCTATACGGAACAGTTTTCGACCCTGCAAAATTTTCGCGCAAATACGGGCTATTCCTCGGTGCTGTGGTCGTTTTAGATCGCGCTTCTTACTCGCTATGAACGCACCGATTTTCCTTTAAAGGCTCGCCACCTCGCGGTTATAATTCGACACGAATCAGGAGATCGACCATGAAAGGACAGAGGGTGTTTCGCGCCATTGCTGCGCTTGTTCCCATCATTGCCTGCGCCCAGTCAAACAACGTTTACGTCCAGGAAAACCTCGTTTCTGACATCGCCGGAATGGCTGTGACCACCGACCCGAATCTCGTCAACCCGTGGGGCATGGCGCAGACCGCGACCAGTCCGTTCTGGGTCTCCAATCATGACAAAGGAAACACCACGATCTACAACGGCGCGGGAACGCCGTCGACCACCGTGGTGACGATTCCGTCCGCCGGCGGAACGGGGACCGGCGCACCGACGGGCCAGATCACCGGAAATGGCGCCAACTGGACGCTGCCCGCGCCGAACGGGAAGGCCGCATCCTTTATTTTCGCGACGCAGGACGGCACCATTTCAGCGTGGAACGGATCGGCCGGCACGACTGCGGTGATCGTCGTGAACAACTCTAGCGCGGGCGCGATTTATACTGGCATCGCTTCCAATCCCACCGGTACGCCGATGATCTACGCAGCCGATTTCGCCAGCGGCAATATCGATGTCTTCGATGAAAGCTTCAATCCCACCACCGCCAGCGGAGGATTCAAAGATCCCAATCTGCCAAGCGGATACGCTCCTTATAACATCTGGAATCTCGGCGGCAAACTCTACGTCACCTATGCTAAGGTGTCGACCACCACGAAAGGCAACAGCGTTACGGGTGCGGGCCTCGGATATGTCGACGTTTTCGATACCAACGGCAATCTGTTGCAACGCGTCGTCTCCGGCGGTGCGTTGAATGCGCCCTGGGGTGTAGCCATCGCGCCGGCGAATTGGGGCGCGTTCGGAGGCGCGCTGCTGGTGGGCAATTTCGGCGATGGAAAAATCAACGCCTTCAATCTGAGCACCGGCGCGATGCTCGGCACCTTGCAGAACGGGAGCGGCAACGCGATCGTCAATCAGGGTCTTTGGGCTCTCGAATTCGGCAACGGCAAAACCGCGGACACCAATACGCTGTACATCACCGCGAATATTTCGCCGGGCGGTGTGAGCCACGGGCTGTTTGCCGCCATCGCTCCGCCGTCGCAAGTCACCGGAATTTTGAATGCTGCCAGTTTGAGCGGAAGCGCGGTCGCTCCGGGCGAGATCGTGGTGCTGAACGGATTCACCATCGGACCGATTCCGCTTGCGTCCTCAACGATTCCTTCTACAGGTTCGCTCGGCACCAGCATCACGACCGGCGGAGGGACCAGCGTCACCTTCAACGGAACGGCCGCGCCCATCCTCTACGCATCCGCCTCGGCAACCAGCGTGATTGTTCCCTACGAAGTCGCCGGCTCGACCACGGCGAGCGTGGTCGTCACGTATAATGGCGCGGCAACATCGGCATTTTCGGTCAACATTGCGGCCACAGCTCCAGGGTTATTCACGTTGAATGAAAGCGGCAGCGGAGAAGTGGTCGCGATCAACTCGGATGGAACTGTGAACGGAACTTCGAATCCCGCCGCGCGCGGAACCCCGGTGCTGCTTTACGCGACCGGAGAAGGACAGACAGATCCGCCCGGAACCGATGGAACAGTGATCGGCGAATTCGTTCGTACGCCCACCGCCGCGGTTTCCTTAATGCTCGGTGGGCAGCCGGCGACCGTGGTTTACGCCGGTTCGGCTCCAGGCGATGTCGCCGGCGTGATGGAGATTGAAGCCATCATTCCGGCCAACGCAAGCACCGGAGCCGTACCCGTGGTCCTGACCGTCGGATCGGCGAGCAGTCCTTCAGGAACCACCATTTCGCTCAAGTAAAGAATGCCGCGGCTGCCGAATTTCTTTCTGGTCGGCGCTCCCAAGGCTGGCACGACCGCGCTTTACTGCTATCTCGGCCAGCATCCGCGGATTTACACCAGCCCGATGAAAGAGCCGAATTTTTTCGCGGCGGAGGTGCGCGAGGAGAATTTCGATAGCGCCGTGCGCCGGAGCCTGGCTCGCGAAGAAGCCAGGTTGAGCGCGTTTCTGTCGGGACCGATGCAGAAAAAACGCTTCGGCGGAATAGTTGCCGATTGGGAGGATTATCTTCGGCTGTTCGCGCAGGCGCGCGACGAATTGGCGGTCGGCGAGGCAAGCGTGTGCTATCTCTGGTCGCAGACAGCGCCGGTGCGCATCGCTGAAAAAATTCCAGGCGCGAAAATCCTGATCATGTTGCGCAATCCGGTCGATCGGGCGTTCTCGCAATATCTCCATGGCGTCGGAAATGGCTCCATCCGCTGGAGTTTCCGCGAGCACATCCGGCGCAACTTACGCCAGCGTTCCGGTGTGTTCTCCCTCGCTTACCCGTTTCTCGAGTTCGGGCTCTACGCAGAGCAGGTGACCCGTTATCGTGAGCTTTTCGCCGAAAATGTTTGGGTCAGTTTGTATGATGATTTCGTCGAGCGGCCCGCCGACATCCTGCGCGAGATCTGCCGGTTTCTTGGCGTGGACGCCGCATTTCCGTTCAAGACCGGCGCGCGGGAAATGGAGGCGCAAGTCCCGCGAATCGCCGCAGCCGGTTGGCTGAAACGATCGGGATGGTGGCAGGCGGGCGCAAGCGTCACGCCGGCGAAACTTCGGCCGCTGATCCGCAAGCTCCTGATGCACCGGCCCACGCGGCTCCGCATGGAGCCTGCTGACCGGGAATATCTCGCTAATTTCTACCGGGATGACCTTAGAAAGCTCGCAACGCTGCTCGACCGCGATCTGAGCCGGTGGTGCCAGGGGACCGATGGAGTGAGCAAACGCATCGCCGGCACACTGGATGGGTGGCGATGTCCAGAGACGTTCTGAAGGCGATCGCTTCGGGACCGTTCAGAACACGATCCAATTCGTCCGCCGCGGAAATTCTTCCAATGGGCGAATGAAAAAAACAGGGCCGGACAGCGCCTTTAGAATCGAGCACCGCGGAAACCCAGGGTGCGTTGCAGCGTGGCGCCACCGGCTCGCCGATCCCGATCGACCACCTGGCGTGATCGACAATTCTCCGCAATTTCTCGGGCGTTTCGGTGATGAATCGCCCGCATTCACCGGAAGAGATCAGAGCCTCGATTTGAAGCCTGAGCCGCTCAATGTCGGTCTCACCCAGCCGGATCGAGTTCGCGTTCAACGTGGTCGGGTGATGATCAAATGCGGCCGAATGCGTATCGGCAGCGAGAAATGAAATCGAATCGAGCTGTAATTCACGTGCTGTTTCGACCGTCTGGATCAAACAATCGCAGTTCGCCTTCTGCACCGTCGCTCGCGCCGAAACAGGAAAGTCGGGTTTGTGATGATGCAGCGCTGCGATTCCGGCGCGCAACCGCTCGAATGCAGCCGACACGCGGCGAATCTGATCCTGAATCTGCGGCGGGCCGTCGAGCGACACAATTACATCATCGATCGTACGCACGACTTCTTCGGCGAAGCGGCCGAGCAACAGTCCGGTAGTCAGCAGAGTGATTCGGATTCTGCGCTCCCTAAGTGCGGCCGCGATACGAAACAGGCCGAAGTGCATCAGCGGCTCGCCGCCCGTGAGCACCACCCATTCGACTCCCAATCGCTCGATGGCGGGCAAATGCCTCAACAATTCGTCCGGAGAGAGTTCGCCCGCCGTGTCGCGTTTCCAGATATCGCACATGATGCAGCGGCAGTTGCAGCGGCGGTAGACGTCGAGCACTAAAATCGGCAGCCTTTCGATCACCGCGTTCATTCGAGCACCCGTTTTCCGGCCAGCCGGATCTCCGGTCCCAACACGGCTCGCGCGCTTTTCAGCAGTCGCGGTACGTCGAACGGCGTGAACCATTCGCCGCGGCCTTCCAGCGCGACTGTGCGAAATGTTTTTGCGATTCGCGATCCGAAGCGGGAATGAAGCTGTTTCGAGATGAGCCGGACCCGTCCACCCACGACGACCAGCTCCGGCGTGAGATGGAGCAACGCTTCCGCCGGCGTTTGTCCACGATCGCGGACCGCGATGAGGTCAGCCGCCGCGCCATGACGGATCGCACCGGCGGATCGCTCCACATGCAAGATTCTCGCCGCGCGATTCGTGACCATGTCGTATAGCAATTCCGCCGACGCGCCCTGCGAGTGAGCGATGCGAATCTCATTCGCCATATCGCCCGCGGCTGAAATCGCGGAATCCGTACCGAGCGCGCAGCACGACTCGCGCACAAAATCACAGGCGAGCGTTCGGCCGTAGGTCAATAAATTGGACGAAGGACACCAGACAATCGAGCATCCGCGCTGTCGAACGCGTTCGATCCCACTCCGATCAATGCCAAGAGCGTGTACGAGAACCGTGCGCCCGTCGAGAACGCCGAAGCGTTCAAGTTCCTCGATTTCCATGCGTGCACAGGCGTCGGTTCCTTCCGCCGCGTGGATCACGAACGGCTGGTCCGGCGGCGTTTCCCAATGTCTCGCCGCGATATCCGGAGAAAAGGCGATCGAGTGCGCCCAGCCGTACCGGCGGACCACACGAACCGGGAAGGCTTCGTCGAATATCGGCTCGTACGGGTTGTGATGCGCGACGGTGGTCACTCCGCTCAGTAAATTTCGCAGACCACCCCAGATCAGCCGTTCGCTTTTCGGGAGCGAAAGATGTTCCCGCACCGGAGATTCCGTCGGCCGATGAATATCCCCGGCCCATTCGGTGGCATTTGCGTAAATGCGTCGTCCAAGCCGTGGAAACAGGTTGAACTCCAGATGATCATGGGCATTGATCAGGCCCGGTAGAAGCAGGTAACCGGATAAGTCAACCGCATCGTCGCACGAGCCGGTGAAAAACACTCGCGGGCCGCGAAGCTGAACATTCGACCGCTCGCTGTTTGTCGCGGAACGCGCGACTCTGGCATGGGCGAGCAACATCATCGCACCCACGTCTGAACGAAAATCGCCGGAATCACGGCGACCTGATCGAAGAGATGCTCCTTGCCGGCGTGGGCGAAGATGTTTCGTTCCGGCTCGCCGAAAAATGCGGGAATACTGAATTCGGCTGACAGCCCGGCGGCGCGTGCCGCGGTCTCAATTTCTTCGAGTGAGTGGTCATAATGGGCAATCGAATATGTTCGCGATGCCGTGTCGAAGGAGCGGCTCCATCCGGCTCTCGCGGCCAAGGGGTGCAGATCGCTGATCATCACGCGGCGGGCGATCCGCGCCATTTCGCGAAGAGCCACACGAACCGACGGAACGTAAGAAAGCCCGAGAGAACAGATCGCAAGGTCGGCGCAGGCGCCGCGAACCGGCAGGCGGCTCAGGTCGCCGACGACAACCGAGGCGCATCCGGGTTTTCGCGCCGCGCAATGGAGCATCTCCGGCGTCAGATCAATTCCGACGACGCTCGCGCCTGCCGCGCGCGCAATCGACATCCAGCGCCCGGTTCCGGCGCAAAGATCAACTACCCGCCGGCCTGCAAGCGGGCCCAGAATCGAACGAGCCACGCGCTGTTCGAGCGCGAGCAACGGGTTGGGCTCTTGATCGTAGCTCGCGGCCCGCAGCCCGTAGCCCTCGCGAATCGATAAGTGAACTACAGGCTTTCCCATCGTGGTTTCCGAAGAGCAAGGAATTTCTGCGCCCAGGCCAGTTCCAGCGGGTACTCATAAAAACCCAGCGCATAACGCCAACTGCTCAGCGACTTCAACAGACGGCGTCCCCACCGCGGCAGATGAATGTCCTGCACGGTAGGCCAGCGCGAATTGATCACCAGTTCGAAATTGTCGATCCGCTTTTTGACGCGCCGCGGCAGCCACGGCAACTGCGGATCCTTGCGCACTGTGAAATTGAACCAGCGCCTGGTAGCCCATTCTTCCGGCGTCGACGGGAAACGCATCTTCTGATCGATGCCGCCGAACATGCCGTCGGGATGCGGAGTGGGAACATAGTGCTGCACCACGATCTCCGCATTCGGATTTAGCCGTTTGATCTTGCGAATGAAATCGATGGTGCCGCGCATGTCCCGCTCGGGATCTCCGGGATTGCCGAAAACGAAGGAAAATTCGGGGATGATGCCGTATTCGCGAATCCGTGCCGCTAGCTCCAGCGTCTGACGAGACGCAATGCGCTTGTCCATCTGCGCCAGCACTTCGTCCGATCCCGACTCTGCGCCGAAAAAAATCATCGCCGCGCCCGAATCGCGAATCGCCGCCAGGGTTTGGTCCGAATAACGCAGAAACGTGTCGACGCGTCCTTCCGCCCACCAGCGCAGATTGAGCGGCCGCAGACGCTCAGCCAGTTCGCGTGTGTGGCTTTCGTTCAGAAAAAAATTGTTGTCGTAAAACTGTACCGCGTCGATTCCATATCGGCGTTGCAGATCGCACAAAACCTGCGCCGTACGTTCGGGAGCTTCCACTCGCTGGCGGCCGTTAAACACCGGAACAACTCCGCAGAAGCGGCAGCGGAAAGCACAACCCATGCTCGTCTGGTGAACCGCCGTGCGGCGGCCGAGGAACGTCGGCAAAATATATTTTTCGACAGCGCCCAGCCGATAATAGGGAAGAATCGGAAAATCGTTCGGCGAACCGAGCGGGCGGTCAGCGTTGTGACGATGAAATCCGAACTCATCTTTCCACGACAGGCCACTAATCCTGCCGAAAGATTTCGTGGTGCGCAGGGCAGCCAGCAGTTCTGTGATCGTGTCCACGCCCGGTCCGCGAACCGCGAAATCGACATACGGCGCGTTCAGCGTCGCGGTCGCATAGAGCGATGGAAAATATCCGCCCCAAACAATCGGAACGTGGGGATGCCTCAGGCGAAACGTCTTCGACAACGGGATCGCCCAAACCATCTGCGGCCCCGGCATGACGGAGACCGCAAGCAACTCGATCGGGTGCTCCGTAGCGATCCGCTCCAGCGTTTCGACGGGGGTCTGGTCCAGATTGCCGTCGATGATGACGTAATCTTCGTGTCCTTCGAGCGCAGCCGCGATGGAAAGAATCGAAAGCGGGAAACGCCGGTTCTTCGGTTTGGTGGAGCGGGGATGAAGCAGGACGATCATAGCAGGCTGGCTGAGATGACGAAGAATTTCGACGGCGGTCTTCTGCCCAGGAGCCGGGCAATCATCGGCCGCATTGCCCATCGCCAGCCGTACCACGGCTTGCTCAAACGCAACTCGATCTGCAAACCCCGCGAAAGCCGTCGCAGCATCGCGCGATCCAGATATTCGATGCTCCCGAGTGCTTCGGAGCGAAACCCATAAGTCTGCTCGAAACGGGACTGACGCTCGCGCCGCATCCTTTCACCATGCTCGGCCTTCGCGTAAACCGGCGAGTCGAGAATCACGATGATGCCTGAAGGGCGCAGACAACGAACCGCCTCTGTGAGCGTGCGGCGATAATCCGACGAATAATGCAGGGATGCGTTATAAATCACTACGTCGAAGTATTTGGCGCCAAACGGAAGCTGATCGAAGTCGGCTGCGACGGCGTTCAGCCGCGCATATTTGCGAATCGCTCCGAGCCCGTCGTAATGGTCCATAAGAATATCCACCGCGACGACCCCATGCCCGCGCTCGGCCAACCGCCGTGTCATCCAGCCATTACCTGCGCCGAGGTCCAGCAGATCCAGCGGCCGGCCCAGATTCTTTTCGAGTGGCGCGAGAACATGGCGTAGAAAATAATCGAAACTGCGCGCGCGAATTCGCCATTGACGGGAGTTGCGCCCACTTAGGTCCGCATACGGCAGTGCGTGGTAAAAGGCTCCGTGCCTTGACCCTCGTCCTTCCGCGTGACGGATGATCGCGTACTGCTCAAGGAATGTTCGCCGCATCGCTTGATTCATGCCGTGCTCCGTCTGAAAATCAGCAGCCTGTGATCGGAAAGCGCGCGAAACCCTCGCAAGCCGGCAATTCGGGAATCCAGGAGCGCGGCAAAATTCAAAACCCTCGCCGGGAGTTTCGAGACGTATGACGGAGGAACAAGCACGCCGATTCCACATTGCTCGACCAGCGTAAATTGGGGGCTCAGATCGCGGCAGATTTCAGAAACGCGCGGATAGCGTACGATCAATCGCTCGCTCGTGGTCGATTCGCCGCTCCATCGGCGGAACGCTTTGGAGGCTTTACCATTGATCAGAAACCACACCGTTTCCCACAAACAAAACTTGCCGAGAAGGCAGAAAATCGCGTAGCCCTCCGGCTTCACCCTTTTGGCCAGAGGTTCGCGAATTGCGGAGAGACGCTCGATACAGTTCAACGCGCCGAAATTCGACATCACGACATCGAACCGGCCCTCGACGTGCGCGAGCTCTTCGGCGGCAAGAACTCGAGCCTGCACGCCGCGCGACCGCGCGAGCGCGACCATCGCCGGCGAAGTGTCGATCGCCGTGACACGCAGGCCCGCGTTGCTTAATCGAACTGCGTCTTCACCGGTGCCGCAGCCGATGTCGAGAACCGTCGTGCCCTTTTCAAAATACAGCCGCGCCTGCGTCCAAAACGCTTCGCGTTGCAGCCGCCCAACCGCGGAATGGGTCCACACGCGGTCATAATCCGCGGCAAAATGATTGAAGACATGGGCCGCTGTCATGCTTCCACCTCGTGGATCGATCGTTCCAGCGCCTTCCTGGCCGCAAGGATTCGGGCCGCGTCCGTTCCCATTTCGGCGCGCAGGAGTTCGTCGGCGCATTGGTAGAACCGCCGCGAATGCCGGCCGCGGATTTTGAAATCGCGGTCCGTGGATTTGCACCAGGCGGACACATTCACCAGCTTCGATTGGACGCGTTCGAAATACGGTGTTCCTTTAATTGGATACGCAACCGTCGTAAAAAACACATCCGGCCGGCAATGTTTTACATGTTCGATGGTTGTTTCGACGTCGTCGATTTCTTCGCCTTCATATCCCCACATCAGGAACATCCCCGTTTCGATTCCGTTGTTTTTCAGCATGGCCACGGCAGAGCGAACCTGCTCCGCCGTAACCCCCCTCTGCATCGCGTCGAGAATTTTTTGTGATCCGCTTTCCGATCCGATCCACACGCGCATGCATCCCAGCTCAGCGAGAACGCCCGCAACAGCTTCATTCAAACGATCCGCGCGCGTGATGCACTCAAAGGGAATTTTCAACTGGCGCCGTTTCATCTCCTTCGCGTATTGATTCAGCCAACCGTGATGAATGGTGAACACGTCGTCGGCGATCCACAACATTTCCGGACGATATCGCTCCACAAGCGACTCGATTTCATCCACCACCGCGGCCGGCGACCGGCGGCGGTGCGTATGGCCATAAACCGAGTGACTGCACCATGCGCATTTATAAGGACAGCCGCGTGCCGTAATGACTGAAACCGATCCCATGCCGTGACGCGCGCGCCACGTCCGCAAATAACGCGCGATGTCCACCTGTTCGCGATCCGGCCACGGTTGTGCGTCCAGATCGCGAATCAAATCCGCCGCACCCGTCCTGATCGTGAGGCCGTTCGACCGAAAAACCAGGCCTGGAATCGCATCCCAAGCGGCCCGATCGAAACCAGCTCGCATCAGACTCTCGACGGTTTTCTCACCTTCGCCTTCGACGATCAGATCCGCGCCGGCGTCGAGAAACTCTTCCGCGTAATTGGCCGGCTCTGGCCCTCCCAGCATCACGACCCAGCCGCCCGCGTGCGCGCGTTCGGCGATCGCGAGCACGTTCGCGCGCGTCAGCAGGTTTCCATATATTCCGACGACACCGGGCGGCGCCGCGTCTAAGATTCCGAACAGTTCCTGACGCGAGCCGAACGTCGAATCGTAAACCTCAGCCTCGAATCCAAGCGCTTTCAAATGCGATGAAACATAAAGAATTCCCAGCGGCGGATACGGCTTCATGATCTCGCGTTCTTTTGCGTCCTCGGCGAGAAAATAGCCGTGCGTGAGCAGGAGTCTCATCACGCCACCGCTTCGAGCCGCAGTTGTTCGACGTGCGACCACGCGGCAAACCGGTCCCCGCCGCGGACTTCGACATGCAGCGCGTCCGCCACGGCGCGATAAAATTCGGTCGAAAAAGCGCCGTGGAACATCATCGAAAGGTCGGCACTGTGGTCCCAGTTGGCCTTCGCGCCCATCCGCGACGAAACGATCTGGTGAAATTTCGTCTCCGGCAGCGGATAAGAAACCGAGATGCCGACGTCATCCGGCGAGGTTTCGCGCACCATCCGAATGGTCGCTTCGATATCGTCCCACGTTTCGCCCGCGTATCCGAGTTGCAGAAAGAAGCAGGCGCGGATTCCGTGCCGGCGAAGATTGTCCCGCGCCGCATAAATTTGTTCCACAGCCAGGTCCTTCTCCATGCGGTCGAGCACGCGCTGCGATCCCGATTCCGCACCCATCCACACCTCCTCGCATCCGGTGCGTCGCAGCGCGGCCACTGTCTCCCGCGCCATCAGATCGCAGCGCGATTGCATCTTGAACGGAATCGCCGCGCCGAGCCGTTCCACTTCGCACGCGAAATCCCGCGTCCAGCGCGCCGAAAGAGCGAAGATATCGTCGGCGAACCACACTTGATCGGGAGAGTATTTGCGCTTGAGGTGCAGCATCTCCGCCGCAACCGACTTCGCCGATCGCGCCCGGTAGCGATTTCCGTAAATCGGCTTCGCGCACCAGTTACAGCGGTACGGACAACCGCGGCTGGAAACAAGATTCAGCGAAAAATAACCGTGTCGTTCCTTCCACGCCGCGCGATACGCTTCCATGTCGAGCAGGTCCCATGCGGGTGCAGGCAGCAAGTCGAGATCGGGCAGTGGCGCGCGGGGACGATTGCGAAGCGTGCCATTTTCGTCACGCCACAGCAGTCCATTAATCTCACTACGGCATCTGCCTTGTGCGATCTCGAGCAGGCTCTGCTCCAGTTCGCCGATGAGAACCCCGTCGAACCCCGCATCGAGATACGCACACGCGCGATCCGTTGCGTCCGAGCCGTGCGCCACGCAAGCAATTCCTTCGTCGCGGGAAATTCGCGCCCAGCGAAAAGCCAGTTCGCGATTTCGCGTCAGACACATCTTGGAAAGAAAGTTGAAGTCGTCTTCGCAGACCGCCACCAGGTCCGGTTTCACGCGTGCGATCGCCGCGCGAAAGGCGGACTCGGAAGATTCAAATGTCGCGTCGAACAAATGAGCGGCGATGCCATCGGCTCGCAGCACCGCCGCGGCAACAATCGTTCCAAGCGGCGGATATGGCTGCATTTTTTCGACCTGTTTCGGGTCGGAATAAAGATGATTGCTGTGCGTGAGCAGTACGCAACGCATCGTATTCATCCGTTCCTGCTCAGTTCCAGGCTCAGCGGCTGACCGGTGAGCAGCGAGCGCCGCACCGTCAGCCACTCCCGAACCATGCCCAGCCAAAGTTCGATGGGACAGCCGAAAAATGAATTTCGCAGCCGCCAATGCACGGGCTTTCGCAGCAGGTTCATCAGCCAACGCGCTGCCGCTGAACGCATTCTGCGCCGCTGCTTGTTCAGGCTCGCGTCCAGCAGGAAGTATTCGATGCTGCGTTCCAGGCGCTTGAATCCTGGTCCGCTCAACCAGGGAAGACGCGTCACGCCGAGATCGATTCCGGCCCACGCCGCCAGCGAATCAGGTTCGCGCAAACCGCGGGCACGCAGTTCCGGCCAGATGGGAATTCCGGGATACGGCGTAAACATGTTCGGAGAAAATCCGACGTTGTCGAATTCGCTTCCGATTTCGCCCATCACCCGCAGCGTTTCGCGACGGTGCCGTTCCTGCTCGCCGGGATATCCAAAAATCAGATTGAAGGTCACGCGAATTCCGGCGCGCGCGCATTTCCGCGCCGCCTCGCGAATTTGAGGAATCTGCTGGTGCCGTTTGTTCATCAGACGCAGTACTTCGGCCGATCCCGATTCCGTTCCGAATCCGATATGCACCACGCCGCTTTCGGCGAGCAGCAAGACGTCTTCATCAGACATGCGGCAAAGCAGATCGGTGGACGCCTGAAAGGTCCAGCGAACGCGCACGCCTCGCTCGAGAAGACCTTGCGCGACCGCCGTTGCCCTCCGAACGTCAACCAGAAAATTCGAATCGACCAGCGCAATCTCGGTCAGCCTGTAGCGCCGCACCAGTTCGGCCATTTCATCGGCAACGCATTCCGCGCCGTGGGCGTTGAACCGGCGATTGTAGAACACCATGTCGGTGCAGTAATTGCACGCATAGGGGCAGCCCACGCTGGTCGCATAAGGTAACTTACGAAGGCCGGTCTCCCGTTCGTACGCGTCGAGGTTGGCGAGATCCCACGCGGGCGCGGGTAAAGAACCCAAAGCTTTCGCCGGACGATCTGGCGTCGAGCAGATCCGGCCGTCGCGTTTGAACCAGCATCCGGCGACGAGGTCCAACGGCTTGCCGCAATCTAATGCGCGAAGAATTTCCACGAGTGTGATTTCGCCCTGATGCCGCACGACGACATCTACGAACGGCTCGCGCAGCGTTTCGCCGCTGCACAGGCTGGGATGCCATCCGCCGTAGATGATCGGCAGATCGGGCCGCAGCCGGCGGACCATCAGGCTCGCTTCGATCGCGGCGCGAATCATCGGACCGGTCAGCAGCGAAACACCGAAACACATCGCGGCGCGAATTTCGCCGCGAATCAACTCCAGGTAGTCGCGGCGCAGCGCGCCATCGATGATGCGCGGTTCGTAACCGGCTTCGCGCAGCGATCCCGCCAGACTCAACAATCCGAGTGGCGGACCCAACAACTTCCCCGAATAAGGAGGCAAAAATAGCAGAACTTTCCGGGCGTTCAACATGTCACCGGCTCCGCCTGCAAACGATGCGCGTCGACCGTCGGCTTGGGCGGCGTGAACCACGCGTCCACGCGATTTTTCAGATACAGCTCAACCGGAAAAGCATAAAAATCGTGATCCAGACGCCATCGCGCGGGGACCGCGATCATACCGTGAACCAGTCTTTCGAGCGAATTTTTGTGCCGCACGCCGATCGGCACGCGATGAAACGCCGCGCGCAGGTAATCGCGCATGATTTGCACGCGCCGGTGCGCGCGTCCTTTCAGCCACGGCAGCGTGGTGTAGCGCGGGAAAAAATCAGCCCAGCCTTCGAATGTTTTTGGTGCGTCGATCCCGAGTTCGAAGGCGCGTTCCATAACCGGTGCGCCGGGATAAGGCGTGAAAATATTGGTCCAGAACTCCGCGCCCGGATATCGCCGGCAGACGTCCATGATGAACCGGATGGTTTCGCGCCGCTCTTTTTCGCCCTCGCCGGGAAACGCAAAAATGACGTTGAACGACGGCCGGATTCCGGCAGCGGTCAGCTTGGCCGCGGCTGCGTGAATCGTGTCCACGGTTTGAAAATTCTTGTTCATCAACTTCATCACCGTTGGCGAACCGCTATCGGCCCCTTGCGCGACCTGCGACAATCCCGCGCGCCGCAGCAATTTCAATTCGTCTACGGTGAGCCGCGCGACCAGGTTCGTGGTCGCCTGTATGCTCCAATCGAATTTCACTCCGCGACACACGATTCCCTCCGCAATCGCCAGCGCGCGATCCAGGTCGACCAGAAAATTGTCATCGACGACCCAAAGCAACTGAAGTCGATAGCGCTGGACAAGATCGGTGGTTTCTTCTACCACCTGCTTTGCCGGCAGGGAGTTCCATTTGCGCCCGTAAACTCCGGCGTTAGTGCAATAAGCGCAGTTGTACGGACACGCGAGGCTCGACGTGTACATGGCCCAGCGCCGGCCGCAGACGCGCTCATAAGCGTCGAAATCCGCCAGATGGTAAGCCTTCGGCAGCATTTCAGCGATCGGCCGCAGCGCACGCGGAGGATTAAAAATCAGTCTTCCGTCCTCCTTGTATGCCACTCCTTCGACCCCGCGCATCGATTCGCCGCTCTCGATCCGCCGCACGATTTCGAGCAGCGCGTCTTCGCCCTGACCTTTGACGACGATATCGACGAACTCCGCCGCTAGCGTCTGATCCGGCAGCAATGATGGATGCCATCCACCGAGTACCACTGGCGCTTCCGGATAGAGTTGTTTGCTGGCGCGTGCGATTTCCACCGTTTCACGGATCATCGGACCAGTCACCAGCGAGATCGCCAGACACAATGCATCGGCCAGCTCATCGAGGACCGCTTTTTTAAAATTCGGCGTAATGGTCGAGTCGATCAGCCGAACCTCATAACCCGCGCGAAGCAGCGGAGTGGCTACGGCCAGAATGCCCAGCGGCGCCGTTGCTTCCTGGCTCGAAAAGGCGGGAAAGAAAAAGACGATCTTTTTGGAACGAGTGCGTCGCAACGAATTCGGAGGCTCCTATTCGTTAAGACACGCGCGCATATGCCGCCGGAACAGCCTCAGCCATGTTCCGCAAAGCAATCGAAGCGGGTCTAAGAAAACGTGGGGAATGTCGTAGCTCAACCGATTGAACTCGATCTCGAACCGCGTGATCCGGCGGATTCGCTGCGGCTGTTCTATAAAGTCGAGCCGCTTTTCGCCGCGATGCTCGCCATCCTGCTGGCTCCGGTCGCGGCGATCATCGCGTTAATCATCTTGTTTCTGTCCCGCCGATCACCTTTAGTCCGGCATCGCCGTATCGGGTGGAAAGGAGAAGAGCTCCGCGTTCTTAAATTCCGTACGATGTGGGGCGGCGAGTCGGGCGCAGGACCACTGTTCGCGATCGAAGATCTGCCCGAAATCGATCACTTCGTCAAAACCAAAAACGATGATCGCATCGCAAGCCGATTCGCTGTTTGGTGCCGCCGTTACTCGCTTGATGAAATACCTCAACTCCTGCACATCATTCGCGGCAAGATGTCGTTTGTCGGTCCGCGGCCGATCACTGGCGCTGAACTGAATCTCTATTACGGAGAATGCGCGGCGGAGGTGCTCGCGTTGCGTCCGGGGCTCACCGGTTTGTGGCAGGTGATGGGCCGGAACCGGTTAAGTTACGCGCAGCGTCGCCGTCTCGACCTATGGCTGGTGCGTCGCGCCTCGCCGCGCCTTCTTTTGGCTCTTCTCATCAGGACCATCCCCCGCGTGCTGCGCGGCGACAGCGCTTATTGAGAGGCTATGCGGGTCGCGCTGGTTCATTATTGGCTGGTCGGACAGCGTGGCGGCGAAAAGGTAATGGAAGCGCTGTGCCGGATGTTTCCCAGCGCCGAAATTTTCACTTTATTCTACGATTCAAATTCCGTATCGCCGTTGATTCGCTCACATAAAGTTCACGTCTCCGCGTTGAACCCGTTGCGCAGGTTCTACCGTTCGCTTTTGCCGCTGATGCCGGTCGTGCTCGAGAATTTCGACTTGCACGACTACGATCTGATCATCAGCAGCGAATCCGGCCCCGCAAAGGGCGTCATCACCAGCGCGGGCACGCGCCATATCTGTTATTGCCACACTCCGATGCGTTACCTCTGGGAGCTTTCCGCCGAGTATCGCCGGCACAATCGCGCGATCGCGCGCGCGTTTTACTCTCTGTTGGCCAACTACTTGCGTGTTTGGGATTACGCAAGCGCGGCGCGCGTTGATACGTTCGTCGCCAACAGCAGAAACGTTCAGCGCCGGATCTGGAAAACCTGGCGGCGGCGAGCCTCGGTCATTTATCCACCGGTCGCAGTGGACTCGTTCTGTCATGGGCCTTCGCGCGACTACTACCTGATTGTTTCGGAGATGGTCGGTTACAAACACTTGGACGACGCGGTTCGCGCGTTCGCCCGGTCCGGCCAGAAATTGAAGATTGTGGGCCTCGGCCCTGAATACAAGTCGCTGAAACGGCTCGCCACGCGAAACGTTGAATTTTGCGGCCGTGTTCCCGACGCGCAACTGCGCGAACTGTACGCGCAATCCTGCGCGTTGATCGTCCCCGGCGAAGAGGATTTTGGTATCGCCATGGTGGAAGCGCTCGCCAGCGGTAAGCCGGTGATCGCGCTCGCGCGCGGCGGGGCCGTCGAAATCGTTCAGAACGGGTGCGGAATTCTTTATGAAGAATCGCTGGAACAAGCCGTTCGGCAATTTAAAGCGGTCGAACACAATTTTGATCCGGCGTTTCTCATCGCACGCGCGTCCCATTTTTCCGAGCAGCGCTTCGAAGCGCGATTCCGCCGTAAAATTCACAACGTGTTTACCAATTCCACACAACTGGACCGGCGCCCGCTGTTTACGATGAGGCATGTGGAATCGCGAAGCGAACGAAAATCTCGCGGCGCTTGACGATGAGCGACTGATGATGCTGTTGCAGTCGGCCGCGCAGCCCGAACGGGCCGACGAATTGTTCAGCGAATTGTTTCACCGCTATCATCCGCGGGTTTCATCGTGGTGCTCCCGTATCACCCGGAATCCTGAACGCAGCTCGGATCTCGCGCAGGAAATTTTTCTCCGCGCCTATCGCTACCGCCAGACCTATCGTGGGAATGCGCGAGTCTCGACCTGGCTGTACACGATTGCGCGCAATCATTGTTTGAACAGCATGCGACGGCTCGATTCCGACCCGCTCGGTCGAAGCGATTCGCTGCCGCTGGAACTGATCGATGACTCCGGCGACGTGCATGCGGGCGTCGAGCGCACGCAGAGTTTTGAACGCTTGTGGCGGCTGGTCGATCGAACCTTGACGGCCCTCGAAAAACGCGTGATGGCGCTGCATTACGGGCAGGAGATCACGCTCGACGTGATCACGCGCGAGTTGATGCTATCCAATCCGAGCGGTGCGAAAGCGTATCTGGTGAATGCGAAACGCAAGCTGAAGCGCATGCTGGGCGATGCCGGAAAACACTGTGCGCGCGCTGCCTAGACGCGTTTGGTTTCCGATGGGCCATGCGTTGGAGATTCGCACGAACTCCGCGGACGTGCTCTCGATCGCTTCGAATTTGTGGGCCGAATTTCCATACCTGGAGCAATCCGCCCCCGTGCAACTCACAGTCGAAGTCTACGATGGCCACACCGCCAGGCGTCTTCCGTCGATCCAGTGCGAGGAAAGTGTCATCACGATCACCCAAGGCACGGAAAACTTCGGGGTTGCCAATTTGAACGCCGGCACTGGCGTGATCCGCGTCGGCGCCGATCTCCCGCACAACGCGCCGTGGTTCGCGTATCATTTCCTGGAACCGATCGCGTACGCACTTCTTGGTGTCCGTCACTTCACGATGCTCCATGCCGCCTGCGTTGCGCACGAAAATTCGGCCGTTTTGCTGTGCGGCGCTTCCGGCGCGGGAAAAACGTGTCTCGCTTACGCCTGCGCGAAACGGGGATGGTCGTTCGTGACCGGAGACGCAGCACACCTGGTTCGTCGAGTGGTTTCACCGACCATCATAGGCCGGCCGTTCTCGATTCGCTTTCGATCTTCCGCAAAAAGGATTTTTCCCGAACTCGCCAGGTATCGCGCCTCGGCTCGACCGAACGGTAAACGCGATTTGGAATTAGATCCGCGCAATCTGGGGATACAAATCGCCCTTCAGGCGCGGCCCAGTCTCATCGTTTTCCTGAATCGCGTCGCAATCATCGGCAAGCCTGTGGCAGAACCGGTTTCCATTGACGAAGCAAGGAACCTGCTCAGCGAATGGATCTGCCTGGGCGATTCCCGCCTACGGTCCGAGCAGCGAGCCGCACTCGAACGGCTGCTCGAAACACCCGCTGTTCGGATGACTTTTTCGGATCCGTTCGCGGCCGAGGAGTTGTTGCGCTCGAAAATCTCGGCTGCTCAGGCCGCTTCAGCCGCCAACGGAAGCCGCACGCAGAAGCACGCCCCGCGATGCGCCCCGTTTTCTACCCACAGGTCGCCGCCATGAGCGAGAATCGTTTGCCGCGACAACGCCAGTCCCAGTCCAAGACCGTTTTTCCCCGCAGTGACGAACGGCTGGAAAAGACGATCCCGAATTTCCGGCGGAATGCCGGGACCTGTATCTGAAACGCGCACCACAACCTGATCCGCGCTGCACCGCGCGACGAGCGTGATCGCGCCTCCATCCGGCATCGCTTCGAGCGCATTATTCAATAAATTGATGAACACCCGTTCCACGCGCGCTCGTTCCAGAGAAAGCTCGATGGCGGGATCGATGTTCAACTCGATCTTCACGTTCTGCTGCTCGGCCAGGGGTCGTTGCGCCTCCACCGCGGCGCCCACCACTTCGCACAAACTGCAGCCCTCGGCCGCCTGAATGCGTCCGCGTGAAACGTCGGAAAGTTCCTGAAGAAGATCCTTGATGACGCGAGAGGAGCGATAAATGTTCTGCGCGACCCGGCGCATCTGCTGCTCATTCAACGCGCCGTCGATCATCATTTCCGCGCCACCATAAATCGCGGCCAGCGGATTGCGCAGGTCGTGAACGATCGAAGTCGCCAGCCGCGCGATAGTGTTAATGCGCTCCTGCCGAATCAGTTCGTCGCGCGCGTCCTGGATCGAGGCGCTCATTTGATTGAAGGTTCGCGCCAGCCGTCCCAATTCATCGCTGCTTGATTCCGGCACCCGCGCCGAATAATCCTGGCTGGCAATTCGTGCCGCGGCCTCGTCCAGTTCCTTCACGGGACGAAGAATTCGACGCGCGACCAGGTAACTCACCAACCCGGCGACCACGATCGCGGTCCCCCACATCCAGAAAAGGCGCCGCTGCAAGCTCTGAACCCGGTTTCGCACCGGCTCATAGCTGCGGACGATCAACAGGTCGCCACAGGGATGCCCATCGATGTCTTTGAGCACGTCGCTGAGCGCCTCGACATCCAAAGGAGATTCGAAACGCTGCAATCCGGAGCGCAACGGGTGCGACAAGAGCTCCTTCGTTTGTTCCGGGGACATGGTGGAGACGAGGGCCGCGCCGGGAGCGCGAAAAATAAAATCGCTGGCGTCCGTGTTCTGTTTCAAATCCTCGGCGACAGCCTGATCGACCTGAAATCCCGCCACCAGCACATTCAGCAAACCGGGAACAGTGCTCGTCTGCACATATACCGGCGTGATCACCAGGTCATAAAGAGCGCCATCCTCAACCCAAAAACCCTCCACCTGCTCAGGAAAACGGCGCGAGGCCGTGCGTACAATTTCGAGATCGCCGGCTTTGAGGGGATTGCCGCCCAACGACGCGATGACCTGGCCTTGCGGATCGGTGACCAGAAAAATCGCGCCCGAGCGCGAAATCCTGGACCAGATCTCACGGGCCGTGTCGCGGATGGTCGCGCGATCGTTGGTCTGGAATGCCGCGCGCACATCGGACATGGTGCTCAAAACCATGCTGACCGAGCGGAGATTATCGGCGCGCGATTTCCAGGACGAGTGGTAGGCTTCGAAGCCACCGCGCAGCGACGCTTCAAGGTCGCGCGTCAAAGCCGTCACCATCTGATCGCGCACCAGCCATGCCGTGAACGCCAGCACGACCGTAACGGTCAGAGTCGTCGCCAGCAGGATCTTCCACAAAAGCGATCGGCGCGGGGGCGTCATTTTCGCGCGCCGGGATAAGCGGTGTCATCGCCCGATCCCGGCGGATAATCCTTCCCGTATTTATTCTTGTGCGGTCCGGCCACGTAACCCGACTCGGATATGATCATCTCATTCAACTCGAGCGGCGAGTTTTCCACCGTAATCCGCCTCGCCAGTGAACCGAGCGTCGCGTCGGTCGCCCGTTCGTGAAAAACTTGCAAGTCGTATTCACCGGCAGGCGCCTCGATGCGAAAGCTGCCGTCTTTCTGCGTGGTCGCAAAGTAGGGAGTGGTCAGCACGACGATCACCGCGCTCATCGTGGGATGAATGTTGCAAAACACCCGCACGATTCCCGGCCGCGTGAAGCGCACCGACCGATTCTTGCCCGGCGGGTAAAGACCGACATCAAAAATCTGGCCGCTATAACTCGAAAAAGCGCTGTGAAAAATCGGATCGGCGTTCGGAAAATCGACGACGGAGCCGGCGAGAATCGGCAAGACATGCGGCGTAAAGGTCTTGTCCTTTTGAAGCATCCGGAAATGGCGGGCGGAAACAGGCGTGAACTGCCGTTCGGCCGGCGTGAGCGAGATCACTATGCCCGAGTAGTCGCCGCGCTTTTTTACATTCTCGACGCGCGAATCGCGCAGCACAACTTTCCCAGATATGGTCGCGGCCTCCGCCGTTCCCGCCAGCAACAGGCTAGAACAAATAAGCCAACGCGAGATCATAATGATTATTCTGACGCAGACCGGTAATCAGGTAAGCCGTTCGCACCTGCGAAATCTCAAACGCCGTAAGAACATTCGGAGTCAGTCTGTAAATCGTGTTCGCTCCGTAGATCCAGTTGCGTGAAATCGCGTTTCCGGCCAGATCCCGCGCGCGGTCGTCCTCTTCGCCGCCGAAAAAATGAAACGACCAGCGCGGCGTTGCGTTAAGCGTGATCTGTCCCCACGCGCCATATCCTTGAACCGGAATCACTTCGCCCGAGGAAAGAATGGCGAATCCCTGCCGCAAACTGCCGAGACCCGCGAAATTTCTGCCGCCGAACCACTCGCCCGTGAAATCCCACCATTTCGACGGCCGCACCAGCCAATCTAAGGACGCCACGCGTGAGTCCACCGATTCGCCGATCACATGCGTGGTGCTGGCGGAGTATCCCGGTGCAATTTCAAAGCGCTTGGTGCCCGAAGCGTATGTGAACTCGACGCGGCCTTGATAAGCCGGACGCCACTGTTCCAGAGTGCTCGCATATTGCGCGGGAATCATATTCGCGCCTTCATCCGACATATAAACTCCGCCCTGCGCCGCGATCTGGAACTGGTCTGTTAAATGGAAGCGCTGTTCGATCCGTACCTGCGGCTCCCATTCCCACAAATTCCCCGCGCCGGTGAGTGGAGAAACGCCGACCTGGGCGAGCGAAACGGGATCTCGCGGAGAGATGATGGGCTTATCCTGCCCAACGGTGATCGTCGTGTTTTTCCAGTTCAAATTGACGGTCGCCAGACGCAGGCGGAACAAGTTGCTGCCCGGCGCCGCCGCGCTACCGAAGAAGTCCATGTACACCGATCCGGAAACCGTTCCTCCGAGCGGCAGTTGCGGTCCGGAAAACGTCAGGCCCAGAACCGTCTGGCGAAAGGTTGCGCCGGAATAGCGGTCTCCCGGTGTGCTGCTCGCCTCCACGGGATCGGGAAGAGAGCTTCCGGCATAGGCTCCGTTATCGAACGCATTGAACAGCAGCATCCCCGTCAGTTGCAGGGGCATTTTTTGCGAGGATTCCACTTTCTTCTGATCGAGCTCTGCCGTGCGCGTCTCCTGGACCTGAACCTGCTCCTCGATTTGCGCCTGCTGCGGCTGCGGGGACACCGGCCCGGGCGGTTGCGGATTCGCTGGCTCGGCCGGGTGTGTCGCGGGTGTTGCGCGCGCCGACTCCAGTTCCTTTCTCAGGTCGACGATTTCCTCTAAGAGTTGCTTGTTTTCCGTTTCCAGCCGATCGAGACGATCGAGAATTTTCTGCGCGCTCGCGGCGTCGATTTGGGTCTGCCCTGTAGCCATCGTCGCCGCGATGGCGATCAGAACACCGCTTCGCCAAAATCTATCTAACACAGCAATTCCTCCAGCTTTCTTCGCACCGCGGAGGGTGAATAGGGTTTGGGAAAATAAGCGCTCGCTCCGTTTGAGAGAGCGATTTCAGAGATTCGGGGATCGCTGTCGCCGCTGATCAACACAATCGGCACGTGCGCGAAGCGCGGGTCGGCGCGCATGCTGCGAATCAGTTCGAAGCCGTCGCTTTCCGTGAGATGAAGGTCCGTCACCACCGCGGCCAGGCGTGCGGAATCGCCCTCGAGAATCGGCCACATGCCGCGCGCTGTCGAGCACACACGAACCTCCACATCGGGAACCGCTTCAAACGCGATTTGCAATGTTTCGGCGCAATCCCCGCTGTCCTCTACCACCACAACCAGCCTACGCGCCGTCATGGCAGAAATCGATAACCGACTTTGTGCAGCGTCATGAAGTGACGCGGGCAGTTCGGATCCGCCTCCAGCTTCTGTCTCAACCGAACTACGTGGGCGTCCACGGTTCGTGTATTGGGAAAGGATTCGTAGCCCCAAACGGAATTGAGAATGAGATCCCGCGACAGGGGCCGGTCGGGATTATGCAGGAAGAACGTCAGCAAATTGTATTCGGCCGGCGTGAATCTCACCTCTTGACCCTTTTTGGTCACCACGCGGCGCTCCAGATTCACCTGCACATCGTCGAATCCGAGCACGCGATCGGATTCGGGTCCCATGCGACGCAAGACCGCGCGGATTCTCGCCAGCAACTCGCGCGAGCCGAACGGCTTCACCACGTAATCGTCCGCACCGATCTCGAGCAGCAGAACCTTATCGACTTCCTCGCCCGCCGCGCTCAAGACGATGATCGGCGGACCTGCTCCGGCTAGGCATAGTCGCTTGCAAACCTCAATTCCGTTGATATCCGGCAAACGCAGATCGGCGATGATCAGATGCGGGCGCGTGGTTAAGGCACAATCGAGTCCGCTCCGTCCGTTGGCCGCTTGCAGAACTTCAAAACCTTCGCGCTCCAGGAGAATGGCGATGGTTTCGCGAAGGTTCTCATCGTCGTCGATGATGAGAATAGTTTGCACTCGTTGCGATTTTAGCTCAATTAGTGCACGTGAGAAGCCAGTTTCGCCGGGAATTTACAACTCTTTCACAACTCGGCAACAGGGTCGAAGAAAAGCGCAGCGCGCGAATTTTGAAAAACCCGCGCACTGGCGAGAAAAAACGAATTCACTGGATGGCGATCGTGGCTCCAGCCGTGCTCGTGATGGACCCATCCGCCGTTTGGATTTGCAAAGGAACCGCATCACCGGTGGGGGCATTTTGCGGGATCACAATGTTGATTTGATTAACACCCGGATACCCAGGTGCCTGGCCCGCGTATTGCACTTCCGCCGTAATTCCGCCAACCAGAATGATGGGAGTCGCATTTGCGTTGTGCGTGACCGGAGGGTTTCCTTCCACTCCACCATCCCCATCGGCGACCGGCGGAGTCATCGCGCCGAGGCCGGTAGCGTAGAAAAACCCGGCCGTTCCGCGTGGAACCGGTGCCGTGGGATATCCGATCGACGCCGACGCAGACGCAGGTGCGGCAATTTTGGCAATGCCGTCCGTCGGGTCTACAAAGACAAAAATACCGTTCGATTGGCCGTTGGGCGGGATCGTGAACACGCCTGGAGCGGCGGGAACGATGGTGGTCTGCTCGGGCGCGGACGCGACATTATTCACTGTCACCACCACATTGACGGTCGCCGACGTCTGTCCCGCGGGCAACGCCTCGAAAGGGACCTGCGCGGTAACGAATGGAAACGCGCCGGCGGGATAAACCAATTCAAGCGAGGCCGGAACCCCATTGAATGTCACGCTTACGTTGCCGAGAGAATTCGAAAACGGGACCGAATCCGCGCTGGCAAGCACGGCACCCGTAAAGCTCCCGAAGATCGCGACCAGCGACCCGGGAGCCACTGGCGATCCCAGACCGTTGCTGTTTTTCGCGTAACTGGCATCGTTCAGCACGCCTCCCGCGGCGATCGAAGGAGCCTGCGCTCGCACACCGGCCGCAAAAATCAGCGCTCCGCCAAGTACTCTAAGAAAGCGGATCATCAGCCGATGATACGGGCGCAATGGCACGTCTGGATAGAGAGAATGGCACTTGCATGGTATGGATTTAGCGAGTGATCGATCGTTTGACAATCTGACCGGCCTCCGCCTCTTTGCCTTGGCGCTCGGCTGCTGCGCGCGCTTCGGCTTCCGCTTCCGTCTTGCGACCCTCCAGCGCCAAAACCTGCGCCAGCAGCCAATGTGGCTTGAACCAGTTCGGCGCAACGCCGATTGCCGAGCGCAAACAATGATCCACCTGCACCGCGTCGCCTTCGCCGGCATAAAACGAGGCCAGGTTAACAAACGCGTTCATAGGATCGTCGGCAGTTTCGGGCGCAGTTCGCGCCGTTTCGAACGCGTATTTCCATGCACGCAGGCGCGACGCCGGATCTGCAGTGCTCGCCGTGAGGAATCGCCGAGAAAAGTGGATATCGGCGCTGGCGTGCCAAGCTCGCGCACGGCTGACCTGACGCGCGGCGCTCACCACGTCGTTCCCATCCAGCGAGCGTCGCGCGGAGGCGAGCGTTGCGTCGCCGATCGCGAGATAAACGGCAAAGCAGGCGAACGGCACCGCCAAAGCGTAGCGGAAGACCGTTCGCGGTGCGTTCGAAACGCCAAGGCCAGCGAAGTCGGATGCGAGAAAGGCCAGAGTGATAAAGAAATACAATTCCGTTGCGGCCGTGAACGACGTGAATTGCTGGCTGACCAGCATGGCGACGAAAGCTCCGCCGATCGGCCCGCGCGAGAGAGCCAAGCCGAACGCGCTCCACGCGATCAGACTGGCGAATCCCAGGACACCGTTCGAGATCAGCGCGTCCAAAAAAATATTGTGCGGCGACTCGTGATAAAAATCGGGATACGCGCGAGCTAGTTCAAGTGATTCGTGTTTGGGAAATTCGACGGCGAACGTTTCCGGACCATAACCGGCCATCCAACGCGAGCCGGCCATCCGCAGCGTGTCGCGCCATAACAGCAGCCGCGCGCCGCCCAGCCGGTCGTCCTGCTCCCAATGCGCGCGGGCGCGAAGGCGTTCGCCCGCAGGAGAAACGTAAAACGCAGTCAACACCGCAAGTGCGACGGCCCCGGCCGCTGCTGCTTTGCGCACATGTTTGGCTGATAGACCATCGCGCGCCACGACGAACCCAGCGCCCATCACGGCGCCAAGTAGTGCCGCGCGAGTGCCGCTCAGCACGATCGCCAATCCGGCGATCGCGGCAACGGCGACCGCGGCTGTCTTCCATAGCCCGGTTTCCATAGCCGCCAGCGCGATAGCGGCGAAAACGGCATACAACAAAAAGGTCGCGAAGTAGGCTGCGTGGCCCAGTGTCGACGGGGGGCGAACGATCATAAACGCCCCATTGCCGAAGTGATATCCAGCCGCTAATATCCAGGGATCGATCCCGAAATATTGGAGGATCCCATAAAGCGCGGCAGGTAGCGAGGCGAGCACCGTAATTCGCAAAAACGTATGAAGCCGGCGTCCGTCCGCGGAGATGGATGTCAACGTCGCCGCGGCGATCACGAGGATCGCCAGTTCAACCAACAGCCCTTCTTTTCGCCAGGCGCTACCGAAAAACGAGAACTCGCGATGCGTGGAAAAAATCGTGCTAAGCAAAATCGCCGCACCCTGCAAAATCACGAGCATAAAAAATCTTCTGGCGCGGCGGTTTAATGGAACGCGCCAGGCGCCGCCCCACACCAACGTGACTGCCGCGATCGCCAGCAGGAGCACGACTCGCGGGACCACGTCGAAGTAAAACGACCAGCGCGGCAGGATCAGCAGCGGAACGATCCCGACCAGCAGCGGCAGCAAAATTCCCACAGATCCACGCTAAACTGAATGGATTTTGCTTCTCTAGCAGAATTGTTGCGCGTTAATGCGATCGCAACATCGCTCCGATTCGGCTATCCCAAAATTCCGCGCGAATTCTATAATCCATCGAATGGAACGGGTGCGCGAATCCGACCTCGCGGCATTTGCCGCTGCCGATTCGCTGAATGCCCGCGAACTTTTGCGATTTCTGCGGCTGCGTCTCCGCTTCATTTTGGCTGTTTCGGCCGGCGCGGCCGCGCTGGCGCTGATCGGAAGCCTTCTGCTTCCGAAAGAGTACACAGCCGTGGCGAGCGTGCTGATCGACCCTCCGGCCGGTGGAGATCCTCGCGCGGCCGTTGCCATCAATCCGACCTACATCGAATCGCTTCGCGCCTATGAGTTGCTGGCGTCGAGCGATGTGCTTTTTCTCCGCGCCGTTGAACAGTTTCATTTGCGCGAAGGCAGGTCGGAATCGCTCGAACGCATGAAGCGGCGGATCCTGCGAGTCTCCCAAATCCGAGATACCAGGGTTTTGAATATCGCGGTCACCTTGCCCGATGCGAAGATGGCGCAGGCGCTCGCGCAAGTTCTCGCCGAACAAACGGTGATGGCGAGCCGCGCGGCCTCCGAGACTGGCGACCAGGACCTGCTCGATGCGGCCCAGAAAGAATTCGAAGACGCGCAGGCGCGGCTTCAGCGCGAGCGGAT
>DATHCE010000075.1:0-4267 GCA_035319685.1 Bryobacteraceae bacterium | reverse complement strand
ATCGTCGCTGCCGGTGATGGCTTTTTCGAAAATCGAGGGATTCGAGGTAACCCCGCCCAGTCCGCTGTCGACCAGACGTTTCAATTCGCCACTGGTGATGAGACTCCGGCGGATGTAATCGAGCCAGATGGACTGGCCGAGCTTGGCGAGCGTTTGGATCGGGCTTTCTACACGAGTGGGAGAAATCATAGTACCCTCGCTTTCACTCTACTCCACGCGGCGCCCCTCGAAAGCGTGCTAAATTTCCAGCATGATCGCATGGGTCCCATGCAGTCGATTCGCCGGTCTGACGTCGAATCCACCAGTCATTGGCTCCGATGATCGCCTTACGGGAAGCTTGAGGAAAATTATGCGGGGATGAGAAAAATCTTCCCGAAGAATTTCCTCAGGAACCTGAGCCGTTCCTTAAGTGAAAATACTTAGGCGGCCACGCTGCGGAATAACGCGTAAAGATGCTTCGGTGTGAACCATCGCGGGCTCCAGTGGGAGTCGCGATCGAAACGGACGTTGACAAAATAGCCCAGCGAACGATCGAACGTGCAGGCTTCGACGGTTCCTTTCAACTGGTTCATTCCGCAAGCGATGCGAACTTTGGACCGGCGTTTTAAAGGGGCATCGGTCAGCACCACCGCGCTCAGCTCTCCGATTTCTTCCAGATTCCCGAAGAGGCTGATCGATGGTCCGCCGAGAACGCGAACAAGCTCGGAACATAGATGGCGGGTGTCGGACGAATACTGCTGCATGACTAACACGTTGCAAGTACTATGCCAGGCTAGGCACTTAGTCGCGGGCGGTACGAAGGGCTTCGCGGATCGCATCCGGGCTGGCGTTGGCGATGGCGGTGCCGATGTCGGTCGCGCGATCGTCGAGCTCGACCGCCGGAGCCACTTGATGCACCAGTCCCCAGGCGAGCGCGTCCTGCGTCGAGAAAATCCGTCCGGTCATGCCGGCTTCGAGCGCGCGGCGTCCTCCGATCGCTCGTGCCACCGCGCGAAAAACGCGTTCATTCCAGCGCCCTTCGCGAATCTCGATGAGGCCGAAACTGCTGCCCTGCGCGGCGATGGCGATGTGCGCGTTGGCGACGATGGCCAGGCCGCCGGAGAGCGCCACACCTTGCACCGCCACGATCAGCGGCTTGGAGAGGCGGTCGCGAATGGTGAACAGTTGGTCGTCCTCGCAATCGGCGCCGGCGCAAAACACCTGGCCGTCGGCTTCGAGCAGGATCGCGCCGGTTTCCGGATCCGCGGCCGCTTCCCTCAGCTCGTCGAGCAAGGCGCGGCTGGCGGCCGTATCGAGCACGTTGCGCCTTTCCGGCGCGGCCAGCGTGATGCGCCGCAAACGTCCGTCCTGCTCGATGCGCAGACTCACAAGGTTTCTATCGCCAGATGTTCGCGATTTCCGTAGACGTGAGCCGTTTCTAAGGTCACGCACGCCGCCTCGAAAGCGAAGGCCAGCACGCGGCGGGTTTCGAGCGGATCGATCAGCGCGTCGACATGACCGCGCGCGGCGGCGTAGCGCGCATCGAGCCAGCGCTCATAATCGGCGCGAGTCTGCGCGATGCGCTGCTCGATCCCGGCGGGAACCGGTTCGCCGCTGGCTTGGTACTTCGCCAGCTCCGCGCCGTGCACGGCCTGCACGGCTGAGTCGCCTTCCATCACTCCGATGCGCGCCGTCGGCCAGGCGAAGCTGAAGTGCGGATCGAATCCCTGGCCGGCCATCGCATAGTATCCGGCGCCGCTCGCGTGATTGAGCGTCAGGATAATTTTCGGAACCGACGCGCAGGCCATCGACTCGACCATTTCCGCTCCGGCGCGAATAATCGCGCCGCTTTCCGCTTCCACCCCGACCATGAATCCGGAAACGTCCTGAAGATACAGCAGCGGAAGATTGCGGCGCTCCGCATTTTCGACGAAATAGGCGACCTTGCGCGCCGATTCGGTGTACACGATTCCGCCGATGCGCGGGCCGCCCGGCGACTTGAGGAATCCGCGCCGATTCGCGATGACGCCGATAGCGCGGCCCTGCAAGCGCGCGTTGGCGCAGATCATTTCCGGCGCGTGGCCCGGTTGGAATTCGAGATAATCGCCGGCGTCCACGATTCGGGCGATCACTTCATCCACGTTGTAGGGCAGCCGATGATCGGCGGGCATGAGATCGTACAGGCCCTCGGCCGATTTCGCGGGCAGGGCGCCTTGGAGCGCCGGCGGAGGGCCGGGCAGCTCGCGGATTTTTTCGCGGATCATTTCGAGGCACTGCGCGTCGTCCTTGGCGGCGTAATGCGCGACTCCGCTGATGCGTGTGTGCAGCGCCGCGCCGCCGAGAGATTCGGCATCCACCACCTGGCCGACGGCTCCTTTCACCAGGTTCGGCCCGCCGAGCCCCATGAAGCTGGTTTTCTCGACCATGATGATCACGTCGGACAGCGCGGGCAGATACGCGCCGCCGGCGATGCACATTCCCATCACCGCGGCGATCTGCGGGACGCGCAGCTTTCTCCGCATCAACGAGTTGTAGTAGAAAATTCGCGCCGCGCCGTATTGGCCGGGAAAGATTCCGTCCTGATACGGGAGATTGACGCCCGCCGAATCGACCAGGTACACGATGGGCAGACGATTGCGCATGGCGATTTCCTGCGCGCGCAGAATTTTGGGGATGGTTTCCGGCCACCACGCGCCGGCCTTCACGGTGGCATCGTTGGCGACGATCACCGACGGCCGCCCTTCGATCCGCGCGAGTCCGGTGACGACGCCGGCCGCGGGCGCCTGGCCGTCGTACCGGTCATAGGCGATCAACAGGCCGATCTCCAGGAACAGTGTTCCCGGGTCGATCAACTTCGCGATCCGCTCGCGCGCGGTGAGCTTCCCTTCGCTGTGTTCCTTTTCGATTTTCCTTGCGCCGCCGCCCGCACGGAGCCGGTCTTCGAGCTCATGCAGTACGGCGACCAGCGCTCGCATATGTTCTGCTGGCGTTTGGGTCACTAATGCTATAGTAGCGTCCGAGTCATGTTCGGGATCGACCAGCGCGCGTTGAGAGTGGCGTGGACCTTCTTTGTTTTCGCGCTGATTCTGATCCTGGTTTACCGGCTTGGACAGGTGCTGTTTATTTTCGCGCTGGCGTTGATTTTCGCGCACCTGCTGTCGCCGGTGTTGGACTTTATCGAGCGGCTGGCGCCGCAGCGCGTCCCGCGCGTGGCCGTGCTCGGAATGGTGTACGCGATTCTGGTGGGCGCGCTGGTGATGGCGGCAATTCCGATCGGTTCGCGCGTGTCGCGTGAAGCGCTGGCGCTGGCGCACCGGCTGCCTGCCGCGCTCGAAGGCGATCCGCTGGCAAAACTTCCGATTCCGCGCTGGCTCGAATCGTACCGGCCGCAGGTCCACTCGTTTCTGCAGGATCGCTTGAAGGATCTGGGGCAGACGCTCGCGCCGACGCTCGCCGCGGTGGGCGGGCATGTCCTGAGCGGCCTGGGCGTGCTGGTGGCGATGGTGCTCATCCCGATTCTCGGCTTCTTTTTTCTCAAGGACGGACCGGCGATTCGCGCGGCCATCGTCAACACCTTCGAGGGTTCGCGGCGGGAGCTGGTCGACGACATTTTATCGGACATTCACCACCTTCTGGTGCAATACATTCGCGCGCTCGTGCTGCAGTCGATGGCAACGTTCGCGGCCTACGCGGTCTTTTTTGTAGTAACAGGCATGCCGTTCCCGCTGTTGCTGGCCGGATTCGCGGCGGTGCTCGAATTCATTCCCGCCGTGGGCCCGTCCGTGGCCATAGCGACCATCCTCGTGTCCGCGTTGTTCACCGGATTCGGACATTTCATCATTTTGATCGTCTTCCTGGTGGTGTACCGGCTGTTCCTGGATTATGTTTTGAGCCCGTACCTCATGAGTGCGGGCGTCGCGCTGCATCCTTTGCTGGTGCTGTTCGGAGTTCTGGCAGGCGAGCAACTGGCCGGGATTCCGGGGATGTTTCTTTCGGTCCCGGTGATGGCCGCGCTGCGGTTGATCATCCTGCGGTTAAGCAGGCATCAGCCGCAGCCCGTGATTGCGCCCTAAGAGCTTGTTGAAAAAGGGGACAGACAGCTCTGTCCACGCCGACCGCTCTCAAATGAATCAATGACATCGGATCGGGGACAGAGTAGTCTGTCCCCTTTTTCAACAAGCCCCTAATCCGCAGCCGCGGCCGCGGTCGCTGTGCCGCGCGCACGCTCGATCGAAGCCGACCTCAGCATCATCACCGCCGTGTACACCACCACCGCGACCACCAGCCA
>DATHCE010000074.1:0-6247 GCA_035319685.1 Bryobacteraceae bacterium | reverse complement strand
GAAGTTTACGGCAGCATCGATCCGCCGCAGGAAGCGGACGAAAATTTTCCGCTGCGGCCGAGCAGCCCGTATTCGGCGTCGAAGGCGGGCTCGGATCTGCTCGCCCTGTCGTACTTCGTTACCTATAAGGTGCCGGTGATGGTCACGCGCGCCTCCAACAATTACGGCCCGTATCAGTTTCCGGAAAAACTGATCCCGCTGATGATCTCGAACGCGATGGAGGACCAGCCGCTGCCGATTTACGGCGACGGCATGCAGATCCGCGACTGGCTGTACGTCGACGATCACTGCCGCGCGATCCTGGCCGTAGCGCAGCACGGGCGCGACGGCGAAATCTACAATATCGGCGGCAGCCGCGCGCTGCCCAATATCGAAGTAGTGAAGACGTTGCTCGCCGCGCTTGAAAAGCCCGAATCGCTGATGAAAACGGTCACCGACCGGCCCGGCCACGACCGGCGCTATGCGTTGAGCAGCGCGAAGGTGATGCGCGAAACCGGATGGCGGCCGGAGGTGCCGTTTGAAGAAGGGATTCGCGCGACCATCGAGTGGTATCGCTCGAATCCGGAATGGATCGCACACGTGAAATCGGGCGCGTATCAGCGTTACTACGAGAGCAACTACGCGAATCGCTAATTTTCCGCAAAATCGCGGCGCGATTGGGCGGCGTGGCTGTCGCGGACGCACGGATCGAGTCCGCGACAGGTCCACCCAAGTTCCGTTGGAGACGTCTCCTTGCCGCAGTTGTAACGCTCGCGGCCCCGCGACCACACTATCGCTAGCGGCTCTCGGCCATCACTTTGACGTTCGCACGGTAGAATCTAGAATGCCCGAACGGCGGTGAACGGGACGCAGATGGCCGCGCCCGTCTCTCTGATTACAAATTAAACGTGGCCGGAAATTCGGCAGGCGCGAGGAAAGCGGCAAGCCGCTGATTTGAGGCGTGAAAAAAATCGGTTCGCGGCGGTCATGCCGGTAACAGGAGCCGCGCTTCGCAGCCCGGGCCGGATAATTTGTTGCGCAGATCGAGCGATCCGCCGTGCGCTTCCGCGATCTGGCGGCTCAGCACCAGGCCGATTCCCGATCCGCCGGGCTTGGTGGTGAAAAACGGCACGAACAGATTCGCGGTGTTCGACAGGCCGGGGCCTTCATCCTGAATGGAGACTTCGAGCATCGATGCGGCGCGCGTCCAGGAAATGGCCACGCCACCGGAGGTCTGGAGCGAAGCGTCCACGGCGTTGCGCAACAGATTGATGAGCAGTTGTTCGAGCTGATCGCGATCGCCTTGAATGGACATTTCGGGTCCGGGCGTGATCGCGGCGGGGATGCGCTGGTCGAGCGTGGCGACCTGCCGGATCCAGGCGCCGACGTCGACGCTGGAAAGCTGCGGCCGGGGGAGTTTGGCGAGCCTGGTGTAGGAGCCAAGAAAGCGGCTCAAGCCTTCACTGCGCGCGACGATGATGGAGAGGCCGCGCGTGGCGTCGTCTCGCCAGTCGCCGGGAAGCGGGTCGCGCTTGACCAGCGTTTCGAGACTGCCCGCGATGGATTTGATGGGCGCGAGCGAATTATTCAGCTCGTGGCCGAGCACGCGAACCAGGCGCTGCCAGGCCTGCAACTCTTCTTCGCGCAGCGCGCGGGTGAGATCGGTGACCACCAGAAGCTGATGCGGCAACCCTCCTTCGCGAAACATGGTGCGATGAATGCCCCAACGGCCGGAGCCGGAGGGAAAAGTGCGCTGGAGGGTTTGCGTTTCATCGCCTTCGAGAAATTCGGCTACCCCAAGCGAATTCGCGTCGCCGTTCATGATCCTTTCAGCGGGCTGCGCGAGGAGGCGTTCACCGGCGCGATTGACGAGCTTCAATTTTCGATCGGCGTCGAAGGCGAGAATGGCGACGTCGATTTCCTCCATCACTTTGCGCAGCAGAGTGGTGGCTTCGAGGGCGCCGAGGCGCTGTTCGCGCAGCGTCGCGGCCATCGCGTTGACCTGCTGCATCACGTCGCCCAGAGCGTCGTCGCCGCGCGCGGCGCGCGCGCGAATCGAATAGTCGCCTTCGCGCAAAGCTTCGAGCAGATTGGCGAGCGTCCGCAGCGGAGATGCGACGCGCTCCCGCACCGCCGCGCTGAATCCCCACCAGGCGAGCACGATCACGATGCTGAGCGTCCACTGAACCTTCGGCGTGTAATAGCCGGACCACCACAGAATCACCAGCGACGTGATCACGGCAGGCAATCCGGCCGCCAGCGCCAGCAACAGCGCCCGAACTTCATGGACGGGTTTGAGGCGGTTGAAATCCATGAGAGAGCAGGGGTCAGCGGTCAGCGGTCAGCGGCCAGCGGCCGGCGGCCGGATGCCGCTTACATTCCATATCTTTGCAACCTCCGGTACAGCGCGCTGCGGCTCAATCCTAACGCGTTTGCGGCGTGGCTGACGTTGCCATTGTAGCGGGCGAGCGCCTTCTTGATCAGGAATGCCTCCACCTCTTCGAGACTCATCTCCTCCAGCCGAAGCGAGCCCGGCGCAGCCGAGCGCAACGCCAGATCGCCCTGGCGCACGCTCGATTCCTGGGCCATCAGCACCGCGCGCTCAATGACGTGATTGAGCTCGCGAACATTTCCCTGCCAGGGACTTTCGAGCAACGCCTGCATCGCCAACGGATCGAATCCGATGAGATGTTTTCGATAGCGGCGGGCATGGATCCCGAGAAAATGCGAGGCGAGCACCGGAATATCTTCGCGCCGCTCGCGCAACGGAGGCAGATGAATTTCGATCGTGTTCAGGCGGAACAACAGGTCCTGGCGAAAGCGTCCGGCCGCGACTTCTTCGGCCAGATTCGCATTGGTCGCCGAGATGACGCGCGCATCGACGCGCCGGGTTTTAGACGATCCGACGCGCTCCATCTCGCCGGTTTCGAGCACGCGCAGCAATTTTGCCTGAAGATTCGGCGGAACGTTGGCGATCTCGTCGAGGAACAGAGTGCCGCCGTCGGCGAGCTCGAACCGGCCGACGCGGTCCATCTTGGCATCCGTGAATGCGCCTTTGACGTGGCCGAACAGCTCGCTTTCGAAAACGCCCTCGGCAAGGCCGCCCGCATTTACGGTCACCATCGGACGCGTCGAGCGCGCCGAGACCGCGTGCAGCGTTCGCGCGACCACTTCCTTGCCGGTGCCCGGTTCGCCCGTGATCAACACATTCGCATCCGACGGGCCGACCCGCGAGATCAATTGCAGCACCGGCTGCATGGCCGCCGATTCGGCGATCAGAGCCGGCCGGCCTTCGGTGCGCAGCAAGCGATTTTCCGCCTCGAGACGTTGGCCGCGCCGCAACGCCGCGCTCAGCTCCACCTGGGTGCGGACGATGCTCATCAGCCGCGCGTTGTCCCACGGTTTCTGGACAAAATCGCGCGCGCCGCGGCGCATCGCTTCGACGGCGAGATCCACCGTGCCCCATGCGGTCATCACCACCACGGGCACCATCGCGTCGATGGCCTGAATGCGCATCAGCAGATCGAGGCCCTCCTGCCCCGAAGTGGTGTCGCGGGTGTAATTGAGGTCCATCAGCACGACGTCGAATTCGCGGGTTTCGAGCGCGGCCAAGATTCCCGCCGGCGATGTCGCGGATTCGGTCGCGAATCCTTCGCCCTTGAGCAAGAGGCGCAAGGCTTCCAGTACGTCGGGCTGATCGTCGGCGATCAGGACGCGGCCCTGGCTCGCGTTGCCGGTCATTGGTTTGTTTCCATAAAACGGTGTAAGACCAAATTGTATCGAAATCGGATTGCAATCCTCCCGCCGCGATAAGTCGATGAGTTTGAGGGACATATTTTGATATTTAGTGTCCGGTATTGGGATTGCGCGTTATCCTGAGTCGCAAATTCATAGCAGAAATCGAGGAACTGTGTTCACGTCCGCGCAACCCCGCCGTTACGAGTTTGCGTGAAAACAGCGATTTTTACTCCCGGCATGACTGCCTGGGCTTGCTCGGCCCTTGCCGCTCAACGATAATCGTCAAGCTGCCAGTGACCGGCGGGGAATTCGAACGGGGTTCCACGATGGGCGATCGCACGGGCCCGTGCAGCCGGAATTTCTGCTATGAATTTGCGACTCAGTACACTAGAGTGAACTATGTTTTGCGCTCCGCTGCGGGATGGCGTCGAGTTACGGCTGCTCGAGGAGCGCCACGCGGCACAGGTTTTCGCCACGGTAAATCAGGAACGCGCCTATTTGCGGCAATGGCTGCCGTGGGTGGACGCGACTTTGACCGAGGACGACTCGCTCAGCTTCATTCGAGCTTCGCTCGAACAGTTCGCGTCGAACAACGGTTTTGCGGCGGGCATATGGAACGGGGAGCGGTTGATCGGCGTAATTGGCATGCATAAGATCAACTGGATGAACCGTAGCGTGGAGCTCGGCTACTGGATCGCGGAGGAGCATCAGGGTAAAGGAATCGTCAGCGACGCATGCCGCGTCGTGATCACGCACGTGTTCCGGCAACTGGATCTGCATCGGGTTCAGATCCGCTGCGCCACCGGCAACGCGAAGAGCTGCGCGATCCCGCGGCGGCTCGGATTCGCGCATGAGGGGACCGTGCGGGAAGCGGAGATGGTGAACGGAAAATACCTGGATCTGCATGTCTTCGGCATGCTCCAGCAGGACTGGCAGGCGTAAGACACATGGGTAAGAGCCTGCCGATAGTGACGCTGGCGCTCGGGATCGGCGCGTCGACGGCGATGTTCAGCTTCATCCACCCCATGCTGATCGATCCGCTTCTGTATCCGCACGCGGAGCGGTTGGTGGTGATCGAAATGCGCGACCCAAAGGGCCAGTTGGGAGGCGTATCGTGGCCGGAGTTTCGGGACGATTCGCGGGCGCCGGTCTTCTCCGGCGCGGCCGCATTCGATATCGGGTTCTTCTTCTTGACCGGCGTCGAGGAGCCGGAACAGATCGCGGGGTCGTTGGTGACGCCGAATTTATTCCGGGTGCTGGGCGTCGCGCCCGCGCTGGGCCGGGATTTTCGGGATGGGGAAGACGGCGTGGTGGTTTTGAGCGACGCCTGCTGGAGACGCCGCTTCGCGGGCGATCCGAATATTCTGGGGCGCAGCATCGCGCTCGATTTCGCGCGCACGCCGGAGACCGAGCGCTACACCGTGATCGGCGTAATGCCGCCGGATTTCCGGATGTATTACAGCGCGTTTGAAGTTTTCGTTCCGCTGCCGCGCACGTCGATGAAGGAAGACCGGAAGGCTCGCGGATTGGCGGCCATCGCCCGGTTGCGCGACGGCGCGACCATGGAACAAGCGCGCAGCGCGTTGAGCGCGATTCCTCGGGAGAAAGATTGGACCACCGGCGTTCGGTCGTGGGAGAAGAGCCAGACCGAAGATATTCGTCCGGGCCTTCTGGCGCTGGCCGGAAGCGCGGCGTTGCTGCTGCTGATCGCGACGGCGAACGTCGCCGGCTTGTTGCTGGCGCGGGCGCAGGCGCGGCGGCGCGAGATCGCGATTCGCGCGGCGCTGGGCGCGAGCCCGTGGCGGCTGACGCGCCTGCTGATCGGCGAGTCGCTCAAGCTGGGCGTGTTTGCGGGCGGGCTCGGAATCGTCGTTGCGTGGTGGGGGCTGCGGATCATGGTAGCATCGCTCTCCAGGGGCGGGATGTTCCGTTTTCTTCCGAGCCTCGACCGGGTGGTGATCGATCCGGCCGCGCTTCTGTTTGCGATCGGAGCGTCTTTATTGACGTGCGTGATGGCCGGAATTTTTCCGGCGATCGTCGCGCGCCGCGCCGATCTGGTCAGCGGGTTGAAGGACACGGCGGCCGTCGATTCCTCTACGGTGCGAAAGGTTTTGGTCGCCGCCGAGATCGCGTTAGCGGTGATGCTGCTGGCCGGCGCGGGATTGCTGTTCAAGACGATGGAGAGCATCGGCGCGATCGATCCGGGGTTTCGTGCCGATCATCTTCTGGCGCTGCGCGCGCCGGTTCCCCGGGCTACCGATCGCGCGCACGCCGAGGCTTATTATCGTGAGCTTCAGTCGCGGCTCGCCGCGCTTGGCGGCGTGCAATCGGCGGCGCTCGCCAGTTCTCAGCCGCTTACCGGCGCGCACGCCCAAGAAAAATTCGAAATTCCCGGCCGCGGCGATGCGGCCGAGGCGGATTATCGCGTGGTGACTCCCAATTATTTCGCGACGCTCGGCATGCCGATTCTAAAGGGCGGGGCTTTCGATGCGCGCGACGGCCATCGCGCGGTGATCAGCGAATCGCTCGC
>DATHCE010000073.1:0-9761 GCA_035319685.1 Bryobacteraceae bacterium | reverse complement strand
CCGCGAGCTGCACCGGCGCGGCGCGCGAAGCCTGGTGCTCACCAACGCCGCCGGCGCCATCAATCTCCAATACCGGCCGGGCGATCTGGTGCTGATTTCGGATCACATCAATCTGCTGGGCGCGAATCCCTTGACCGGGCCGAACGACGATTCCCTGGGCCTGCGTTTTCCGGATATGGGCGACGCTTATTCGCGCGAATATCGCGAAATTGCGAGGGAAACAGCAGCGGAATTGGGCATTTCCCTTCAGGAAGGCGTCTACGCCGCGATGCTTGGCCCGAGCTACGAGACCCCCGCCGAGATTCGATTCCTGCGGATCATCGGTGCGGATCTGGTGGGCATGTCGACCGTGCCGGAAACGATCGCCGCGCATCACATGGGAATGAAAGTGCTCGCAATTTCCTGCGTGACCAACATGGCGGCGGGAATCCTTCCGCAGAAGTTATCGCACGCCGAAGTCATGGAAACCGGCGAACGCGTCCGCGACACGCTCATCGCCCTTCTGCGCGCGGTGCTGCCGAAATTAGCCTGAAAGCTGGTCAGCCTTCCGGCTGCAACACGAGGAATCCGCTCTCGACGCGCTCGCCCATGATCCGCTTCCACATAACTCGCGCGCGGCCCGAAGCTTCGGCGTGCGAGAATTCGACCACCTGGCCCGTCGACAACGACGCGCATTGATGCTCCATGCGGAACCCCCTCTGGCTCACGTCGATCAATCGCCCCGTCACGTCCACTTGTTGCGGATCGAAAAACGTCACCCGCACGAATCCGTTGGCGCGGCGCCGTTCCTCTTGCCGCTTCTCCTTGATCTGGACCCGCGGCATCATACGGCGACCCTCGCTCTTTCGGCCTGGTACAACTTCAATTTCCGGCTCAGCGTTCTGCGCGAAATCCCGAGCCGCGCCGCCGCGTTCTTTTGGTGGCCGCCGGTCGCCTCGAGCGCCTCAAAGATCATGCGGCGCTCCATCCCGTCCAGGCTCGCCGGCGGCGTGTGCGGGTGGGACGCTTTGGCCATCTCCAGCACTCCCGGATGCGTGTTCAGCGATAAATCCGCGGCTTCGATCACGCCCGTTTCGGAAAACACCGCCGCCTTCGTCACGATATTCCGCAGTTCGCGGATGTTGCCCGGCCAGGAGTGCAACGCGAGCGCACCCAGCGCGTCTTCGGAAAAGCGGAGGCTCGGATCGTGCTGCTCCAGAAAATATCTGGCCAGCGGCGCGATATCGTCGATGCGCTTGCGCAAGGGAGGAACCCGCAGCGTGATCTGGCTCAGCCGGTGATACAGATCGCTGCGGAAACGCCCCTGGCTCACCGATGCTTCCAGATCCTGATTGGTCGCTGCGACCACGCGAACATCCACTGAAATTTTCTTCACTCCCCCCAGCCGGTAATATGCGACGCCGTCCAGCACGCGCAGCAGCTTCACTTGCATTTTCAGGTCCAGCTCGCCGATTTCGTCCAGAAAGATGGTACCCTGGTGCGCCATTTCGAACAGCCCCGGCTTGGCCGAGTCGGCTCCGCTGAACGCCCCTTTTTCGTAGCCGAACAGTTCGCTTTCGAGGAGATGCTCGGGCAGCGCCGCGCAGCTTAAATCCACCCACGGCTTCTGATGGCGCATCGAATGGTGATGCAGCGCTCGCGCGATCACTTCTTTCCCCGTGCCGCTCTCGCCGCTTACCAGCACCGTCGCGCTCGAGCGCGCGACGCGCTCCACCATCGCCATCAGCCGGCGCATCGGATCGCTGGCGATGACTGCGGTCATCCCGAGAAATGCAGTGCGGTCTGGTTCGATCCATTCCATAAAAGGACCCAAAATAAAAGTCCGGTGTATCAACTCTATTTCGCCAGTATTTTCGAAATCGCGCGCTCCACGAAACACCTTAGCGAGCCTCGGGAAACTTACCCCGAGGCCTGAGACAGTTTGTCGCAAAACTGTCGGATCCCAAGTGCCATTCTGTCCCGTGACGGATGGTCCCCACGCATCAAAACGGCTCGAAAACGGCGGTATTTCGAACGATCGGGAATGGCAGCCCGGATGCACTGGAGCGTCCGGCACATGAGTACTCCGCTCCAACCGCTGCCGTCCAAGGCGCGCCTGTTCATCGCTCTGATCACCGCCGTGGGCATCGGCGTCGTCTCCGTGTCCTGTGCCAATTGGGAGTCGCCGGATCTGCTCAAGTACGGCAGCTTCCTCATGGTTGCCATTTTCTCCTCGGGCTTGCGCATTCGGGTTCCCGGTATCACGGGAACTCTGTCGCTGACCTTTCTGTTTGTTCTGTTCGGCATCATCCAACTGACTCCCTCGGAAACGGTGGTGCTGGGGGCCGGGGTCACTTTGATCCAATGCTATTGGAACCAGCCTCGCCGGCCGCGCGGGGCGCAGGTGATCTTCAACGTCAGCTCGATGGCCGTAGCCATTTTTGCCACGGAGCGAGTCTACAACGCGCCCTGGATGATCGCCGGCAACAGCGACACCGCTTTGCGCCTGGCCGCGGCAACCTGCGCGCTGTTCGTGTTGAACACCGTACCGGTCGCCATCGTCATCTCGCTCGCCGAACAACGTCCGCTCCTGTCCGTGTGGCGCGAGTGCTATTTCTGGTCGCTTCCGTACTACATGGGAGGCGCAGTCATCGCTCAAACCGCCGGATTCCTGGCCAACAGCTTCGTCGGATGGCAGACCGTCCTGCTCACCGGCCCGGTGGTGTATCTGATCTACCGCTCTTACGGACTTTATCTCCAGCGCCTCGCCGAGGAAAAAAAGCACGCCGAGGAGGTTTCCGGCCTGCATTTGAGAACCATTGAAGCGCTTGCTCTAGCCATCGAGGCGAAGGATCACACCACGCACGGCCATTTGCAACGCGTGCAGGTCTACGCCGTGGAGATCGGCAAGGAGCTGGGACTGAGCGCCGGTGATTTGGACGCGTTGCGCGCCGCCGCGCTGCTGCACGACATCGGCAAGCTCGCGGTTCCCGAGCACATCATCTCGAAACCGGGCCGGCTCACGCCCGAAGAATTCGAAAAGATGAAGATCCACCCCATCGTCGGCGCGGAAATTCTGGAGCGCGTCCAGTTCCCTTATCCCGTCGTCCCCATCGTCCGCGCGCATCACGAGAAATGGGACGGCAGCGGCTATCCGCACGGCATCGCCGGGGAGGACATTCCCATCGGCGCGCGCATTCTTTCCGCCGTCGATTGCCTGGATGCGCTCGCCACCGATCGCCAGTATCGCCGCGCGCTGCCTCTCGACGACGCCATGAAGATCGTGATCACGGAATCGGGTAAAGCTTTCGATCCGAAGGTGGTGGACATTCTGGGGCGCCGTTACGTCGAGCTCGAGCAGAAGGCGCAGGGCGCCTACCAGGACCTCAACAAGCTCTCGACCGATTTGAAAGTCGCCAATGGCCTGGCGCCGGCCGCTGGTTTCGAATCCTCGGCGAACGCGCCGGCCCGGCATCCGAAGGATGCCCAGATCGACTTCCTCACCTCCATCGCCGCCGCCCGCCAGGAAGTGCAGGCGCTGTTTGAAATCTCGCAGGACCTGGGCAATTCGCTCAGCCTGGACGAAACCCTTTCGGTGCTCGCCGTGCGTTTGCGCAAAATGATCCCTCATCACTCCCTCGCCATCTGGGTGCGCCGCGAAAACGTGCTCCAGCCGGATTATGTCAGTGGCGACGATTTCCGGCTTTTTTCGACGCTCGAAATTCCGGTCGGCCAGGGCCTCTCGGGATGGGTCGCCGACAATCGCAAGCCGATTCTAAACGGCAACCCCTCGGTCGAGTCCGGCTATTTGAACGATCCCTCGAAATTTTCCACGCTGCGCGCCGCCGTCGCGGTGCCGCTTGAAGGCGTCAACGGAGTGCTCGGCGTGCTGACGCTGTACCATGCCGATCGCGATGCATTCAGCAAGGATCATCTGCGCATTCTGCTCGCCATCAGCTCGAAGATCGGCCTGACCATCGAGAACGCGATCCGTTTCCGGCAGGCCGAATCGTCGGCGACCACGGATTTTCTCACCACGCTGCCCAACGCGCGCTCTCTGTTCGTGCAGCTCGACGCGGAATTGTCGCGTGCCAAGCGCGGCAACACGCCGCTGGCGGTGCTGGTGCTCGATCTGGACGGATTCAAGCAGGTGAACGATCGCTACGGCCACATGGAGGGCAACAAGGTGCTGCACGCAGTCGCCGCAGGTCTCAAAGCCGCCTGCCGCGAATACGATTACGTCGCGCGAATGGGCGGCGACGAGTTCGTCGTGCTGCTTCCCGGCGTGAAGCCCTTCGATGCGGGACTGAAAGTCGCGCAATTCCGCGAAGTGGTCCGCGAGATCGGAGAAGGTCTGTTCTCCGGCGATGTTCTCACGGTCAGCGTCGGCGCCGCGCATTTCCCCCTTGATGGAACCGATGCCGAGCAGCTTCTCGCCGAAGCCGACCGCCGGATGTACGCCGAAAAGCGCAGCCACAAACACTCCGGCGGCCCCTCGCGCGAGCAAGGCTGGCGGTCGGAATGGGCCGCGACAATTCACTGAGAAATCGGCGCAAGTCGCGGCACTTAGTTTCAGGTGACGACGCCGCGGCCTATTTCCGAGCCTCTGCCTTTGTGGATCCGCCCCTGGCTGAAAATCGCCGAATGGATCGAGCGCAGCACCGCGTTCGAGTGCGAGGCTCCTACAGCGCAATGGACACCAGTTTCACATCCAGAAACTCGTCAATCCCCCAATGCCCGCCCTCGCGCCCAATGCCCGAATTCTTGACGCCGCCAAAGGGAGCCTGCGCTGTCGACGGCACGCCGTCATTCAATCCTACGATTCCATATTCGAGCGCCTCGGAAACACGCAGCGCGCGGCTCATATCGCGGGTCCACAGATACGCGGCCAGCCCGAAACGCGTATCGTTCGCCAAACCTACCGCTTCCGCGTCTTCTCGAAACGTCATCACCGGCGCGACCGGCCCGAACGTCTCTTCTTCGAGCATCCGCATTCCGCGCTTCACACCCGTAAGAACCGTTGGCTCGAAAAATAATCCGTCGAGCGCGCGCCCGCCCGTCTCCACACACGCACCTTTCTCCAGCGCATCCTTCACGTGTTCGCGAACTTTTTCGAGACCGTCCGCGTTCACCAGCGGGCCGATTTCGGTCGCCGCATCCAGCGGATCCCCCACCCGCAGCGATTTCGCGACGCGCGCCAATCGCGCCGTAAACTCGTCCGCAATCGATTCGTGTACGTAAATCCGGTTGGTGCACACGCACGTCTGCCCCGCATTGCGAAACTTGCACGCCCCGACCTGCGCGACCGCCGCATCCAGGTCTGCGTCGCCGAAAACCAGGTACGGAGCATGCCCGCCCAATTCCAGCCCGGCGCGCTTCATCGTTTTCGCGCATTGCTCGTAAAGATGCATGCCCACCGCGGTCGAACCGGTAAACGTCAGCACCCTCACACGCGCGTCGTCGAGCAGCACCTGCGACGCCGGCACGGGATCGAGCGCCGGCAGCACCTGCAACGTTCCCTCGGGTCCGCCCGCTTCCCGCCACAAATCGGCGAGCACCAGAGCCGATAGCGGACTCTGTTCGGCCGGTTTCAAAATCACCGTGCATCCGGCGGCTAGCGCCGGCGCGACTTTGCGCGTCACCATCGCGCACGGAAAATTCCACGGCGTGATCGCGTACACCACGCCCGCCGGCTGCCGCATCACCAGAATGCGTTTGTTCGCGAACTGGCTGGGAATCGTTTCGCCGTAAACGCGCTTGGCTTCTTCGGCGTACCACTCGACAAAATTCGCCGCGTAACGCACCTCGCCCGATCCTTCGGTCACCGGCTTGCCCATTTCCATCGCCATGAGTCGCGCAAGGCCGGGACCGTGATCGAGGATCAGCGTCATCCATCGCCGCAAAATCGCCGAGCGCTCGTACGCAGTGGTCTGTTTCCACGACGCGAACGCCTCCACCGCGCGATCGGCCGCGGCGCGCGCCTGTTCCGGCCCGCAATCGGCAGCCGTCGCGAATGCCGCGCCGTCTATGGGCGACCGAACCTCGAAAGTCGTGGGCGTCGCGATCTGCGCGCGTTCAATGCTTCGCCGGATCGTGGAAGAAAGCGCGTCCGTGGTGGTCATGATTTCATTTTGAACGAGGAATTCATGGTCCGGGCATCGGCAACGGCCGCTGCGGCGCGTGGCCGCGCTTATAAACCAGAATCGTCCGGCGAAACACCATCACGACCGTGCCGTCCTGTTTGAATCCCGTGGTCTCGATCTCCACCAGCCCCATATTCGGACGCGATTTCGATTCGCGCCGCCCCAGCACTTCCGTCTGCGCATAAATCGTGTCGCCTTCAAACACCGGCGCCGGCATCCGCACTTGATCCCAGCCGAGATTCACCGCGTTTTGCGAAACGTCGGCCACCGAAAGCCCCGTCACCAGCGCGAGGGTCAGCGTCGAATTCACCAGCGGCTTTCCGAACTCGGTCTGCGACGCGTAATGCGCGTCGAAATGGATCGGATTCGTGTTCACCGTCAGCAGCGTGAACCACGCGTTGTCGGTCGCGGTGATGGTTCGGCCCAGCGGATGGCGCAGAATCATTCCGGTCTCAAAATCCTCGTAGCAGCGAGCGTCACTCATCCGCGATCTCCTTCGAGCGGACTCATATCAAATCGCGGAACACCATGGATACGTCGGCGGCCGTTTCGATGGCATCGAGCGCGGCGATGGCGCGATCCGCGACGGCCGCGCCCAATCGAGGCTCGACCAGCGCGCGAAATTTCGCTTCGAGCGCGGCGGTCGAAACCGGATTCTCCGGATTTCCGCGCGGAAAATCGCTCTCGCCGCGCAAAACGGTTCCGTCTTTGAGCGTGATGGTGACTCGCGCCGGCCATGCCGCCGGATATTTCGCCGTCAACGCCGGATCGACGCTCACTTGTATTTTGCCGAGCAGCGCGGCGACCGGAGGATCAACTACGCCGCCTTCATCAAACCGATCCGGCGAAAATTGTTTTAAGCCGGCCGCGCCTTCCGCCAGCGCGGCCGCCACGCCATACGCGATGCTGAATTTCGCCTGATACGGGGTGCGCGGCTTCCGCTCCTTCACGATTTCGAAACCCGGCCCGTAGGTTTCAATGTGCACCGCCGATATATTTTCGCGCCGCAGATCGAGCGCGACGTCGATCGCCGTGTGCGTGTGCCCGCAACAGGAATGCAGCTTGTAGCAATTTTCGAGAATCTTCCAGTGGCGCCCAAGCCGGTCGGTGATGCGCGACGCGTCGTATGACTCGCTCATCGCGCGAAAAAACCCGCGCTCGCCTTCGAGAATCCTCGTCGCGCCGGTGAACCCCTCTCGCGCCAGATCCGCCGCCAGAATTCCGTTGAAGGCCGCCTTTCCCGGATGCAGATGTTTGCTCATCGCGCCGTCGGCGTTGAACTCCCACAACCCCGCGGCCTGCGTTCCGGCGGTGCCCAGTGCGTCGATCATGCGCGGCGCATCGAGTTTCAAAATCGATCCGGCGGCGGCAGCGGCGCCGAATGTCGCCGCGGTTCCCGTCGGATGCCAGAAACGATAATGGCTGGGATTCACCGCTTCGCCGGCGCGCAGCGCGGCTTCATATCCGAGCGCGACCGCCAACAGAAATGCGCGCCCCTCGGCATGCTCGCGTTCCGCCACCGCCAGCGCCGCCGGGATCACCGGAGCCGCGGGATGCAGCGTCGATCCTTTATGCACGTCGTCGAATTCCAGGATGTGCGACGCGACTCCGTTGGCGAGCGCCGCGCCTGCGGCCGACGATCGGCCGTTTGAAAAAACGGTCGCCTCCCGGGATTCGGCGAATCCCGCGACGACCCGCTGCACCATTCTCGCGGGAGGTTCGAGCGATCCGGCCAGCGCGGAGCCGAGCCAGTCCAAAACGGCGCGCCGCGTCTCCGCGATCACCGGCGCCGGCAGATCCTCGAAGCGCGTGGACGCGAGCGTCTCCGCCAATCGGCGCGTCACGTGCTCGGCTGGTTTCGGGTTGGCCACTCTCCTGTAAGGTAGAAGATATGCGAGCCGTCTCGCAAGAGTTTGCGCTGCTGGTGCCGCTGATCGCCGTGATGGCGCACGCTGCGAATTTGCCGCCCATGGAACTCGCCGGCGACGCCGCGATTTCGGGAAAAGCCCTGCGGCTTACTCCGGCGCGCGTGCGAATGGTCGGCGCAGCGTGGCTCGCCGACAAGCAGCAAATCTCGACTGGATTTGAAACGAGTTTCGAATTTCGTCTCACCCATCAGGGCGGCGGCGGAGCCGATGGATTCGCGTTCGTCCTGCAAAACAGCGGCCCGCACGCCATCGCCGGCCGGGGCTCGGCGGGCGGATTCGCGATGGGCGACGGCCACGGCGATCCTCTTAGTCCGGCCATCCCGAGCAGTATCGCGATTTTCTTCGATACCTATCAGAACCTCGATTCCGGCGATCCTTCGGGCAACTACATCGCCGTCTGTTCCACCGGCCGGCCCGAAAATATGCGCTGGCCGCCTTCGAGGCTCGCCGTCGCGCCGCGCCTTCCAGTCAAAATGAAAGACCGCAAGACGCATTCCGCGCGCATCGTGTTCCGGCCTCCGATCCTTTCGGTTTTTCTCGATCGAGCCGAGGTGTTGTCGGCGCCTGTCGATCTCTCGCTGGTCGCCGACGCGGCCGGCGAAGCCTACGCGGGCTTCACCGCATCCACCGGCGACGGGTTTCAGAATCACGACATCCTGACTTGGTCTTTCACCGCGGGTCCGCCGAAGGCCGACGTGTCGTCCAAAATTTCTTTCGCGGAATTTGCGTGCCTGCCCGATCGCAACCTGTGCACGCCGGATCGCGCGGCCGTCACGGAAACCGGCGAAGGAACGTATCACGTGATCCTGCCCGCGAACCTCGAATGGGGCGCGAGCATCGCGGGCGAAAACGCCGCCATCACCAACGCGCGCGGAACCATTTGCTGGGACGCGACGCACTGCAACGGTCCGGACGGCAACGGCATCCTTGCGGGCGACGGTTTTCTCGCGCCCGATCGCCCGCCGGGAGCGCTGGTCGTTCGAACAAAAGATGGACGAATTGATTTTTCGGTGAACGGCCGCAACGCCGCCGATAATCAGGGCTATTTCGAATTCGACGTCGAGCGGAAGCCATAGCGAACGCTCCTGCGGCAGTATGGCATCCGCCGCGCCATCCACGCACGCTACGCCTGATTCGACGTGGCGGCCGCGGAGTGCAGTTCCCTCAGCGAGCCTTCCTTGAACCTCTTCCGCAGAACTTTCTTGTCGAATTTCCCTACGCTGGTCTTCGGAATTTCCGCGACGATCGCCCACCTCTCCGGCACCCACCATTTCGCGACGCGCGTCGAAAGAAACGCGCGCAGATCGTCGATGCTGGCGTTCGATCCGTGTTTCAACACGACGCATGCCAGCGGGCGCTCATCCCAGCGCTCATCCGGCACGCCGATCACGCCGGCTTCGAGCACGTCCGGATGCGCCATCAGTTGCCCTTCCAGATCCACCGACGAAATCCATTCGCCGCCCGACTTGATTACGTCCTTCGCGCGATCCGAAATCTGCACGAAGCCGGTTTCGTCGATCGTGCCCACATCGCCCGTGCGCAGCCATCCGTCGTGAAATTTCTCGGGCGATTCTTCGCCGAAATACGAACCGGTAATCCATGGACCGCGCACTTCGATCTCGCCGACCGATTTCCCATCCCAGGGCAGAATTTCCTCGCCGTCGCAAAGCCGCATCTCGACTCCCGCCACCACGCGCCCCGTCTTGGCAAG
>DATHCE010000072.1:0-12347 GCA_035319685.1 Bryobacteraceae bacterium | reverse complement strand
ACTCGAAGCGTACGGCAGGAGCGTGATGCCCGCCTAATCCTCGTCCCCGCTGCCGCCCACCTTCAGCACCGCCAAGAACGCCTCCTGCGGGATCTCCACGCGTCCGACGCGCTTCATTCTTCGCTTGCCTTCTTTTTGCTTTTCGAGCAACTTCCGTTTGCGCGTAATGTCGCCGCCGTAGCACTTGGCGAGTACGTTCTTGCGCATCCCCGAAATGGTTTCGCGAGCGATCACTTTATTCCCGATCGCCGCTTGCAGCGCGACCTCGAACATTTGCCGCGGGATCAGTTTGCGCAGCCGCTCGATCAGCGCCTTGCCGCGCTCGTAGGCGAAGTCCCGATGCACGATGAGGGAAAGGGCATCGATGGGTTCTCCCGCCACCAGCACGTCCAGCTTCACCATCGGCGACACACGATGCCCCGAAAAATGATAATCGAGCGACGCGTATCCGCGCGATGCCGATTTCAGGCGATCGTAAAAATCGAGGACGATCTCATTCAACGGCAGCTCGTAAACCAGCAGCACGCGGCCCGTTCCGATGTATTCGAACTTCTTCTGCACGCCGCGCTTCTCTTCCAGCAGTTTCAGAATTTCGCCCAGATACTCTTCGCGCGTAATCACGGTGGCGTCGATGATCGGCTCCTCCACCTGTTTGATGGTAGAGGGGTCCGGAAACTTGGTCGGATTGTCGACTTCGAAGACGCGGCCGTCGGTAGTGGTCACTCGATAACGCACACCCGGCGCCGTGGTGATCAGGTCGATCTTGAATTCGCGCTCCAGGCGCTCCTGCACGATTTCCAGATGCAGCAGTCCCAAAAATCCGCAGCGAAACCCGAATCCGAGCGCGACCGAATTCTCCGGCTCAAAACTGAACGCGCTGTCGTTCAATCGCAACTTTTCGAGCGCGTCGCGCAGCAACCCGTGCTCATGCGACTCCACCGGATACAACCCGGCGAAGACCAGCGGCTTCAGCGTCTCGAATCCCGGCAGCGGCTCGCTTGCGGGGTTCAAGTGATCGGTGATCGTGTCGCCGATCTGCGCGTCGGAAACGGTCTTGATATTCGCGAACAGAAACCCGACTTCGCCGGCCGACAGTTCCTCGCACGGAGCCGGTTTCGGCGACTGATACCCGAGCCCTTCCACTTCATGCACGCTGCCGTTCGACCACAGCCGGATCTTCTGCCCGATTTTGAGTTTTCCCGAAAACACGCGCGTCAGGATGATGACACCGCGATAGGGATCGAACCAGGAATCGAAAATCAGCGCGCGCAGCGGATCGTCGGGCGAACCCTTGGGAGGCGGCACGAGGTGAACCACCGCTTCGAGAACCTCATGAATCCCGATGCCGTTCTTGGCGCTGGTCAGAATGGCGCCGCTCGCATCCAGACCGATCACGTGTTCGATCTGCTCGCGGATCCGGTCCGGCTCGGCCGACGGCAGATCAATCTTGTTGATCACCGGAATAATTTCCAGGTTGTGATGCAACGCCAGATACGTATTGGCCAGCGTCTGCGCTTCCACGCCCTGCGACGCGTCCACCACCAACAGCGCCCCCTCGCACGCCTGCAAGCTGCGCGACACCTCGTAGGTGAAATCGACGTGCCCCGGCGTGTCGATCAGGTTGAGCTGATACCATTCGCCGTCGTCGGCGCGATACATCAGGCGCACCGCGTGGGCTTTGATGGTGATGCCGCGCTCGCGCTCCAGGTCCATCGAGTCGAGCACCTGCTCCATCATTTCGCGTTGCGAAAGCGCGCCGGTGGTTTCGAGCAGCCGATCGGCCAGCGTCGATTTGCCGTGATCGATATGCGCAATAATACTGAAATTCCGTATGTGTGCGGGGTCCATGCGGTAAACTGATGCTGGAAGCCTTATTATCCCACGATGGCGAAACAGCGGATACATTGGTCTCGAGAAGCTACCGGGCGAAAATTCGCCATCGTGGTGGCGCGTTTCAACTCCGGCATCACGGACCGGCTGCTGGACGGGGCGCGCCGGGCGCTCGCCGAGGCCAAAGCGGCCGGCTTCGACGAATTCTACGTGCCCGGTGCGTTCGAGCTTCCGCTAGCGGCGAAATTACTGGCTCACACGCACGCCTATCATGGGATCGTCGCGCTGGGCGCGGTGATTCGCGGCGAAACGCCGCATTTCGAGTACGTCGCTGCGGAAACCGCGCGCGGATTGCAGCAGGTCGCGCTCGAAACCGGAGTGCCCGTCGCGTTCGGCGTTCTCACCACCGATACCCTGGAGCAGGCCGAAGCCCGCGCGGACGGCGTGCACGGCAATAAGGGCTATGACGCCGCCATGACCGCCGTCGAAATGGCCTATTTCGCCGATTCGCTGGCCGCACGCGGCTGACTTTCATGCCTGCGCGACATCGATCCCGCCAACGCGCCCTTCAGGTTCTGTTTTTGTGGGATCAGCGCAAACAGGCTATCGACGACGCCCTCTCGTCGTTTTATGAAACGCTAGGGTCCGACGAGGATCAGCCCAGGCGCACCGCCCGCGATGCATTCATGGAGGAGTTGGTGCGCGGCGCGTCCGAACACGCCTCCGATCTCGATCGCCGCATCACCGCAAAGTCGGAGCATTGGCGCCTGGAGCGCATGCCCGCAGTCGATCGCAACATTCTTCGTCTCGCCGTTTTTGAAATGAGCGAAATGAAAACGCCGGCCCCGGTCGTGATCGATGAAGCGCTCGAGCTGGCGCGCCAGTTTTCCGGCGACGAATCGGTTTCCTTCATCAACGGCGTGCTGGATGCCGTGCATCGCGATGTCAAATAGCAACGCCAAGTGAACGACGCGCTGAAGGTGGTTCTGGTGGCGCCGCGCAATCCGTTAAATATCGGCGCGGCGGCGCGCGCCATGAGCAATTTCGGATTCCTGGAAATGCGCCTGGTGAATCCCTACGAAGTCGCGTTTCGTGAAGCGAAGTCGGCGGTGAAGGCGCAGAAGGTTTTGGACCAAGTCCGCGAATTCCCGACGGTGGCCGCAGCGATCGCCGATTGCGCGCTGGTCGTCGGAACCACATCGAAGGGCCATCGCCAGCTTGAACAACCCCTGCGGCGGTTGGAACTCGGCGGCAAGATCATCGCCAGGGAACTCGCGAACTCGCCTGTCGCGTTGCTGTTCGGATCGGAAAAATTCGGACTTTCCAACCAAGACATGAGCCACTGCCACTGGCTTATGCGCATCCCCGCACGCGAAGAGCACGGCTCGATGAATCTCGGCCAGGCCGTCGCCGTTTGTCTCTACGAAATCATCCGGAATCCGAAAGTGAAGGCGACGCCCCAACGCCGCCGTGCGGCCGCTCGCGACCTCGATCGCGTCACGGCGCTGCTCGAAGAAGTGCTCGATCGTGCCGGTTATGTTCATGCGGGAGTGGAAGGCTCCACGCGGATGAAAATCCGCCGGCTGGTTCGCCGCATGGATTTGGACGCACACGATGCCGAAATCTGGCAGGGCATGCTGCGGCAGATTCTGTGGAAGCTGGTATCCTGAGGTTCGAGCGCACAGTGAATGCGTTGTGCGCGATAAGAACAAGATCAAAAAAATGACGAAAGTAACGCTGCACTACCCTTTGATTCGCCCGCTTACCGACGAAGATCTTCCCGCCGTTGCCAACCTACACGCCAAATACGGCATCGCGCGGGTGCAGGTGGCGCCGTCGCTCGACAAAATCACGGTCGATTATGACGCCTCGCGTTTGATGAAATCGGACGTTGAGGCCGCGCTCATGCGCTTCGGAATCCCGATCCATCCGGCGGCGCAAGCGGTCGCCTAGGCAGGCTTGTACGCTACGCAATCGATCTCGACCCGCATTTCCGGGGCGTGAAACGAACAGACGATGGTGGTCCGCGCCGGCCGGGCGTCGCGGAAAAATTCCGCGTAGACTTCGTTCATCGCTTTGAACTCGCTCGCGTCTACCAGGAACACACCGCATCTTACAACGTCCGCCATCGACGCGCCGCAGCTTTCAAGAATGGTCTTGATGTTCGACAGCACCAGCCGTGTCTGAATCTGAATATCGCCCCGAACCAGCTTGTCGGTCACAGGATCGATCGGCCCTTGTCCGCTCACGAAAATAAAATCACCGGCTCGAACGGCGGGAGAGTACGGTCCGCGCGGGGTAGGCGCGTTGTGCGGGAAAACCCGTTCGATGCTCATAAATTTTCGCGAACGCTTGCGTACTTAAAAAACTTTCGCAGCCGCTCAAAAAGGGCTCATGAATTCCCGTCGGTCTTCTTGCGCCGAGGACGGCGCTGCGCGCCCGATCCGGCTACCTTCGGCGGACGCTTCCGCGCGGGCGCCTTCTTCGGCTTGGCCGGCGGCGGATTCGGCTCGAAAATGGTAGGCTGGCCTTCCACGTACGGCTGCGGCTCATCTTCTTCGACTTCAGGCGCGGCTTCGGGCTCAGGCTGCGGCGGCTCGGCCGGAGGATAAAACTCCGCGCCGAGGGTCACCAGCATGCCCTGCTCTTCGTGCGGTTCCAGTCGAACCACGGTTTTGTCTTGCGCGTAATTGAGAAATTCCGCGAATTCCTGGAACCCGTAAGCGCTCGTGTCGAAATTCGGCTGTTCCCCGCGGAACCACGCTTCCAGGTCCTCCACCGGGCAGCCATTTTCGAGCTCCAGCCGGTGGTTCTCCAGGACGTCGCGCAACGGCGGCAACAAATCCTCAGGCTTCAGCGTCGGGCGTTCCGGCTGCGCCGTTCCCTTTCTCTCGATGATGTAACGCCCGCCCGTTCCACTGACGTTGACCAGTTCCTCGCGCTTCAGCTTCTCGACAAAATCCGAAAAACTCGAAGCGCCATAGGCGCGTTCATTGAAGGCCGGATCCAGTTGCAGCATCGTCGATTTCAGCAACCCGAGCTGCGGCTGCACGGCGCGCCGCTCGAGCACCTGAAGCGCACGCTCCACCAGGGGCATCGCCTGCCCGAGTTCCAGCGGAGCGGGCCGTTGCCTCCGATCCCCGCGGTCCTGACGATCACCCCGCGGGCGCTGCTGCCGAGGCTCCTGGGAAACCGGCGCGGCCGCCGGCGCATCCGCCATCAGCGATTCGAAGCTGATGAACTCGTGACAATTCTGTTGCAGGATGGTCGAGGTGAACGCTTTGCCGCCCACCACGAACACCGTCTTGCCGTACTCTTTCAGTTTGTTGACCAGCGGGATAAAGTCGCTGTCGCCGCTGACGATGGCGAACGCGTTCACATGCGTATGCGTGAAGGCCATCTCCAGCGCGTCGAGCGCGAGGTTGATATCCGCGCCGTTTTTGTCGCCGCGCGGCGACGGAATCCGCTGCACCATCTGGACCGCGTTTTCCGCCATCTGCCGCGTCGCGCCGTCCTGGCGCCCCCAGTTGGCGTAGGCGAACTTCGCGACAATGTCGCCGCGCTCCTTGAGCGCATCGAGCGCCAGCGATACGTCGAATTCGCGCCGCAGCGTCGATTTCAATCCGATCTCGATGTTGTCGTAATCGACGAACACCGCAATATTCAATTTTTCTTGCATTCTTGTTCTTTCTCCGATGAGCCGGGCCACGTTAGGCGGCCTGCTTCACCGAGCTGCGGATGAATTCCACAATTTCCTCGAGCGAAGCGCCCGGTTGATACACCGCGGCAACTCCCAAGCGCTTCAACTGCGCGGCATCTTCATCCGGAACGATGCCGCCGACGATGACGACTACGTCGTTCATCTGCTTTTCCTTCAACAACTCCATCACCCGAGGCACGATGGCGTTGTGCGCTCCGGAGAGAATCGACAGGCCGATGACCTGCACGTCTTCCTGAAGCGCTGCATTGACGATCATTTCCGGAGTCTGGCGCAAGCCCGTATAGACGACCTCCATACCGGCGTCCCGCAGCGCGCGGGCAATTACCTTCGCGCCACGATCATGTCCGTCGAGGCCGGGCTTAGCCACCAGCACCCGGATTTTGTGATCCATACTTAAGAGTGATTCGTTCCGCCGTCTTCTCCAAAAGCCGGTGGACCGCCTCCCCTTGATTATACCGGGTTTAATGGTGAGGATGGCGTGTGACCACTTTAGGGTAGCTCGCGCGGTTCCCTTTACTCCTGCGATACGGGTTCCTTCGCCGCTTCCTTGCGGGCGTGCTCGAACAGGAAATTCAACGTCTTTTCCGTGCGGATATGGCCCGCGATGCGGCCGATGGTGCCGTCCTTTTGAAGCTTCGCGCGCGTCACGGCCACCGCTTCCCGCTGCTGGCGGGCAATGCGCTGCACTTCGCGATCGACCTCTTCCTGCGTTGCGCCGATGGCTTCCCGCTCGGCGATTTTATCGAGCAGCAGCGACGCCTTTACGTCCCGCGCTGCGCGATCCTTCTGCGTCTCCCGGACTTTCGCCCAATCGAGCTTGATCCCCTTCGGATCGATGCCCTGGCCAGCCAGCGTGCGCAACTGATTTTCGACGTTGATCTCGATCTGCCGGTCGATGTAGGCGTCGGGTACCGCGAAATCGTGCAGGTCGACCAAACGATCGAGCAACTGGTGTTTGGCGTCGTCCTGCGCCTTATGCTCACGCTCCTGAAGCATCGCCTTGCGGATCTGCTCCTTCAATTCCTCGAGCGTCTGATAATCGCCCAGGTCCTTCGCGAATTCGTCGTTCAGTTCAGGCAATTCCTTGCGGCGAACGGCCTTGACGGTGGCGCGGAAACGGACGGTGCGTCCGGCGAGGTTCTTCCGCTCGTAATCCTCGGGATACGTCACGTCAAACTCGCGCGATTCCTCGGGAGCCGCACCGCGCAGATTTTCGCTGAACGCGGCCATCGTCGCCGGATCGCCGATCTTGAGCATCACTTCATCCTGCGTGATTTTTTCGGCGACGCCCGACAGGCTCTCGAGCGAAACCATCGCATGATCGCCGTCGGCGAGCGGGCGAGGCTCTTCGTTCACGAACTCGGCCTTGCGCTCGCGGATCTCGTTGAGACGCTGTTCGAGATCCGCGTCGGTAACTTCGGGCTCCGTATAGGTCACCAGCAGTCCGCGATAATCTTTCAAGTCGAACGACGGCGCTACTTCGAAGGCGGCCTTGAATTTCAACGGCTCGCCGGCGTGAAAATGCACGTCGCTGATATCCGGCCGGCCGACTACTTCGAGATGCTCTTCGTCGACCTTTTGCCGGAAAAATCGCGGGACCAGTTTTTCCACGACGTCCTGGCGGATATCCGCGGCGAAGCGCGACTTCACCAGTCCCACCGGCGCGTGGCCCGGGCGAAAGCCCGGGAGCTTCACCTTCTTCTGAATTTCAGCGACGACACGCTCGGTTTCCTTTTCCACCTCCGCCACGGGCACGGAAATCTCCAAGGAGTGCTTGACACCTTCTACTAGCGCCACGTTTCCTCTATTTAAATTATGCGCTCAGCCCGGTTCGCCTGCGCCGCGATTACGTTCCTTCAGACCAGCCGGCCAGATACTCTTCCTGCTCCGGCGTCAGCCGGTCGATGGCCACGCCCATCGATTCCAGCTTCATCTTCGCCACCTGCTTGTCCAGTTCTTCCGGCACCGAATAGACCTTCTTTTCAAGAGTTGCGTGATGCTTGACCATGTACTCGGCCGCAAGAGCCTGGTTTGCAAAGCTCATGTCCATGACCGAAGCCGGATGGCCTTCGGCGGCAGCGAGATTGATCAGGCGTCCTTCGCCGAGCACGTAAATCTTGCGCCCGTCGCGCATGGCGAATTCTTCGACGAACGCACGTGTCTCCCGACGGCTCGAAGCCATTGAGCCGAGCGCTTCCAGGTCGATTTCGACGTTGAAATGGCCCGAATTGCAAAGGATGGCGCCGCTTTTCAGCTTTTCGAAATGATCCCGCGCGATGACGCTCTTATTTCCGGTTACGGTGACGAACACGTCGCCGATTTTCGCGGCTTCGCTCATCGTCATCACCCGGAATCCGTCCATGATCGCCTCAATCGCCTTGGTCGGATCGATTTCGGTAACGATCACGTTCGCGCCGAGCCCGCGGGCGCGCATCGAAACGCCGCGTCCGCACCAGCCGTAACCCGCCACCACCACGGTCAACCCGGCCAGCAACACGTTGGTGGCGCGAATGATGCCGTCGATGGTGCTCTGGCCCGTGCCGTAGCGATTATCGAACAGATGCTTGGTCAGCGCGTCGTTCACCGCAATGATCGGGTAGCCGAGCACCTTGTCCTTCGCCATTGCGCGCAGGCGGATGACGCCGGTGGTGGTTTCCTCGGTGCCGCCGATCACGTTCGGAAGCAGGTCTTTGCGCTTGGTGTGCAGCGCGGTCACCACGTCCGCGCCGTCGTCCATGGTGAACTGCGGAGCGTGATCGAGCGCGGCGCCGATGTGCTGATAGTACACTTCGTTCGACTCGCCCTTGATCGAAAACGTCGGGATTCCGTATTCCTTCACCAGCGCCGCGGCGACGTCGTCCTGCGTGGACAGCGGATTGGACGCGCATAATGCGATGTTCGCTCCGCCGTCGCGCAGCGCGATCATCAGGTTCGCCGTTTCCGTGGTCACGTGCAGGCAAGCCGCCACGCGGAGCCCGGCGAGCGGCTGGGTCTTGATAAATTGTTTGCGGATCGCCGCCAGGACCGGCATCGACTGCCCGGCCCATTCAATACGGCGCTGGCCTACCTCGGCCAACGCAAGATCTTTTACATCACAGGGAACAGTTGCCGCTGGACTCATTATTTTTCTCCGATCTTGATCAACCCTTCGCCGCTGCCACCGGCTGCGCGGCTTCCCGAAGAGCGGCAGCTTTATCGGTGGCTTCCCAGGTGAACGTGTCTTCGGTGCGTCCGAAATGGCCGAACGCCGCCGTCTTGCGATACACCGGGCGGCGCAGCTTCAGATGCTCGATCATGCCCTTCGGCGTGAGCGCGAAATTGGCGCGAATCAGTTCCACCAGGCGCTCATCCTCGATCGCGCCCGTGCCGAACGTGTTCACCATCACCGAAACCGGTTCGGCGACGCCGATCGCGTAAGCGAGTTGCACTTCGCAGCGCTTTGCCAGACCGGATGCGACAATGTTCTTGGCAATGTAGCGCGCCATGTAGCAGGCCGAGCGATCCACTTTCGTCGGATCCTTGCCCGAAAAAGCCCCGCCGCCATGGCGGCCCATCCCGCCGTAAGTATCGACAATGATCTTGCGTCCGGTCAGGCCGGTATCGCCGTGCGGACCGCCGATCACGAATCGTCCCGTGGGATTGATGTGATATTTGGTCGCCGCATCGATCATATGGGCGGGCAGCACCGGATCGATGATGTGCTTCTTCACTTCGGCGCGCAGCGTTTCGGTCGAAACCGCGTCGTCGTGCTGCGTGGAAACCACCACCGCGTCGATGCGCGCCGGTTTGCCGTCGATATACTCGATGCTCACCTGGCTCTTGCCGTCGGGCCGTAGAAATTTGAGCGTCCCGGCGCGGCGCACTTCGCTCAACTGGCGAACCAGCTTGTGCGCGAGCATGATCGGCATCGGCATCAGCTCTTCGGTTTCATCGCAGGCGTAGCCGAACATCAGGCCCTGATCGCCGGCGCCGCCGGTATCGACGCCCATCGCGATATCGGGCGATTGGCTCTGGATCGTGTTCAACACACCGCAGGTCTTCGAATCGAAACCCATTTCGGCGTCGGTGTAGCCGATATCCTGGATGACCGAGCGCGCCAGCTTCGGTACATCCACGTAGGTCCTGGTGGTGATCTCGCCCGACACCACACAGATGCCGGTGGTCACCAGAACCTCGCACGCCACGCGGCCCGCGGGATCCTCGGCCAGGACCGCATCGAGAACCGCATCCGAAATCTGGTCGGCCATCTTGTCCGGGTGGCCTTCGGTCACCGATTCCGACGTGAAAATATGTCGCATTCGATCTGGCACTTGCGAAAATCCTCCAGGGAGATGTTTGGTTTTATCCGGCGTACCGAGGGGAAACCAAATAACTCAGTGTAACACGCGCACATCCGCCTTCTCTGAGAATGATGGCCCGGTACTCTCACTCATTTGACAGTGGATGTAGACGCCGCGATTGAGGATTTCCTCCGCCATAGCCGCCAGCCGGTGCTGATGGAGCCGGGCGAGGATCCCCTGCCGATCACGCCGGAGACGTTCGCGCTTCGCAAGAGCGTGATGGTCACCGTCGAGTGCTGGAGCGAGACGCGCAACCTGGTCCGGCGCGTTCGCGGCGTATTGCGGCAAAAGCGGGGATCGGTCGAGCTGGAAGTCGAGCGTTTCGGGGGTCGCGCCGGATCGCTGCTCCTGGTCGATCTGGCCGATCCGGCGAATTACGACGCGCGCCGGCGCGGATCCCGCCTCAAATACCGCGAACGCTTCCGGCTGTCGCTGCGCCGTCAGTTCCCCGGCTGGAGGATCGCCGAATTGTCCACCGAGCCCGATCTTCATCATTCGCTCTCGCCCAGCTACCCGCGAGCGCTGCTGCGCAAGGGCGGGTCGGCGATGGCGGCCATCGGCGCGGCGCAGGATTCGCCGTCGCCGGAAAGCGTGCTGAGTTTTGGGCTGATCTGGCTCGACTACCTGCGTCATCGTGAAACGCGGATGGGCATTGAAGGTCTGGCGATTTTCGTCCCCGCAGGAGCAGAGATCACCACCTGCCATCGCGTGCGGCGCCTGAACCCGCAGGCCGCGCGATACCTGGTCTTCGTACACGATGCGGGACAGGAGGACGCGATCGAACCGGGCGATTACACCAACTTCGAAACGCACCTCAATCCCTGCCGGCGGGCCATGAGCGAAGGTCCGCCGAGGGTGCTCGAATGGGTGGATCAAATTTCAAAAATCGAGGGCGTCGAGAGGCGCGACCGGAACGATGGCTCGGTGAGCCTTGCCGTGAACGGGCTGGAGTTTGCTCGCGCCGCGGGCGCCGAGCTGCTGTTCGGCATCGATCATAAACACCCCGCCCGAAGCGCGGCGCACTTCGACGAGATCGAGCAAATCGCACGAGGCCTGGCGCGAATGCGCACCAGCCGCGCCCCCGATCGCGGCAATCCGATGTATACGCGGCATCCCGAGGCGTGGCTGGAATCGAAGGTGCGCGCGTCGGTCGAAACGCTGGACGCGACGCTTTATCCGAATCCTGTCTACGGGCAGGTGCCCCAGTTCGCCGCCGGAGAACGCGGCGTCATCGACCTGCTTGCCGCGGATCGTAACGGGCGATTGTCGGTCATCGAGTTGAAAGCCGTTCAGGACATTCATTTGCCCCTTCAAGCGCTCGATTACTGGATGCGCGTGAAGTGGCATCTCGATCGCGGTGAGTTCGCCTCGCGCGGATATTTTCCCGGCATCGGGCTGTCCCAGGTTGCGCCAAAACTGCTGCTGGTGGCCCCCGCGCTCGATTTTCATCCCTCCAATGAGACCCTGCTCCGGTACTTCTCGCCGGAAGTGCCGGTGGAGCGGATTGGAATCGGGATAGAATGGAGACAGAATCTGCGGATTATGTTTCGCGTTCCGTCGTGTTCTGCGCGTTTGTAGAGTACAAAGCATGGCCATCGCCGTTCTTAGCCAGGTAAAACGAGCTCTGTCGAATCTGAATCCCGGCCAGGTACGCGAGGAGGCGGAACGGCCGGTATCGGTGGGAATCGTGGCTGCCTCGGCGGAATCCTTGGGCCGCATGGAGACGTATTTCGCGCCGGCGCACCTTTCCCCCAATCGCCGCGCGCAATCGGTGAGATTGCTGGTGCGAGGCAGCGCCTCCGGATGCGACGTCGAGATTTACGAATCTTCGCTGCTTCGTCCGATGAACGCATTTTCCTTCGACGCCGAAGCCCCTGACGATTGCGTGCGCCAGATTTTGCGCGCGCGCGAGGAATTAGCGATTCCGCTGGCCCGCGGCCTGTATCCGTTCCGCAAGCCCGCGGCGCACCGGGTGATTCGCGCCATCGCCAAGGAAAACGCGATGTTTTGTCTGGCCACCGCGCTGCCGGACATCGTCCCCGGTCTCGCTTCTTTGCCATGGGCCGTCGGCGAATTCGGCTCTGATGCCGCTTTTCTAACCATGAATCAGATCCGGATGGCGTTTTATCTCGCCGCCGGAAGCGATCGCGCGGTCGGGTATCGTGAACAGAAATCGGAGATCGCTTCGATTGTGGCGGGCGCATTCGGGTGGCGCGCGCTGGCCCGGGAGCTGATCGGCAAAGTTCCTTTCGGCGGCGGGCTGATTCCGAAAGCGGCCGTGTCGTACGCCGGGACCTTCGCTGTCGGGGTTTCGCTCGAACGGCTGTATCGATTGGGCTACGGGTTCACGCGCACCGAACGCCGCGCGGTTTACGAAGAAGCCTATCTGCACGGACGCCAGATCGCCGGCATGCTGCTCGACGGCCTGCGCCAGCGGAGGGCCGGCTAGACCCCGC
>DATHCE010000071.1:0-9820 GCA_035319685.1 Bryobacteraceae bacterium | reverse complement strand
GAGACGGCGCGCTACGGACAAAAAATCGTGGTGTGCGGCGCGCCGAATTGCCGGGTGGGATTGCATACGGTGTATCTGCCGGTGGGGCGGAAAAAAATCGATGGCGTCGAGAGCGATGGGATGCTGGCGAGCGCGGCGGAGCTAGGCATAGGGCGCGATCATTCGGGAATTGTCGAACTCGATGGACCGCTGAAACTGACCGCGGATTGGGCGATCGAGGTCGATAACAAATCGCTGACGCATCGTCCGGATCTGTGGGGTCATTACGGGATGGCGCGCGAGGTTGCGGCGATTACGGGAAAACGGCTGATCGATCCGGTGAAGCGAGTGTTGCCCGGCGCGGCCGCGGCGATTCGCGTTACCGTCGAGGATTTTGCGCTGTGCCCGCGATATTCGGCGCTGGTGTTTGAGAACGTGACCATCCAGCCGTCGCCGTTGTGGCTGCAATATCGCCTGGAATCGATCGGGCTGAACGCGATCAACAACGTTGTCGACGTAACCAATTTCGTGATGGCGGAGATCGCGCAGCCGATGCATGCCTTCGATGCGGAGAAGATTCGCGGCGGCGAAATTATAGTTCGGACGGCGAGAGCCGGAGAAAAAATCGCGGCTCTGAATGGCGAGACATATGAGCTCAATGGGGCGAATCTGGTGATCGCCGATCCGGAAGGCGCGATTGCGCTGGCGGGCGTGATCGGCGGGGCGGACAGCGCGATTTCGGAATCGACGACGCGCATCGTGCTCGAAAGCGCGAATTTCAATGCTTCGAGCGTTCGCAAAACGTCGTCTCGATTGAAGCTCCGCACCGACGCATCGATGCGATTTGAGAAGGCGCAGGATCCGCTGAATACGGTTCGCGGATTGAAGCGGGCTCTGGAGCTGCTCGAGGAAGTTTCGCCTGGAATGCGGCTGGTGGGCGGCTTGGCGGACGCGTACCGTCCGCTGGCGGAGCCTCCGCCGATCGAGCTGCCGCTCGATTGGCTCGACCGGAAATTGGGCCGGGCAGTCCCTCCGGACGAAGTGCGCGCGATTCTCGAGTCGCTCGAGTTCAGAGTGGACGAGATCGCGCCGCGGACGTTTTCGGTGCGCGTGCCGAGTTGGAGAGCGACCAAGGACGTCACGATCAAGGACGATCTGGTGGAAGAAGTCGGGCGGATCATCGGGTACGATTCGATCATGCCGGTGGCTCCGCTCGCGCCGGCGCGCGTGCCGCCGGCGAATCCCGAGCGCGCGTTTCATCATCGGGTGCGCGAGATGGCGGCGGCGCAAGGTTTCACCGAGGTCTACAACTATTCGTTCGTGAGCGAGGAACAAGCGCGCCGGTTCGAGATGGAGACCGAGGTCCAGGTTGCGAATCCGATTGCGAGCGATCAGCACCTGATGCGATCGGGATTGCTGGCGGGAATCGCCAAAAATATCAACGATAATGCGCGGAACATTGATGTATTGGGGGATTCGTTCCGGTTGTTCGAAATCGGGCGCGCGATTCACCAGGATCGCGAAGTGCCGCGTTTCGTCGCGGCGATTTACGCGAAGGACGACGGCGTGGCGGGGTTAATGGAGCTGAAGAGGCTCGCGGAGTGCATGCTCGCGGGCGTATCCGCGCGCCCGGTGGATGCGCGAGGCTCGTTGAAGGGCTACGAGCATCCGCGACGAGCGGCGGATGTGGTTCACGGCGAAACGCGCATCGGGCGATTGTTCGAATTTCATCCGAGCATCGTCGAGACGGGGCGTGCGGCCGTCCTCGATCTGGATTTGTCGCTGGTCGAAAAATTGGAGGCGGCGACGGCGAGTTATCAGCCGCTGAGACGATTCCCCACCAGCGCGTTCGATCTTTCGGTGATCGCGCCGGCGCGCGCACTGATCGGCGATGTGGAAGCGAAGCTACGCGAACTCGCGGGCGAGACTCTGGTCTCCATTTCGTTCTTGCGCGATTTTGCGCTACCCGACGCGTCGCGTAGCCTGTCGTATCGATTGACGATCGGCGCGACGGACCGGACGCTGTCGTCGGAAGAGGTCGGCGCGCTGCGGGCGAAGATCATCGACGGAATGCGCGCGGCGGGATTTGATCTGAAGGTGTAAGTTGTCCCATTGCATCGCAATGCCGAGCGAGTGAGCTAAGCTTTTAGCTGCATGCGATCCATTCAACTTGTCGCCACCGGGATTTTAGAAGAACGAGAGATGCCGCAGCCGGCCGATCCGGAGCATGGCGAGGTCACCGTGCGGATTCGAGCCGTCGGGGTTTGCGGCAGCGATCTGCACTGGTATCAGGATGGGCGTATGGGTGAATTTCCGGCCGCCTTTCCGCAGGTGCTGGGACATGAACCGGCGGGAGAAATCCTCGCGGTCGGGAAAGGCGTCGAGAAGTTTTCCGCCGGCGATCGCGTGGTGATGGAGCCGAGCCTCACTTGCGGGCATTGCGAATTCTGCATCAAGGGCTATCACAATCATTGCGTCAAGACGATCTTCATGGGCGGTCCGCAGGCGCCGGGGATGTTTCGCGAATACATCACGCTTCCGGCGGCAAACTGTACGCATTTTTCCAACGACCTGAGTTATGCCACGGCGACGCTCGCCGAACCGCTGGCCGTGATGATGCATATGCTGGAGCTGATCGAGATCCGCGTGGGTGATACGGTTGCGGTGACGGGCGCGGGGCCGGTCGGGATGTTGTGCGCGGCGATGGCTCGGGCCGCGGGAGCATCGCGCGTGTTCATCGCGGACCGGCTGGCGTATCGGCTGAGGCTGGCGATGGCGATGGGCGCCGATGTCGCGATTCACACAACGTCGCAGCCGGTGGTCGAGACCGTGCTCGACGCAACTGGCGGACGCGGAGTGGACCTGGTGATGGAAGCGTCGGGCTGCGCGGAATTGATGAACGCAGCCATCCGCATGGCGCGCATGGGCGGGACGGTAATGCAGATCGGCATCTTCAGCGAGCTGATGCCGAAGATCGATATTCACACGGCGATGCTGAAGGAGCTGGATCTGAAAACGCTGAAGAGATCCAATCATCGCGCAATCGAAGCGCTGAAGCTGTTGGGCACCGGGAAGATTCCGACGTCGCTGATCACGCATTCGCTCACGCTCGGGGAGACGCCGCGGGCTTTCGAAATGCTGACGAATTACACCGACGGCGTCGGCAAAGCGATCATCGAAGTCTGATTCCACTCCCGCGCATACTGTACAATCTACCCATGCGACGCCTTACACTTTTACTCGCGCTGGTTCTCTCTGTCGAGCTGAGCGCCAGGCAACCGGTCCATGCCCGGCACGGGATGGTGGTGGCTCAGGAACCGTTGGCCGCGGATGTCGGGGTCAACGTGTTAAAGAATGGCGGGAATGCGATCGACGCGGCGATTGCGGTGGGTTTTGCGCTTGCCGTCACACACTCCTCGGCGGGCAATATCGGCGGAGGAGGATTCATGCTGGTGCGCCTGGCCAACGGCCAGACGACGTTTATCGATTTTCGCGAGAAAGCGCCCGGTCACGCGGCGCACGATATGTACCTGGACGCCAATGGCAAGCTGACCCGCGACAGTATTCTCGGGTGGCGCGCGCCGGGCGTACCGGGAACCGTTCGCGGCTTCGAACTCGCGCATCAAAAATTCGGGAAAAAATCGTGGGCGCAGGATATAGAGCCGGCGATCGAGCTCGCTTCGCACGGCTTCGCGCTGAGCTACCGGCAGGCCGAAGGTTTCAAGAACGCCAAGAATCTCCCGCAGTTCGCCGAATCGAAACGCATCTTCCAGCGGGATGGAAAATTCTACGACGTCGACGAGATTTTCAAGCAGCCGGAGCTGGCCGCGACGCTCGAGCGCATCGCGAAAAACGGCGCCAAAGAATTTTACGAAGGCGAGACGGCGAAGCAGCTGGCGGCGGCGATGGCGAAAAACGGCGGGCTGATTACGCTCGACGATTTGAAAAGTTATCAGGCCGTGGAGCGCAAACCGCTCACCGGGCATTATGAAGGCTACGACGTGATCACGTCGCCTCCGCCGAGCTCGGGCGGCATCGGCATTTTGCAAATGATGGGGATGCTCGAAGGATCGGGATACCAGAAATCGGGCTTGGATTCGGCAGCCGAAATTCATTACGTCGCTGAAGTGATGCGGCGCTATTACGCGGATCGCAACGAATATCTGGGCGATCCCGATTTTGTGAAGAATCCGATTGCGGGCCTGCTCGATCCGAACTATATAACGAAGCGGCGCTCCACCATCGATCCGAATCGCGCCACGCCGAGCGATGAAGTGAATCCCGGCAATCCCAAGGGGGCGGAGAGCGCGGAGACGACAGACTTCAACGTGGTCGATTCGGAAGGTAACGCGGTTGCGGTGACCTACACGCTGAACGGCGGCTACGGGAGCGGCGTGACGGCGCCCGGGCTCGGGTTCCTGCTGAACAATGAAATGGACGATTTCGCGTCGAAGCCGGGCGAGCCGAACATGTTCGGCCTGGTGCAGGGCGAAGCCAATTCGATCCAGGCGGCGAAGCGGCCGTTGTCGTCGATGGTGCCCACCATCCTGTTGAAAGACGGCAAGCTGTTCATGGTGGTGGGCGCGCCGGGCGGCTCGCGGATCATCACAGGCGTGATGCAAGTGATCTTGAACGTCGTCGATTTCCAGGAAAACGCGCAGGATGCGATCGATCAGCCGAGGTTCCATCATCAATGGAAGCCGGACACACTGTATCTGGAGGCCGGCATTTCGCCCGATACGGTCGCGCTGTTGAAAGGCATGGGATACAAGATCCAGCAGGGAAGCAATCAGGGCGTGGCGGACGTGCAGACGATTGTCGTCGACAAGGACTGGCTCACCGGCGGTACGGATGGACGCTCCAGCGGAAAAGTAGCGGGCTATTGATGGTCCGTGCTCTTTCCACACATCTGTTCGTCGGTCATCGGTTGACGACAGTCTGGCTGGAGCGGATCTGGCACGCCGGCATTCCCCTGGTGGAAATCTTCTGCGCACGGCAGCATTTGGATTATCGCGACCGCGCGCAGATCGCGGAGTTGGGGCACTGGTTCCGCGATTCCGAGCTGAAGATTCATTCCTTGCATGCGCCGATGTACTCCGATGACGTGTGGGGACGGTCAGGTCCGGATGCGGTAGTGAACATCGCGGAGACGGTGAAGTTGAGGCGCATGCGCGCGGTGGACGAAATCAAGCGCGCGCTGGAGATCGCGGAGACGATCCCGTTTCGCTTCCTGGTGCAGCACCTGGGCGTGGGCGGAGAAGAGTACCACGAGCGGAAAATCGAAGCGGCGTTTTCCGCGCTCGAAGAGATCAACCTGTTCGCGGGACAGCGCGGCGTCGAGGTACTGCTCGAAAATACTCCGAACGCGCTCGCGAGCGCCGAACGCCTGCTGATGTTCCTGGAACAAACCCACCTGGATCTGAATTTCTGCTTTGACACGGGCCACGCGAATATGCACGAAGGCGTGGAAGGCGCGTTCCGGTTGATGAAATCGCGCATCCGTTCGACGCACGTGCACGACAACAACGGCGAGGACGATTCGCATTTGTTCCCGATGATCGCGGACGGCGGGACCATCGACTGGCGAAAGGCGATGGAGTCGCTGCGAACGCTGGGCGCCGATTGTCCACTGCTTCTGGAGTTGAAGGAGGTTGCCGATTTCGCGCATCCCATGGACCAGGTGCGGGAATCGTTCGATCGTCTCGAAAGCCTCAAAGCAGGGCCGGAGCGCTGATTGGCGGCTATACTGAGTGCATGAGGGCGCGCTCGCGCCGGTTTCCATGACTCCAGATCAATCCATCCCGGATGCGGCCGCGCCGCGCGTGACCGTCGCGGAGGCCGGGCGGCATGTCGGCGAAACGGTCGAGATCGCAGGCTGGCTCTACAATCTTCGACGCAGCGGAAAGATTTGTTTCCCGCAACTGCGCGACGGCACCGGCATCATGCAGTGCGTCGCGGTGAAGAGCGAGCTGCCCGAGGAATTGTTCGAAACGTTGAAAGATCTGACACAGGAATCGTCGTTGATCGTTCGCGGAAAAATTCGCGCGGAACAGCGGGCGCCGGGCGGATACGAGCTCGACGTGGAAGGCGCGGAAATCCTGCAGCGCGTGCCCGAATCCGATCCCTATCCGATCACTCCCAAAGATCACGGCATCGATTTTCTGATGGATCACCGGCATCTGTGGCTGAGGAGCCGCCGGCAGCACGCGGTGCTGGGCGTGCGGCATGAAGTCATCAAGGGAATCCGCGATTATTTCGACTCGAACGGATTTGTGCTCGTGGATACGCCCATTTTTACGCCGGCCGCCTGCGAAGGGACGTCGACGCTGTTCGAAGTGAATTACTTCGACGAAGAAAAGGTTTATCTGACGCAATCGGGCCAGCTTTATAACGAAGCGACTTGCGCGGCGTTCGGAAAAACGTACTGCTTCGGGCCCACGTTTCGCGCGGAAAAATCGAAAACCCGGCGGCATCTGACCGAGTTCTGGATGGTGGAGCCGGAAATGGCCTACGCGACGCTCGAAGATGTGAAGCGCGTCGGCGAGGAGCTGATCTGTTTCGTGATCGGCCGCGTACTGGAGCATCGACGCGAGGAGTTGAAGACGCTGGAACGCGACCCGTCGAAGCTGGAAGCGATCCAGTCCCCGTTTCCTCGCATGAGTTACGACGATGCGGTGAAAAAACTGCAGTCGAAAGGCAGCGAAATTCAATGGGGCGGCGATTTCGGCAACACTGACGAGACGCTGCTGACCGACGATCTGGACCGGCCGTTGATGGTGGATCATTACCCGACGACGGTGAAGGCGTTCTATTTTCAACCGGCCGAGGGTCGTCCGGAAGTGGCGCTGGGCGTGGATTTTATAGCGCCGGAAGGCTACGGCGAAATCATCGGCGGAGGGCAACGCATCCACGATCTGGATCTTTTGCTGAGGCGGCTCGACCAGCACAAGCTTCCGCGCGAGGCGTTCGACTGGTACATCGATCTGCGGAAGTACGGCAGCGTCCCGCACGGCGGATTCGGCATGGGCGTGGAGCGATTCGTCGCGTGGATGTGCGGCCTCGAGCATATTCGGGAGACGATCGCTTTTCCGCGGATGTTGTATCGCACGCGGCCGTAATCACGCGATAATTGACGTTGGTCCACCTTCTAAAATTGCATGCGGCAATCTCACATTGCCATCATCGGAGCTCCCATGGACCTCGGCGCGGGACGCCGCGGCGTCGATATGGGGCCTTCGGCGATGCGCCTGGCTGGGCTGAATGAAAAGCTCGCATCGCTCGGCTACACCATCGAGGATTTGGGAAATATTGCGATCGATCAACCGGAAACCATGCCGTCCGGTCCGGCCAACGCGCGGTATCTGGTGCCCATCGCGCACACTTGCGCGCGGCTTGCCGAGATCGTCGAGAAGACGGCGGATGACGGAAAGGTTCCGCTGGTGCTCGGCGGCGACCATTCGGTAGCGGTGGGCACGGTCGGCGGAATGGCGGCGCATTTTCGAAAGCGCGGCGAGAAGCTCGGCTTGATCTGGATCGACGCGCACGCGGATATGAACACGCCGGAATCGAGTCCCAGCGGGAATGTGCACGGGATGCCGCTCGCCTGCATCGCGGGATTCGGGCCGCCGGAGCTGACCGGGATCGGCGGTTTCACGCCCCAGGTGAATCCCGCGTCGATCTCGATTGTCGGCCTGCGCAGCGTGGACGACATCGAGCGCCACAACGTGCGCGAGATCGGTGTGCATCCGTTCACTATGCGCGACATCGATGAGCGCGGCCTGCGCGGCGTGATGCAGGAGGCGATCGGACATGCTACTCGAGGGGTCGCGGGGTTTCATTTATCGTTCGATATGGATGTGGTCGATCCGCAGGAAGCACCCGGCGTCGGCACGCCGGTGCGCGGCGGCATCACCTACCGCGAGGCGCACCTGGCCATGGAAATTTTGTGCGATTCGGGCAAAATGGCGTCGATGGAGGTGGTGGAGGTGAATCCGGTGATCGATGAGGTGAACCGGACGGCGCTGTTGGCCGTCGAATTAATCATGTCAGCCTTGGGAAAGAGAATTTTGTGAGCACACCCAAAATACGCGTCGCGGTTCTGTACGGCGGACGAACCGGCGAGCATGAGGTCTCGCTCCGATCGGCCGAATCGATTCTCGCCGCAATGGACCCGGAGCGTTACGAAGTGCAGCGAATCCTCATCACCAAGGAAGGTCGATGGGAGCCGCGCGCGATCATGCCGGAGCCGGGCGCCAATGACGGAATCGACGTCGTGTTCCCGGTGCTGCATGGCACGTTCGGCGAAGATGGAACGGTCCAGGGGCTGCTGGAGTTGGCCGATATCGCCTACGTCGGCGCGGGTGTGCTGGCGTCGTCGGTTTCAATGGATAAAGAAGTGATGAAGCGCCTGCTGGTCGAGCGCGGATTGCCGGTGGTCGAATATCTGGCCGTGCGGCGCGGGCAGTTTTCGAGCGAAGACATTTGCGGACGGTTCCCGTTTCCAGTGTTCGTCAAGCCGGCGAATTTGGGATCGTCGGTGGGCGTTTCGAAGGCCAAGACCTGCGAGGAACTGATCGCCGCGCTCGATCTGGCGGCGCTATACGATCGCAAGATCGTAATCGAGCGAGGCATCCAAGGCCGTGAATTCGAATGTTCCGTGCTCGGCAACGATCAGCCGCTGGCTGCGGTGCCGTGCGAGATTTTTCCATCGCGCGAGTTTTACGATTACGAGGACAAATATGTATTAAACAAAGCGCGGACAATGGTTCCGGCCGATCTGACGCCGGATCAGACCGCCGAAGTGCAGAAGCTCGCGGTGGCTTGTTATCAGGCCGTCCATTGCGAAGGCATGGCGCGCGTCGATTTTCTGATGGAGGCATCGACGGGAAAATTTTTCATCAACGAGATCAACACCATCCCCGGATTCACTTCGATCAGCATGTATCCGAAAATGTGGGAAGCGAGCGGTTTGCCGTACGCCAAGCTGATCGACCGTTTGATCGACCTCGCGCTCGAGCGCCATCGCGCCAAACAATCGACGCGATACACCAAGTAGTCCCGATGCCGCTATTCGCCTTTCTCTTGTTCCTCGCCGCCGACGATCCGGCCGCTCAGCTCGCCGAGCAGTTGCAGAAACTGGTTAGCGTGTTTGTGACCGTCGATCAGCAGGCCGCCGATCCGGTGGACCCCGATGTCGCGTTTTATCAGGGCGCGATTCCAGGGATGCTGAAGACGCTGGACCCTCATTCGATTTTTTTCGATCCCGGCCAGTATCAGCAGTTGAAGCAGATGCAGAGCAGCGAGCAGAAGGGTTTCGGCACTGTGGTCAGCGTGCTTCCGGGCCGCGTGATCGTTCTGCAGGCGATGCCCGGGACTCCGTCGGCGAAGGCCGGCCTCGCGGCCGGCGACGAGATCCTCGCCATCAACGGCTACATTCTTTCGCAGCTTGAATTCGATCAACTGGTGCAGTTGTTGACCGTTGCGCGGCAAAAAGAGGCGGTGCTCGACGTTCGCAAGCCGGGTAACGCGCGCATTATGCGCATGACGCTTTCGCCGGAGCTGGTGGATTCGCCGAGCGTCGACCGCGCGTTCGAGATCGCGCCCGGCATCGGATACCTGCGAATCACCAGTTTCGACGATCACACCGGCTCGCTGGTCAAGACGACCATCGAGAAGCTCGGCGGCGCGAATCTCAAAGGCCTGGTGATGGATTTGCGCGACAACCCCGGCGGCGTCGCGCAGGCCGCGCTCGAAACCGCTTCGCTGTTCCTCGATCCCGATCAGCTTATTTTTTCGATCAAGGGGCGCGCGCAAAAAACCGAGGAGGTTCGCGTTCCGAAAT
>DATHCE010000070.1:0-4073 GCA_035319685.1 Bryobacteraceae bacterium | reverse complement strand
CCCGGTCGAGCGTGATCACACGGCCCGCTTCGACACTCGCCTTCATCGCCGGCGCGCCCGAAGATTCGACGCCGATGATCCGTATTTTCGGATTGCGGGCCTTCAGGGCCATGGCCACTCCCGAAATCAATCCGCCGCCGCCGATCGGCACGATCGCCACATCCACTTCCGGAAAATCGTCGTAAATTTCCAGGCCCATGGTTCCCTGGCCGGCGATCAACTGCAAATCGTCGAAGGGATGAATCACGGTGTAGCCGTGCTCTTCGGCGAGCTGCTTCATTTTTTCATTCGCTTCATCCCAAATGGTTCCGTGCAGGACCACTTGGGCGCCGTAGCTTCGCGTCGCCGCGATTTTCGACGGCGTCGCGTTCTCCGCCATCACCACCACCGCGCGCAGCCCGTGAATGGCCGCCGCCAGCGCGACGCCCTGCGCGTGATTTCCCGCCGAGGAGCAGATCACGCCGCGCCGTTTCTGCTGTTCGCTCAACTGCGGAAATTTGTTCAGCGGTCCGCGGATCTTGTACGATCCGGTGCGCTGAAACATTTCGGCTTTGAGGCGAATGTTGAAGCCGGTTTTCTCGCTCAGCAATCGCGAGGTCAACAGAGGAGTGTGATAGGCGTGCGAGGAAACGCGCGCCCGCGCCGATTCGAATTCGGCCAGGCCGATGCTGATCCGCTCCGCGCCGCTCCCCGGGGTGGTCACAGGGGACAGCGTAACAGATCGGCCGGAAATCAGCTCACCAGGTGGATCTCGCGAGGCTCGGCGGTCAGTTGGCGAATGCGCTCTTCGAGCCGGCGCTCTCGCGTGCGATCTTCGACAATGCAGTGATGCCCGATGAAGCGCATCTTGTGATCGTGCACCGCCACCATCAACACGCTGCATCGCGTTTCCCCATGGCGTCCGAGCGCTGCCTCATTGATCGTCGCCTTCCCCGCCAGCAGCATCTGGCTGTAGGCGTCATCGACGCGCTCGCGCTCGCCGAGCGCGAAAATCGAGCGCCAGTCCCGCTCCAGAATCTCCCCCGCGGTCAGGTGCAGCAGAGTAGTGAGTGCCAGATTCGCGGACCCGATCCGGTTGTCCTTCCGCACCCACGCGACGCCGCTGTGCACGTGCTCGATCGCCACGTTTTTCGCGTACAGTTCATCCCGCAACGGCTTCTGCCTGCGCCGTACCCGTCGAAGTGCGATGGTGAGAAATGTCGCCAACCCGAGAAGGTAGAGCCACAGCATAACGTTTCTCCATAGGCAGGTAACGTGCCAACATCGGGCTGCTTTAGATCAAACGGCTTGCGCGGATCGGTGCGGTCAAAATGGCGCAGCCGGGCGACAACCTGTCCCATTCATCTCCACCTTTTGAGGGCCGGCCAGCCCTCACGGAAGGGTACCTTCAAATTGCGGCACAGGAAAATATCGTAGCGCTCGTCGAGCTTCGAGTAAGGATTTTCGACGCGGCCTACGGCTTCCACGCTCTCGAAATGCTGGCGATCGCCGCGGCCGTTGCTGCCTAGGATGATCACGAGGTCGCCCGTATAATCGCGCGGTCCCCAGAACCAATAATTCTGATGAACGGAAATGGCCTTGGGCAATCCATAGCGCGGGCCGTAAAAATCGATGGCGCCGGCTTCGCCATAATTGTTGGCGAAAATCGCGGCGCGGGCCCGCTCGTCGGGCGCGAGCGAATGGTAAACGCGCGCCACTTCGCGCACCATCTGCTCCCATCCGAATTCGTCGGCGAAATATTGCGGCAGCGGACCGGTGGGCTGATGCTCGGCCTCCGGAGGCGCAAGCCCGATCGCTTTCTGATAGCGGAGATACGCTTCCGGGCTCAAGAGGGGAGAAACCAGCGGCGCGAGCGCCGACGCGCTCACCAGGATCAGAACCACCGAGGCCGCGCGCAGCCATCCCGCTCGCGGTTCGGTCATCTGCTCGAATCCGACGGCGCCCGCGGCGAACATCATCGGATAAACCGGCGCCACATAATAATTTTTCCCGTGGAGCGCGATGAACAACGTCATGACGGCAACGAACGTCCAGCCGAGCACGGCGAACCGGCGTCCTTTGTGCGACGCGATCAGCCAAACCAATCCGCCCGCCCATAGCGGAAATGAGATCGGGTTCATGATGAACGCCTGATCGGCGAGGAATGCGACCGGTGCGCGCACCACATCGCGCCCGCTCGCGCGAACGTTGCGCAGCAATTCGAGAAACGGGAAGTGATGCGCCGCCAGCCAGATCAGGTTGGGCAGAAAGATGACCAGCGCGGCGGCCGCGCCCAGCCAGAACCAGCGTGTGAAAAGGAACCGGCGGTTGGGCGTGAGCAGCAATCCGACGACCACGCCGCACACGAAAACCGCGATCGCATATTTATTTTCGAGGCCCACGCCGGTGAGCGCGCCGAATCCCAGCCAATAGCGCGGATCCCCGGAATTGATGGCGCGCAGGACGAACCACGCGCAGCCCATCCATATCAGCGGATCGAATGCGTTCATGGTCAACCAGTGATGGAAAATCAAATACAACGGCGCGGTCGCGACGGCCAGCGCCGCCAGCGCCTGCGCGAATCGGCCTCCGCCCATTTCGCGCGCGAGAATTCCGGCGAGCCACACCACCGCCGCTCCGGCAATGGCCGGAAGCAATCGCAATCCGATCAGCGAATCGCCGAATGCGTGCCGCGCGAGCCAGGCGACGCCCGCGATCAACGGAGGCTGATCGACGTAGCCCCACGCGAGATGTTCGGCGCAAGCCAGATAATACAGCTCGTCGCGAAAAATCCCGTAACGCGACGCGGTGAGAAGATGAAAGATCAGCTTGCCGGCGGCGATATACAACACGATCGCGGATGCGGATGTGAATCGCCGCTGCATGGCCCGGATATGAACCATTTTACGCAGCGCGACCGGCGGTCATGAACCGCGTCGCGATTGCCGGCGGCGGCATCATCGGCGGCTCCATCGCGTGGCGTCTGGCGCAAAGCGGACTGCGCGTCGATCTGTTCGATGCCGGAATTTTCGGCGGCGAAGCCAGTTCGGCCGGCGCGGGTATGCTGTCCCCCGGCGGCGAATTCGACCAGCCGTCGGTGTGGCTGGATATCGGCATCGAAGGCCTGCGCATGTATCCCGCATTTGTCGCCGAGCTCGCGGAGGAATCCGGCATCGCCATCGATTTCCGGATTTGCGGATGCGCGTATTACGCCGATCCGGAAACCGCCGGGCGGCGCGCCGCGTTTCAATCGAGCGCAGGCATTCGCGTCGAGCGCACTCCGGACGGCCTGTTCTTTCCCGAAGATGGATTCGTCGATCCGGAAGGCGTGCTGCGCGCGCTGCGCGGGGCGTGCCAGGCGCGGGGCGTAAATTTTCACGAGCATTCGCCGGTCGCGTCGATCGAGTCGAGCGAATATTCCGCGCTGGTCATCGCTGCCGGGGCCTGGTCGGACCAAATCGCCGTGCGCCATCGCGGAGCGGGGCTCGCGCTGCCGCCGTCGCGTCCGGTGAAGGGGCATCTGGTCGGATTCGATCTGGAGCCCGGCGCGCTCGGCGCGATGCGCCGGCGGGGCCATACTTACGTGCTGCAGCGCTCGAACGGCTTCACCATTGCCGGGTCCACCGAAGAGGATTGCGGATTCGATCGCACGGTGGACGCGGGGATTTGCGAGCAAATCCACGGCCGGGTTGCGGCAATTTTCCCGCGTCTTGGGAGCGCGGAGGTCTCGAAACGCTGGATCGGATTCCGTCCTTTTTCCGAGGACGGCCCGCATATTCGCCGGGTGGAGGGAACCAACGTGTGGCTCGCCTACGGGCATTTTCGCAACGGCATTTTGCTGGCGCCATGGACGGCGCAACGCATCGCGGCCGGGATCGCCCAAGGAAGCTCGTCACCATGAGGCCGGCGATCGGCGTCGAACGCCGGCCCGTTAGTTGTGGTATGTGTGTCTTTTATGGCATCGGAAGAAGAACTCAAAGCGGAAATCGAGAAACTGAAGGCCGAAAACGAAAGGCTGAAGAAGCCGTCGCGCGGGCAAACCTCGCTGAAGGTGAGCGAAAAGGGCGCGCTGTCGGTTTACGGGTTGGGGAGAT
>DATHCE010000069.1:0-11087 GCA_035319685.1 Bryobacteraceae bacterium | reverse complement strand
CCATGCAACCCCGCCCCTCGAGGCCGAGCCGGTCGTCGAAATCGAGCCTCTGATCGCCAAGGGCGTCAGGTCGCGCGAGGATCTGGTGGACCGAGTGACGGGATGTATCGTGCTCCGCCACGAGAGCTTCTCGATACCGACGATCGAGCGCGAACGTGTGCTCGGGCCGGGATGGAAGGAGAGAATGCCCCCACTCGAATCGGCGTTTCGGCTGTAGCCGGAGCTATCGGCCCTGTATACTCCCTTCGGGCGACGTTGGCAGCTCAGGAGGGATCGGTTAACGTGCTAAGCCGCAAAAGTCGCATTATGGGCGTTCCCTCGCGTGGATTCGCGGCTGATTTCCGGTTACCGCGACCACCGCCATCGCGACCAGATACAGCCCGCCGCCGATCAGCAGCGTCGCGCGAAGGCCGAGATAAATCGCCAGCACGATTGCGCCAACCGATCCCAGCACACTCGCCGCGGCATTCAGCGACCACGCCCATCGCACCGACGGCGGGTGGCGGCGTTCCAGGCGAAGCAGACCGCTGGGGAACGGCATGCCCATCAGAAACGCGGCGGGAGCGATCGCCAGCGCCGTGATCGCCATCTTCGCGATCAGCGGCCACCCCGCTGCGTAAGAGGCGAGCGCCGGCTCGCCGAACGCGAGCAGGGCAATGAACACAAAAATCGCGCCGAGCACGCGCATCAACCGCGCATCATTGCCGAAGATCCACCGCCGGCTGAAATAGCTGCCCGCGCCGCTCGCCGCCAGCATCGAAAAAACGATCACCGTCAGCGCATAGGTCGGATGGCCGAGCAGCAGCACGAATTTCTGAATCAGCGCGACCTGAATCAAAATGTAGCCGGCGCCGAGGCACAGAAAATACCACAGGAAACCGATCCCGCCGCGCCGATCCGGAAGACGGCTTCGCAGCACCAGGGGCGGAAGCAGCAGGATCAATCCCGTGGCGACCATGCTCACCAGCATCAGATTGAACAGCAGCGGAACCGCGCGATTGATCTTGAAATCGGCGTTGGCCCTATCGGCGTGCTTGAGAAATTCCAGAATGTCGCGCGGCTGCACGGTGTAAAAAAAGAACGGCCGATCGTCGGTGACCGGCGTCACGTCGAACGGATACCCGGCGAAGAACGCGGCGCGATCGTGCGCCGTCAAAAGCCGGCCGAACGGATTCGATGGCGGGTCGCCCGGAAAATAAATGGGCTGAAGACCATCGGAAAGCCCGGCGCGGGCGCGCGCCAGATCGTCGAAAGAAAACCGCCGGCGCGAGATCAGCACCGTGTCCTGCGCGCCCCAGCCGTTGAGTTTCCCCGCGTCGGCGCGCAAGACGATGACGTGGCCGGCAGGATTGGTTTCCCCGAGGCGCGCCAGCGCATCGCCGGCGAGCGAGATCAGGCGCAGCGATTCGCGCGGCGGATCGAATCCCCAACGCGTGAACGCCAGCAGACCATCATCGGTCAGATGCGCAAGATAATCGTAAAACGCGTCGGTGGTGTACAGATTATTTTCGGAAAGCGCGAACGCGCCGGCTGCGGTGGACGCCCACGTGTCGACCAGCGTCGCTTCGATCACCTGATATTTTTCGGTGCTGCGGCGCACGAAAGACCGGCCGTCTTCGACGAACAGGCGCACCTCGGGCCGGAAATACAACGCGTAACTTTCGTTGACAAATTTTTCGCGCATGATGGTCTGCGCGATGATCGGATTGATCTCGACCGCGGTAATATCCCTGCTCCCCGAAGCGAGCGCGCGCGCGACATCGTAACCTCCGCCGGCGCCGATGATCAACGTCTTCGCCGCCGGACGGACCAGGTATGGAAAACCGGGGCCTTCGTGCGTCAACCGGTGCCGATCCTCGGGCGCGAGATGGTCGAAGTCGAACGACGCGATTCCGGTGGCGGCGTCGGCATCGATCACGATGCTCCAGAGGTTGTCATAATGCACGCCCACGCGCGAAAAACTGTTCCACTTGACGAATCGCTCGGCCGGCAGGCGCTGGCCTTTGGCGTAGTGAATATCCAGCAGATGGCTGGCGGCGTTGACCACCATCAGCGTGACCAGCAGCAGCGAAACCAGCACCGCGGCCGCGCGCCTTTTCGCCGCGCCGGCCAGGTTGAACCAGATCGCCGCCGCGACTCCATAGAACACGCCGGCGGCGATCACAGTGTTGGGTCCGCCGAACACGTTCAGGAACGGGATTAGCACCAGGCATCCGCCGGCCGCGCCCGCCAGATCGAAAAAGTAGGCCTGATCGACGCGCTCGATGGCTTCCGAAATCGCCAGCGAAGTGACCGCGCCGGCCAGAAAAAACGGCAAGGAACTGGCGATATAGACCGCGACCAGCGCGGCGTTTCCGGGGTTGGCTCCGCGCGACAGATCGAACCACAGCGACGCGACCACGCACAGAGCGTCCGCGATTGACAGCAGACCCAGGGTGGCGTGCAGGTTCCCGCCGCGCGCGGAAACGGCGTAGGAGAACACGCCGCCCACGCCGAGCCCGAACAGGGCCACCGAAATCGCCAGGAACGCGAAGTGGTAATAGAAAACGACCGAGAAAATCCGCGTCAACGCCAGTTCGAGAACCAGCGTCGCGAGCGTCGTGAATCCGAGTCCCAGGTAAAGCTGCGGCCAGCGAACGGTATCGGCGGCGGGCGCCGTCGAAATCGTGGAGGAACTAACGCGCGGCAAACTACTACTTTAGCAGTCCGTCGTTCGGGCTCCTAGTTGCGCTTCTGCTGAACCTTGGGAGCCGCGACGTATCCGGCGATGAAATCCTTCTTGATGTCGTTCACCACCAGCTCATAGGGCTGCGTGGCGCGCGCCAGCATGAACTGCACCGGCTCGTCCAGCGTCTTATTCTCCTTCGGGATGCGCTTGTCATCGGCGATCACCGTGACGCTGTATAGATTTTTCTTGGGGTCCGCTTTTACCAGAATCACCTGAAGATCTCCGACCCTCTGCGGCGGATTTTTCTTGGTCTTGCTGATCTTGAACTCGGTGTAATTGCGTTCGCCGAGCTGCTTCAACGCGGCCAGTTCGCTCGCATTGGTGGCGATCAATCCGCTCTGGACGCCCAGGTCGCCGCGCGCGCTCTTCATATCCGCGATCAGCTTTTCGGTATCCGCCCGATTCCTGGCAACGTCGGTCCTCACCGTGCCGACATCGTTGGAAACCTCGCCGATCTTCTGCGTCGCCTGGTTCGCCGTGTCCTTCACCTGCGAAACTTCATTGGACACAGCCGCGACCTGCTTGCCCTGCTCCTCCTGGATGCGCTGTAGCCGGGACGCGAGCTGATCGGCGTGCTGCTCCGCTTCGACCTTCGCCTGGCCGCTCAACTGCGCAGCTTGCGCGCGGTATTTCTCCACATCTTTGGTGAGCGCGTCGATAGTCCGCCGGCTGGTCTGGGTGGAAACCGACGAGGTTTCGTTCATCCTCGCGATTTCCGTGGATAGGTCGTCACGCGTCGAGGCGAGCTGGGCCTGAATCTGATTGATCTGGTAAAAGAGATAAACGCACGCACCTACCAGGGCAATCACCGCGCCGAACAGGATGCCGATTTTCGCTCCGCCGCCGCCGCTGGTGGTCTGGATGACTACCGGAGCAGGGGCGGCAGCGGGCGCCGGGGCGGGGGGAGTACTCGAAATGGGGGGTTCCTTGGGGAACAGCATGTTACACGTCCTCCAGGCTAGTATACTAGCAGTTTGTTGAAAAAGGGGACACGGTACGTCCGTTACGCAGACTACTCTTGCCTCGGCCCGAAGTGTTGATTCGTCTCAAAGCGTGCCGGCGTGGACAGAGCGGTCTGCGGAACGCACCTACCGTGTCCCTTTTTCAAACATTCAAACAGTATGATGTAGGAAACCTTCGTTTCGTTCCATCTGTTTGCGGGATGACGACGGCTAGACCAGTTTCATGGATAACGTAGACTATTGCAGGACCGTCGGCTGTTGGGACCGCCGTTACAGGCCGCATGAAACTGGTCTACGCGAACTCCAAAAATGGTTTAGAAAGCCGACGCTTTCGCCGGCCGTGCAAAATCCAGCAATTCCTGTTTCGGCACTCCCGGTTCGAAGCAGTGCCGGCAGCGAGCCTCGTACATCCCCGCTGCCCCGACCACGATCAATTCGTCCGATTCCGCCAGCCGCTGGGTGTGCTTGGCGGGATTGCCGCACCGCACGCAGATCGCCAGCGTCTTGGTGATGGATTCGGCCAGGCACAGCAGTTCCGGCATCGGCGGGAAGGGGCGTCCCAGATAATCGGTATCGAGTCCGGCGATGATCACTTGCTTGCCCGTGTCGGCGAGTTGTCCGGCGGCCTCCACCAGCTCGGGTCCGAAAAAATTGGACTCGTCGATGCCCACCACCTGCGTGCGCCAGTCGAATTTTTGCAAAATTTCCTTCGCCGAATTGACCACCTCCGACTTCATACGATGGTCGCCATGGGAGACGATTTCATCGTGGGAGTAGCGATCGTCGATCGCGGGTTTAAAAACCTGCACCCGTTTGCGGGCGATTTGCGCGCGGCGAAGGCGGCGGATCAGTTCCTCGCTCTTGCCCGAAAACATCGGGCCGCAAACGATTTCGATCCAGCCAAGGTGACCTGTGACAATGTCCATAGGTTAAAAATAGAAATGCCTGCAATAGAAATATTCAGAATACAGGACAATCGCCATGAGATGCGTAAGCGGGCGCGTGCTGGCGCCCGAGATCCTCGACACGCTGCCCTATGAGCAGGCGCGCGCGACCCTCGCGGATCTGACGCGAATCAACCGCCGTTGGGGCGGTCACAGCACGCTGCGCCATCTGCTGCGCGAAAATGTGCGGCCGGAGGAAACATTTTCGATGCTCGATGTCGGCGCGGCTTCGGGCGACATGGCGGACTGCGTCCGCGAGTGGTATCCGCGCGCAACCGTCGTCTTGCTCGACCGCATCGCGTCGCATTTGAACGGCGCTTCGGGTCCGCGCGTCGCCGCCGATGCCTTTCATCTCCCGCTCCGGCCGAAAAGTTTCGATTTTGTATTCTGCTCTTTATTCCTGCATCATTTCACCGGCGAGGAAATCGTCCGGTTGCTCGAAGCGTTCTCGAGCGTTGCGCGCCGCGCGGTCCTGGTGATCGACCTGGAGCGGAATCCGGTCGCGTATTATTTCCTCCCTTGGACCCGGCGGCTGTTCGGATGGGATCCGGTGACCGTGAATGACGGGCGCATTTCCGTCGAGGCCGCTTTTCGCGCCGGCGAACTGGAAGAATTGGCCCGCCGCGCGCATCTGAATCCTAAAGCGCGCGTTTTTCGTCCCGCGTTCCGCATCGCCATGACCGCGCGAGTGCCCTTGTGAAAATCGCCGCACAAATCGCGGCGCCCGTTGAACCTCCGGTCGAGCCGGGCCGGTAATGGCGGGGGTTCTGCGGATTATCGGACCCGGCCGCCGCGCTGGCTGACACGCGCGGGGTACCGATTTGCGTAGGTTATAATTTCATTGGAGGCGAATGAGCAAAGAAGACAATATTGAAGTCACTGGAACCGTAGTTGAGAAATTTCCCAGCGGATTGTTCAGCGTGCAATTGGATCAGGAACGCACCGTGCTTGCGCACCTTGCCGGTAAACTTCGCCGCAACCGGATCCGGGTGCTGGCGGGCGATCGAGTCACCCTGGAACTCTCCCCATACGACCTGACCAAGGGACGCATCACGTACCGTCACAAGTAATCCGGCACAAAAATCCCCACCCCTTTAACGCTTTAACAAATTCAGGCCGTCCGAATTGCGCCCGCGCTCTCTATGATCAGTGCACAAAGGAGGCGCTTGCGAACCATCCCTGCGTCCGTAAAATCTCGCCCGCAGATTTTCGAGTCGAGTACGTTGTTGCGCCAGTGGAGCGACCGTGTGGTCGGCCAATCCGAGCCGCTGCGGCAGATGGTGCCGTACGTCGAAATGTATCAGGCAGGTCTCGCGCCGGAGGGCCGTCCGGCGGGTGTCTTCCTGCTGCTGGGTCCCACCGGGACCGGCAAGACCCGAACCGTGGAAGCGCTCGCCGAGGCGTTGCACGGAAGCCAGCGAAACATTCTGCGCGTCGATTGCGGCGAGTTCCAGATGGAGCACGAAGTCGCCAAGCTGATCGGCGCCCCGCCCGGCTATCTGGGCCATCGCGAAACGCAGCCCATGCTGACCCAGCAGAAACTGGGCGCGATCACCAGCGAAGCGTGCAGCCTGTCGCTGGTGCTGTTCGACGAGATCGAAAAAGCCGCTCCGAGCATGACGCGCCTGCTGCTGAGCGTGCTGGACAAAGCCGTACTGAGGCTCGGCGACAATTCCACGGTGAATTTCGAGCGCACGCTGATTTTCATGACCAGCAATCTGGGCGCGAACGCGATGCGCCGCGCGTTGCATCCCGAATTCGGATTCGAAGCGATGGTCGCCGGCCAAATGGCGAGCCCTCAGAACGCCGCGCGCAAGCTGCAAAGCATCGGCATGAAAGCCGTTCGCCGGAAATTTTCGCCGGAGTTCATCAATCGCATTGACGCGACCATGATCTACCAGCCGCTCGATGCGGCCTCGCTGGAGGTGATAGTGGATCAGCAGATCGCCGCTCTCGAACGCCACATCGAGGACCGCCTGATGGATCGCGCCTTCGAGCTGGGCGTCGAAAAATCGGCGCGCGAATTCATCCTGCACAAGGGATCCAGCGATGAGTACGGCGCCCGCGAATTGAAGCGAACCATTCTGCGGCACATCACCCAGCCGCTGGCGGCGATGGTGGCCAATGGCCGCGTCGAGCCGGACGCGCTGGTCCGTGTAGAAGCCGATGGCGACCGTCTCGTCCTTACGGTCGAGCCCTGACCGCCGGGAACGGCTCATCCCGAGCGAGCGGCGAATCCTCCGCGACGAGCTTTGCGCTACCCTGAGCATTCTATGCTCCATCGATTGCCGCTGGTTGAGATGGCTTCGCTGGTTCGTTCGGGCGTGGTCTCCTCGCTTGAGTTAACGGACGCGCATTTGAATCAGATTGAGCAAACAAATCCCCGCATAAATGCATTTACGATGGTCTTCGCGGATCAGGCTCGCGAATCGGCGCGGCGCGCGGATCAGGCGCTCAAAACCGGCCTGCTGCATGGCGTTCCGGTGACTGTGAAAGACAGTTTCGACGTGATCGGCCACGCGACGCGCCTCGGCAGTCATTTCACGCCTGAAGTTCCTGCCTCGGAAGATGCGGCCGTGGTGGCGCGATTGCGCCGCGCGGGCGCGATTATTCTAGGAAAGACCAATACGCCCGAATTTTTGACCAGTTATGAAACCGATAATTTCATCACCGGGCGCACCAATAATCCCTGGGATCTGGAGCGTACGCCGGGCGGATCGAGCGGCGGAGAAGCGGCGGCGATCGCCGCGGGATGCTCGCCGGGCGGCGTCGGGAGCGACGGCGGAGGTTCCATTCGCGTGCCCGCGCATTTCTGCGGCATCGCGGGATTGAAGCCCACGCCCGGCCGGATCTCGATCATCGGGCATCGTCCGGCGGAAGGCGTGGCGGGAATCGCTGCGGTGGGGCCGATGGCGCGCTCGGTGGCCGATGTGCGGCTGTTGTTCGATGTGCTCGCGGGATATGACGATCGCGATCCGCTGTCCGCGCCGGTCGGCCTGGTCGAGCCGCGAACGAATGATTGGAGGACCGGTGTTCGCATCGGCGTGATGCCGCAATTTTACGACGTGCCGGTGCAGCCGGCGGTTCGAAAGGCGGTGCGCGATGCGGCGGCGGCGCTCGCCGGGTTGGGGTTTACGGTCGACGAATTTCGGCCGGAAGGAATCGAGCGAGCTCCGAATTTGTGGAATTTTTTCTTCGGCGAACTGACCGCGCGGGACATGAAGCAGCGCATCGCGGGCCGCGAAAACGAGGCGCATTGGACCTATACGGAGAACCTGGATCGCCAGCTCGATCGGCCGCCGGCCTCGGGCTGGCAGGTGGTGGAAGCGCTGGCGGCGCGCGACGCGATGCGCCGCAGGCTGATCGAGCAGATGAGAAAATATCCCGTGCTGCTGATGCCGGTTGCCGCGATCACCGCGTTTCCGCACCGGCAGCGAAAATTCGCGACCGAAACAAAACCGATCGGATTGTTTCAGGCGATGATGACCGCGACCACCTTCAACGTGCTCGGGCTTCCGGCGCTGGCGGCGCCGTTCGGAATCGATGAGGCGGGCTTGCCGGTGGGCGTGCAACTGGTCGGGCGCCCCTGGCAGGAGGAAACGCTGCTGGAGTTGGGCGCCCAACTCGAAACGGCGCGCGGAGCGTTTCCATCGCCCTCCGAACCCTGTGTCCCGAGTAGACAGCGATTTTTACCCCCGGCATGACTGCCCGGGGCTTGCTCAGCCCTTGCCGCTCAACGACATTTTTTACCCCCGGCATGACTGCCGCGGCTTGCTCGGCCCTTGCCGCTCAACGACATTTTTTACCCCCGGCATGACTACCGGGGCTTGCTCGACCCTTGCCGATCAACGACATTTTTTGCCCCCGGCATGACTGCCGGGCTTGCTCGGCCCTTGCCGCTAAACGACATTTTTTAACCCCGGCATGACTGCCGGGGCTTGCTCGGCCGTTGCCGCTCAACGACATCGTCAAGCCCCGCCTGTGAAAGGCGGGGTTTCCAATGCAGCGAATTTGCGACTCGCCACACTAACCGCTATCCGCGCGACTCGGCCTGCACGTTGGTCATGGCCCGCGCAAAACCCGCGATCGCCATCAATTCCCCGGCCACGAAAATCGTCCACGGGAAGTTTTTCGGCATCATCCCCGCGACCACGTCGCGCCATTCCCAGATGAACGATACGAACACGATCGCGCCGCCGGCGAGGAGCATCATCCACGTGACCCGGTCGATACGCGGAGGCTGGCGCATCAACGCCACGATTCCTCCGGCGACCAGCGACGCCGCGACAATCGAGGGCGCCAGCACCGGACCGGTCCAGGGAACCGGGAGCAGGAACAGCAGATCCCAGTTGCCGAGCGACGCGGGCCATCCGGTCATGATTCGAAGGGAGGCGTAAAATGCCAGATCCCAGACGCCGAACACCAGGGCAAATGCGGCGATCCAGGTTCGAGCATTGCGCGTGGCTGCGAGGGCAATCGAGACCAGCATCACGATGGTGGACGCTTCACGCGCCGCCTCGATCCTGACGATCTTCATGTACGAACCGATTTGCTCGATTTTGATCAGCGGAAACAGTTGATCCGGAGGGATTCCGGCCGCGGCGCGCACGGAATGGCTGATCACGCGAAGGTATACGACCACGGCGGCTTCCAGAAATCCGAATGCGATTCCGAAAGCGATCAGGCTGAAAATAATTCGCTGATCAGTTGATTTAATGGGAGGGCTAGTGGTGCCCGCCACCAGCATGGCCCCCGCCACCACGCATGCCACTGGAGGTCCCGAGTCCGCTGCTGCCGCCGATGCTGCTGCGTGCGGCCGACGAGAGACCGGTGCTTCCGCTTCCCGCGCGATAGATTCCGCCCGGGTTGCTGCCGGCGATGCCCGGCGTCCGGCCCGTCGTCAACAGGGAGCTGCCATTGCGCGAAACTGCGCCGGTGGTGATCGGAGTGTATCCTGCGCCGTAAAAATACGGCGAACCCGGCATGTAGAGCGATCCGACCAGTCCGGGGCTGAAGTAGCCGAAGCCGAACGGGCTGTAGAACATGCCGTCATACGGCATGTACGTGAACATCCCGAACCAGGGATTGTAGGCCCAGGTTCCCATTCCGGCTCCGTATCCCAAACCGCCGTATCCGTAGCCGTAACCGCCCAACCCTAGCGGGCCATAAGCGCTGGTGCCGTTAAAGCCCAGACCCGAATCGCGCGCGTATTTCGCGGCGGAAACATTGGCTTCGGCCACGTATTCATCGCGCCGCTCGCTCCAGCGGTAGAACTCGTCGGTCTGCTTGGTGTCGAAATTCTTCGCTTCCAACTGCTCGCCGAGCGCCACTTCGCGTCCCTTGTTGGCGATCAGCGACTGGCCGGATGCGGAGGTCAGCTTCGCTTCGCCGTCGTAGACGCGCAGCCGGCCCGGATCGGAATCGATGCGGTACAGCCCCTTCTTGGCGAGCGCGATCTGGGCGCCGTTGAACTGAACCGTAATGGCATTGTCCTGAAGCAGTTCGCCGACCTCGAACAGCGCCGAGCCGCTCAGCATCTCGATGCGCGTATCGGACAACTTATTGGAAACCATCTTGAACGAGCTGTTTTCAGCGATCCGCAGAAAAACGCCGGGCGTCAGGAGAATTTCGGCGCGGCCATCCTCGGCCGCCAGCGTTTGCCCGGTTTTGACGTCCGGGAACTCGCTCGTCTTCATGACGACGGTCTGCCCGTCCAGCGTCACCTGCCCTTCGGTGTATTGAATCACACCGGAGTGCGCGGAAATCACGCTTTGTCCCCACGCGGACGCCGCCAACGCGAAACCCAGTAAGAATGCAGCTTTCCTAAGCATCGTGCGAGTCTCCTTTACAGCCTGATATATGATGCGGCATTTTTGGCCGCTAGTCAACAGGCTTCAGTTTCCTATAACATTGAAAACGTGGCCCGGGTTTGCCGATTGGCGGTGCTCCTCTCGGCGCGTTCGCTCGTCGCCGCTTCGCCCAATTTTTACCACGACATCCTCCCGATTCTTCAAGATAAATGTCAGGAGTGCCACCGCCCTGGCGAGATGGCTCCCATGCCGCTCGTATCTTATGAAGAAGCGCGGCCTTGGGCCAAGGCGCTGCGCGACGCCGTGGTCAGCCGCAAAATGCCGCCCTGGTTCGCCGACCCCTGCTGCGGAAATTTCTCAAACGACCGCAGCCTGACCCCAGCCCAGATCCGCACCATCGCCGATTGGGCCGAATCGGGCGCGGCCAAAGGCGACCCGCGCGACTCTCCGCCCAAACGCATTTGGCCGGACGGCTGGAACATCCCGGCTCCCGACGCCATGTTCCAGATTCCCGGTTTCGCCGTGCCCGCCAAAGGCGACGTCGCGTATCAATATTTTATTGTCCCCACCGGATTCACCGAGGACCGTTGGGTGCAGGCCGTCGAGATCCGCCCGGGAAGCCGGAAATCGGTGCATCACGCGG
>DATHCE010000068.1:0-4822 GCA_035319685.1 Bryobacteraceae bacterium | reverse complement strand
GGCGTCGCAGCTCCGATCGCCTACTTCCCGTTCAGCGGATGGAAGGACAGCTTCTTCGGTTCACTCCATGCCCAGGGCCGCGACGCGATCGAATTCTACACCGACAAAAAGGTCTGCGTGGAACGCTGGCCGAAAGACTGGTCGAGAAAATTCTAGCCGGAGAATTCTATCCGCAGAATTCTAGCCGCAGAATCTAGCCGCAGAATCTAGCCGGAGGATGAGCCGATTCCCGCGGGACCAAGACCGGTCAAAGACCGGCCAGGATCGCCCGGTGACGCGCCGCGACGGCTGCCGCGAGCTGAAAGGAATCCAGACCATGGGCCGTAACAAGCTGCAATTGGGTGTGTTCGGCGTCGGCCGAATCGGCAAGATCCACATCGGAAACCTGGCCAGCCGAATTCCCACGGCTGAAGTGACGATCCTGGCCGATGTCTTCCCGCTGGAGCTGGCTGCGGTCGCGGCGCGATTCAACGTCGCGCGGACGGTTTCGGATTACAGAGAGGCACTGAAGCTGGCCGACCTCGATGCGGTCGTAATCTGCACCCCGACGGCTACTCACTATCAGATGATTCTGGACGCGGCCGCGGCCGGCAAGCATATTTTCTGCGAGAAACCTATCGACATGTCAGTCGACCGGATCAAGCAGATCAATGCGGAAGTGAAAAAGCACGGCGTGCAATTGATGGTGGGCTTCAATCGCCGCTTCGATCCCAACTTCCTGAAAGTGCGCGAGCTGGTCAAATCGGGTAAGATCGGGGAGCCGCAGCTGCTTAGAATCACCAGCCGCGATCCGTCCGCGCCCTCCGAAGAGTATCTGCGCGCGTCCGGCGGCCTGTTTCTGGATATGACTATCCACGATTTTGACATGGCTCGCTATTTGGCCGGCAGCGAGGTCGTTGAAGTGTACGCCAGGGCCAATGCGCTGACCGATCCGGTATTTCAGAAGCTCAACGACTGGGACACCGCGGTGACCACGCTCACATTCGCCAACGGCGCGCTGGGAACTATCGACAACAGCCGCAAGGCGGTTTACGGCTACGATCAGCGGGTCGAAGTGTTCGGTTCCAACGGCATGGCTACGGTCAAAAACAACACGCCCGATAACCATGTATATCTGGACGCGGCCGGCACTCACTCCGCTTTGCCGCTGCACTTTTTCATGGAGCGTTACACGGAGTCCTATCTCAACGAGATGCAGGCTTTCGTCGATTCCGTTCAGAATGGCACGCCGGTGCCGGTAACCGGCCATGACGGCCTGATGGCGGTAGCGATCGGCCTGGCGGCCGCAAAATCAGTGAGAGAAAATCGCGCGATCAAGCCGGGCGAAGTTTCATGACAGGAGCGCGAAAGCCATGAAAGAGCGGCTGAAAGTCGGGCTCATCGGCCTGGGGCGAATGGGCCGTGTGTACGCGGCCAATTTGGCCCATCGCGTCCCGAATGCGCAATTGTGCGCGGCGGCGGACGTGCGCGCCGAGGTCGCCGAAGCATTCGCCGCACAATACGGCATTCCCAGGTGGTACCGGAATCACCACGATCTGATAGACGACAAGGATATCGATGCGGTTGTTATTGTTACTCCGACCAGTACGCATCACGACCTGGTAATCGAATGCGCAAAGGCCGGCAAGGCCATCTTCTGCGAAAAGCCTATATCGCTGTCGCTCGCCGATGCCGGAGAAATGCTCGAAGTGGTAAAAAAGGCCGGCGTCTTCTTTCAGATCGGGTTTCAGCGCCGGTTCGATTCCGGATACGTTGAGGCGAAGAAGAAGATCGAAGCGGGAATTATCGGAACGCCGGTCGTTTTGACCGCGACCTCGCGCGATCCATATCCGCCGCCGCTCGAGTTCTGCGATACCAAGGCGAGCGGCGGATTGATTATCGATTGCGGCATTCACGACTTTGATTTGGCGCAGATGTATATGGGGCCCGTAAAGAGCGTGTTCTCCGTCGGAGGCGCGCTGGCCTATCCTGAAATGAAGTCGGTCGGCGATATCGACAATGCGATCATCAATATGGCGTTCGAGAGCGGCAATCTCGGCGTCGTGCATCTAAGCCGCAATTCGGTCTTCGGCTATGACATCCGCGCCGAAATCTGGGGCACGAAGGGCTCGTTGCAGATTGGCTATTTTCGACAAACGCCAATCCTTGTGATGACCAAAGAAGGAATCACTCACGATGTCGTTCCATACTTCATGGAGCGGTTTGAAAGCGCCTACCTGGCCCAGATTCAGGATTTCGTGGCGAAAGTGCAGAGTGGCGGCGAGCCGTCGATCACGGGTGGGGACGCTGTAAGCGCGCTGCGAGTCAGCCTGGCCGCGACCGCATCGTGGAGAGAAAGCCGGCCGGTCGAGGTAGCCAGTGTGTGAGGCAAGCGTCATGAAGGTCAGTGAGCAGGAGCGGGGTTTCCTTGAGGATGGCGTCACCACGCCGGCACAGGGGGGTGGGGCCTTCTCGCACCTCCCGGCTGAGCAACTGAAACATCTTTTCGCGTTGACCCATCGCGATCCGCACTCGATCCTCGGCGCTCATCAGATCGATTCCGGCGTAGTGGTTCGGGTCTATCGCCCCGCTGCCAAGCAGGTCCTTCTCCTGGTCGATGGCAAGCCGCCACGGGCGATGGCCGAGCGGCCTGAACGAGGGTTGTTCGAGGCTCGGGTTGAAGATTGGCCGGCGCCCGCGACATGTCGATTCGAGGTGCATTACGCAGGCGGCGCGGTAGTGACTATTCGGGATCCATACTTATTTCGGCCGGTGCTGGGCGACCTCGATTTGCATTTGTGCGCGGAACAGAAACACGAACGCATATGGGACAAGTTCGGCGCTCACGCCCGCGAGCTCGAAGGCGTGCGCGGAGTTTCATTTGCGGTCTGGGCGCCCAACGCCGCCGGCGTCAGCGTGGTCGGCGATTTCAACGGTTGGGACGGCCGCCTTTACATGATGCGGATGCTCGGCAGCTCGGGCGTCTGGGAATTGTTCGTTCCGGATCTCGCGCCGGGCTCGCTCTACAAGTACGAGATTCGCAGGAAGGGCGGTGGAATCTGCATAAAGAGCGATCCGTTTGCGGCGGCGGCGGAGTGTCCGCCGGCGTCGGCCTCGAAGGTCTACCAGTCCGGCTACGTATTCAATGACCAGGCCTGGATTGCCGGGCGCGCCGGCCGCGATCCGCTTCACAGCCCGCTTGCAATCTACGAAGTTCACCTGGGCTCGTGGCGGCGGAGGCCCGAGGAATCGAACCGTTGCCTCACCTACCGCGAACTTGGCGAGCAACTGGCCGACTATGTCTCCGACCTGGGCTTCACTCACGTCGAGTTCCTGCCGGTCACCGAGCATCCGTTCAACGGTTCATGGGGCTACCAGACCACCGGTTACTATGCTCCCACGGCGCGCTATGGCGCTCCCGACGACTTCCGCTATCTGGTCGACCATCTGCATCAGCGCGGCATCGGCGTGATTCTCGACTGGGTGCCGGGCCATTTCCCGACCGACGAATTCAGCCTCGGCCGCTTCGATGGCACCGCGCTATACGAGCATATCGACCCACGCCAGGGTTTTCATCCGGAGTGGCATACCTACATCTTCAATTTCGGGCGCAACGAGGTGCGAAGCTTCCTGCTGGGCAGCGCGCACTACTGGCTCGAGGAGTTCCACGCCGACGGGCTTCGCGTCGACGCGGTTTCGTCGATGCTCTATCTCGACTACGCGCGGCGGGATGGTGAGTGGATACCAAATGCATATGGAGGAAATGAGAACCACGAGGCAATCTCATTCCTGCGCGAGCTCAACCAGCAGGTTTACGCGCGCCATCGGGGAGTGCTGATGATTGCCGAGGAGTCAACCGCGTGGGCGGGCGTGAGCCGGCCCGTGTACGCCGGCGGGCTCGGGTTCGGCTTCAAGTGGGACATGGGATGGATGCACGACACGCTGAATTATTTCAGCAAGGAGCCGATTCATCGCCGCTACCATCATCGCGACCTGACCTTTGGCCTGCTCTACGCATGGTTCGAGAATTTCATCCTGCCGCTGTCGCATGACGAGGTGGTCCACGGCAAGCGCGCGCTGCTCGACAAGATGCCCGGCGATCGCTGGCAGAAGTTCGCCAATCTGCGCGCGCTGTTCGGCTATATGTGGGCGCGATCGGGCAAGAAGGTGCTCTTCATGGGCGGCGAGTTCGGCCAGTGGCGCGAATGGAATCACGATGAGAGCCTGGATTGGCATCTGCTCGCCGAGGCGGACCATCGCGGCGTGCAGCGCCTGATTCGCGATCTGAACCGGATCTATCGCGCCGAACCGGCGCTGTGGGAAGCCGATCACGACCCGGCGGGCTTTCAGTGGATCGATCCGGACAACGCGGATGAAAATGTAATCGCGTTCCTGCGCACCGCGCCGTCGACCGGCCGCCGTTTGCTTTGCGTGTGTAATTTCTCACCCGTGATGCGGACCAAATACCGCCTCGGCGTGCCCGCGCCCGGCCTTTATCGCGAGATTCTCAACACCGACTCAGCCCTCTACGGCGGCAGCAACCAGGGCAACGCCGGTGCCGTGATGGCCGAGCCCAAGCCCTGGCACTCGTTCCAGCACTCGTTGCCGCTCAAGTTGCCGCCGCTCGCCACGCTCTGGTTCGAAATCCCGCAAAGCTGATCTCGTAGCCGTTCCAGGTTCGAGCCGGTTGGCGTCTGCTTACCCTTGATTCCGGTCAACCGCCGCTAAGTGCGCCGACGATCTGGACTTCGTCGCCGTCGCGAAGCGGGACTTCGAGGCTGCGCACCTGCTCGCCGTTGATGAAGAACTGGATATGGCGGCGAATCCGATCCTGCTCATCGAT
>DATHCE010000067.1:0-13345 GCA_035319685.1 Bryobacteraceae bacterium | reverse complement strand
AACCGCTGATACAGAAATGCAGCGGCGAGAAGGATACCATACACCAGGGTCGCCACGGTGAGAATCTTGCCCCATCGGTCCACAAAATCGAGGCGGCCTGCCAAGATCTTTTGATGAGCGATCTTACGTCCGTCGAATTCGTCCAGATGAATCAAGTCGTCCTCCGAGTAAGCCACCAACTTGCGAAAAACTGCGAATCCGAGCACGGTACATGCCAGCGCCAGCCAGCCAACACTAAAAAAAATCCAGCCCATATAAATGTTCCTCGGTCTAAAGCTATGCAAACCACGTTCCAAGGAAGTTAGCCGCATAAGCCGTGTGGGAACATCACTAAAATTTGACGGATCCGGTGGACCGCGCGGCCTCGCGCAGCGACATTGAGCGCTGCGGCGCGGTCGGACCATTGTTTGACGTTTCTTTAAGGAATCCGCGAAACGACTATAATGTGAGCATGCCCTCGCATTTTACGGCGCGACGGATCCCCAGGCAGGAGCGGGGCGAACGCCGGGTGGCCGGGCTACTCGATGCCGCGGCTGCGGTCATCGCCGAAACAGGTTACGAGGCCGCGACCATGTGCGCCATCGCCGGGCGCGCCCGCGCCTCGATCGGCTCGCTGTATCAATTCTTTCCCAATAAACAGTCGATCACGCGAGCTTTGCGGATCCGTTACAGCCGCCAGTTCGACGAATTGTGCAGGCCCCTGTCGCGGGACGCCCGAACGGTGAATCTTGAGGATCTGGTACAGCATCTGATTGGTTTGACCATCTCCTTCATCGATGGGCACCCGGCATTTCTCGCGCTGATGGATGCGCCCGCGAGCACGCGGGCACCGGCGGCCATCCGCCGCGTCATTCGCGATCGTTTTGCCGAAATATTTCTGTCCCGGAAGCCGCGCATGTCGCGGGCGAAAGCCGTGCAGCTTGCTGCGGTCACCCTGAAGATTCTCAAGGGAATGAATGAGCTTTACGCGGAAGCGCATCCGCAAGGCAAACGGCAGTGCATTCAGGAATTCAAGGCTGTTCTGCTGTCCTATCTGAATTTGCGCTTGGGGGGAATCCACGCCAGGTGATGTTAAAGCCCACCGCTGGTTTTGTCGTCCTGATTTGCGCCGCAGCTTGGCTCGATGGCTGCGCCGGAAAATCGGAGACGCCGTCGAATGCGCCGCCGCCGCCTCCGGGTGTGCTGGTCACCGGGGTGATTCAGAAGGACGTCCCGATTTACGGGGACTGGGTCGCTACGCTGGACGGTTACGTGAACGCAAACATCCAGCCGCAGGTGAGCGGGTATCTCATCAAACAGGACTATAGCGAAGGGTCGCTGGTTCACAAAGACGACGTGTTGTTTGAAATCGATCCGCGCCCGTTTCAGGCGGCGCTCGATCAGGCCAGGGGACAGCTCGCGCAAGCCCGTGGACAACTCGCGCAGGCAAAGGGACAACTCGGACAGGCGCAGGCGCAGCTCGCCCTCGCCGCAATCAACGTGAAGCGCGACACTCCGCTGGCCGCCGCGCACGCGATTCCCCAAAGCCAGCTCGATAACGACGTTCAGACGCAAGCACAGACCGAAGCGTTGGTCAGTACCGCCCAGGCGGCGATCCAGTCGAGCGAGGCGGCCATCCAGGCGGCCGAGGCGGCGCTCGAGACTGCGCAGTTGAATCTCGGATTCACCAGGGTGCGATCGCTGATTGACGGTATCGCCGGCATTGCCTCGATTCAAATCGGCAACCTGGTCAGTCCCACCACGGTGCTCACCACGGTTTCGTCGGTCGATCCGGTCAAGGTTTATTTTTCGATCAGTGAGCAGGAGTATCTCGCCTTGGCCGGCCGGATCAAGTCCGCCGGCGGCATGCTGCGGCAAAACAGCGACGTGCCGCTCCAGTTGACCCTCGCCAACGGCGACATCTTTCCGCATGCGGGGCGCATCATCTTTGCAGATCGCCAGGTGGACCCCCAGACCGGCACCATTCGACTGGTCGGCGCGTTCGCGAATCCCGGAAACATTTTGCGTCCCGGACAATTCGGCCGCATTCGCGCGATGACCGGACTCCGCAAGGGAGCCCTGCTGGTCCCCCAGCGCGCCGTCACCGAACTTCAGGGCGGGTATCAGGTCGCCGTGGTCGGCGCGGATAACAAAGTGAGCATCCGGAATGTGCAGGTGGGAGAACGCGTCGGAGGACTGTGGATCATCACCGGCGGCCTGGAGCCGGGCGCGCGCGTGGTCACCGAAGGAGTCTCAAAAGTGCGCGATGGCGCGATGGTGACTCCCCAGCCGGATTCGTCGGCGGAGAGCAAGTAACATGTCGCGATTTTTCATCGACCGCCCCATCGTCGCCATGGTGATCGCGATTCTGATGGTCATCATCGGACTGGTTTCCATGCTCGCGCTGCCCGTCGCGCAATTCCCGGCGATCGTTCCTCCGGAAATTCAGGTTGGCGCGAATTATCCCGGAGCCGACGCCCAGACACTCGAACAATCCGTGGCCACCCCGCTTGAAGAACAGATCAGCGGCGTCGACAACATGAATTTCATGTATTCGATCAATTCGAGCAGCGGCCAGACACAAATTACCGTCGATTTTGACGTAAAAACCGACCCGAATATCGATCAGGTCCTGACGCAGTTGCGCACCGCGCAGGCGCAGCCGCAGCTTCCCGCGGAGGTCACCACAGCCGGGCTCACCGTGCTCAAATCCCTTAGCTCGCCGCTCATGATGGTCGCCCTGTACTCGCCGCACAACACTTACGAAAATACTTTTCTCGCCAATTACGGCTACATTAATCTGGTCGATGAGCTGAACCGCCTCCCCGGCGTCGCGCGCGTCCAGGTATTCGGAGCGGGGCAGTACGCGATGCGGTGCTGGGTGAAGCCGGACGCGCTGGCAAAACTCCAGATCACCGTTCCGCAAATCATCCAGGCGCTGCAGGCGCAGAATAACGTGAACCCGGCCGGACAGATCGGCGGGGAACCGGTCCCGTCTGGCCAACAATTCTCTTATACCGTGCGCGCTCAGGGGCGCTTGACTACCCCGGAAGAGTTCGGCGATGTGATCCTGCGCGCCAATCCCGATGGATCGAGCGTTCGGCTCAAAGACGTTGCCAGGATCGAACTCGGTGCCCAGCTTTATAGTCTGGCTGGCAGGTATAACGGCCGTCCCGCGTCGTTGCTGGCCATCTACCAACTCCCGGGTTCCAATGCCGTGGATGCCGCCAAAGCGGTCCGCGCGCGCGTCGCCGAGTTGAGCAAACGCTTCCCGCAGGACCTGGCGTATACCATCGGTCTGGATACTACCGCCGCGGTCACCGCCAGCATGCGGGAAATCATTTATACGTTGTTTGAAGCGCTCGCCCTGGTCGTGCTGGTGGTGTACATTTTCCTGCAAGGGTGGCGCGCGACGCTCATCCCTCTGCTCGCCGTGCCGGTCTCGCTGGTCGGAACCTTCGTCGTATTTCCGATGCTCGGTTTTTCGATCAACACCCTGTCGTTGTTCGGCCTGGTGCTCGCCATCGGCCTGGTGGTCGACGACGCGATCGTGGTGGTGGAAGCTGTCGAGCGGCATATCGAAGAGGGGATGACTCCCCGCGAGGCCGCGATCCAGGCCATGCGCGAAGTTTCCGGTCCGGTCATCGCCATCGCGCTGATCCTGACCGCGGTCTTTGTCCCGACGATCTTTATTCCCGGAATTACCGGAAGATTGTACCAGCAATTCGCGGTAACCATCGCGATTTCTGTGATTTTTTCCGCATTTAATGCCCTTTCTTTGAGTCCGGCCATGGCCGCTCTTTTGTTGAAGCCCAGACAGAAGCGGCGCGGCCCCCTCCGATGGTTCTTCAACGGCTTCAATCGGGGCTTCCGCCGGGTGACCGACGGATACGTCGCTTTTTCCGGAGTCCTGATCCATAAGGCGGCCTTCAGCCTCCTGTTTCTGGGGGGTATCGGCGTCCTGGCGTACCTGATCGGCGGCAAGCTGCCGTCGTCGTTTCTGCCCGAAGAAGATTACGGCTACATCTATGCGACTTTGCAATTGCCCAACGCGGCTTCGATGCAGCGTACTTCCGAGGCGGCGCGCAAAGTCGAGAAGATGGTCCTGGCGACCCCCGGCATACAGGGCATCGTTTCGGTCCTCGGCCTCAGCCTGCTGAGCCGCGTGCAGAACACCTATAGCGCAACGTTCTTCATCACCGAAAAGCCGTGGGACCAGCGCAAGAAGCCGGAGGAGCAGTACGACGCGATTCGCGCGCATCTCGCCCGCGAACTTTCGACGGTGGCCGAGGGCATCGCCTTTTCGTTTTCGCCGCCGGCGATTCCCGGCGTCGGAACCTCCGGCGGCGTAACCTTCATGCTGGAGGATCGCTCCGGGTCCGGGCTCCCGTTTCTCACCGAAAACGTAAATAAATTCATGGCCGCCGCGCGGAAGCGTAAGGAGCTGGCCGGGGTCGCGTTGACCTATCTGCCCGCGGTGCCGCAGGAATATGTCGATGTCGACCGCGCCAAAGTCACGCGCCAGGGAATCAATATCGCGGACGTTTACCAGACTCTCCAGGCGTTTATGGGCGGATATCTGGTGAATTATTTCAATCGTTTCGGCCGCCAATGGCAAGTTTATGTCGAAGCCGAAGGGGAATATCGTACGCGCGCGGAAAATATGAATCAATTTTATGTGGCCAACAACCACGGCGCCATGGTTCCGCTCAGCGCCCTCGCCGGCATTAAAAATATCAGCGGTCCCGAATTCACCATGCGCTACAACGAATATGAAGCGGCCCAGATCAACGTCTCCGCAGCGCCCGGATACAGTTCCGGACAGGCGATGAAGGCGCTGGAGGACACCTTCGCCGAGACCATGCCGCGCCAGATGGGTTACGACTACACCGGCATGTCGTTCCAGGAGCAGAAAGCCGCGCAGGGCGTGCCTCCGGCGGCCATTTTTGCGCTTTCCATTGTGTTCGTGTTTTTGATTCTCGCGGCGCAATACGAGAGCTGGTCGCTACCATTCAGCGTCCTGCTCGGAACCCCCGTCGCTGTTTTCGGCGCTTACTTTACCCTTTGGACACGGCATTTCGAAAACGACGTGTATGCGCAAATCGGCCTGGTGATGCTCATCGGACTCGCCGCCAAGAATGCGATCCTGATCGTGGAGTTCGCGAAATCGGAGTATAAAACCGGCCGCACGATCGAGGATGCGGCGCTGACCGGCGCGCGCATCCGCTTGCGCCCGATTCTGATGACCGCGTTCGCGTTTATCCTCGGCTGCGTGCCGCTCTGGGTCGCGCAAGGCTCGGGCGCCGTTTCGCGGCGCGTTCTTGGCACCGCGGTCATCGGCGGGATGCTGGCTGCTTCCCTGATCGCGATTTTCCTGATTCCGGTCACCTTCGACGTCGTCGAAAATTTGTCGCATCGCGTGAAACGGGAGCAACCGGTGAAAGAGAAGGAGCTGGTTTGATTCGTCGCGGCGCGGTTTCCTCGCTGGCCGTGCTGCTCGCCGGCTGCACTGTCGGGCCGAATTATCAGCGCCCGACGGTGGATGTTCCGGCGTCGTTCCGCAACGCCGCGCCGGATCAGCCGGATCAGAATGCGGCGTCGCTAGGAAATGAAAAATGGTGGACCGTTTATCAGGATGAAACTTTACAATCTTTGATCCGTCGCGCGATAGCGCAGAATTATGATGTTCAGATCGCGGCGAACCGGATTCTACAGGCGCAGGAGCAGCTCGGCATCACGCGAGCCGATCAATTTCCCACGCTCAGCGCGGGCCCCGGGTATTTGAGCGAGAAAATCGCCATTTTTGGATTTAATGTGTTTCAGCTCCAGGGATTATTTTCCTGGAATGTCGATTTCTGGGGACAATACCGCCGTGCGACGGAGTCGGCGCGCGCGAATCTGCTCGGCGCGGAGTGGAACCGGCGGATGGTGATCAGCACGCTGGTCGAAAATGTCGCGATGGCGTACTTCCAGCTGCGCGAGCTGGATCTGGAGCTCGAGATCGCCAGGAACACGCTGGGCTCGCGACAGCAGTCCCTTCAACTGACCGAAACGCTGGAGAGCGGCGGCGCCGCCGGGCTGCTCGACGTGCGCCAGGCCGAGCAACTGGTGGAAACCGCGGCCGAAACCATCCCCGATGTGGAGCGCCAGATCTCCCAGCAGGAGGATCTCCTCAGCATTCTGACCGGCGACAATCCGCGCGAAATCCCGCGCGGGAAGGCGCTGACCGAGCAGACGCTGCCGGTGAACATCCCGGCCGGGCTGCCCTCCGAGCTGCTCGCGCGGCGTCCTGATATTCAACAGGCCGAACAGACGCTGGTGGCCGCGAACGCGCAGATCGGCGTCGCGCGCGCCCAGTTGTTCCCGAGCCTTCCGCTTACCGGCGTCGCCGGCGTTGAAAGCGGACCTCTGTTACGGCTATTCGCGCCGGGCGCCTCTGAGTGGGACATCACGGCGCCTTTGACGCAGCCGATTTTCAACTCAGGAAAACTTCGAGCGAATGTCAGATTGAAGGAAGATCAGCAACAACAGGCGCTGCTGAGCTACCGGCAAACGATCCAGAGCGCGTTTCGCCAGGTCTCGGACGCGCTGATTGCGTTTCGAAAATATCGCGAATTTCGGGAGCATCAGGAATTGCTCACCGCGGCGGCCGAGGAAGCGTCCAAATTGTCCGACATGCGCTACCGCGGCGGGGTCGCCAGTTATCTGGAAGTGCTGACCAATGAAACCAATTACTTCGCGGCGGAACTGAACCTGGCGCGGGCCCGGTTGAACGAGCGATTGTCGGTGGTTCAGGTGTATGATGCGCTCGGGGGCGGGTGGGAATGAGGAAACGCGACGGTGGTAAACGTAGCTGCGCCGGCCGCCGTCATAATATAGGCTAAAAATGCCGAGTTACGAGAACGAACTGGCACAAATCGTCGCGGAACTGAACCGCACCGCACAGGCCTCGCGCGAAACTCCGGACGCGCAGATCTCGACGAGCCTGGATCAAACGCTGGTGCAGGCGGTGCGGCGCGGGGCCTCCGACGTTTTGCTGATCAGCGGCGCACCGGTCACTCTGCGGATCAACGGCGTGTTGACCACGCTGGCGGGATCCATGTTGACGCCCGACGATTCGCGGAGCCTGCTGCTGCCGCTGCTGACGCCGGCGCAGGGCCAGGATTTGCAGCGAAACAAATCCGCGGATTTATGCTTTACGCGGCCCGGAATCGGGCGCTTCCGCGCCAACCTGCACTATCAGCGCGGAACCCTGGCCGCGAGCATCCGGTTGTTGCCCGAAAAGATTCCGACCCTCGAATCGCTGCATCTGCCGCCCGCGCTGCGGCGCTTCGCGGAGGCGCGCCAGGGCCTGATTCTGGTGACGGGTCCCACCGGATGCGGAAAAAGCTCGACGCTCGCCGCGCTGCTCGATCTGGTCAACACGCACCGTCACGAACACATCGTCACCATCGAAGATCCGGTCGAATTCGTTCACGCCAACCGCACCTCGATCGTCGAGCAGATTGAAGTGGGCCACGACGCCGCCGATTTCGCCAGCTCCGTGCGCAGCATTCTGCGTCAGACGCCGGACGTGATTCTGGTCGGCGAGATGCGCGACCAGGAAACGATTGCAACCGTGTTAACGATCGCGGAAACCGGCCATCTGGTGCTGTCCGCGCTTCACACCAACGACACATCGCAAGCCGTTTCGCGCATTCTCGATTCGTTCCCGATGGGGAACCAGCCGCAGATCCGCCAGCAGCTCTCGCTGGCGCTGCTGGCGATCGTCGCGCAGCAACTCGTGCCGGGCGCCGACGGCGTGTCGCGCTATCCGGCGGTCGAGCTGATGGTCGCGACCAGCGGCGTGCGCAGCCTGATTCGCAAGGGCGACGATCACCAGCTCTATTCGGCGATCGGAACCGGCCGCGCGGCCGGAATGATGACCATGGAGCAGTCCCTGGCCGAGATGGTGCGGGCCGGCCGCATCACCAAGGACACCGCATTTGCGCACTGTTTCCGCGTCGAAGACCTGAGGCGCTATTTGCAGGATTGATTTAAGCTAGAAAATGAGCAACCGAAACGCGTCGGCGAACATCCTAAGGTACAACACTGCGGGACGGGGATCTTTTGTGACAGGATTTTAATCTTATGATTTCTAGACTTCCACTCTGGACGCGTTGTATTCTTCGGGCTTTACTGGCGCTCGGCTGCCTTCATTTCGCTCCTGCTTTTGCTCAGGATTCCGCCGCCGTGGACAATCAGCCAGCCACGCAAGCTGCTGCAAATACAGTACAAGCCCCTCCCGATGCAACCCCGGCCACCACTCCCGAGAATCCGCTCGACCAGGAACCGCCGGGGGGCAAGCGAATTTTCGGCGTCCTGCCGAATTACCGGACCGCCGACGCAGCGCTTGAGAGCACGACGCTGACTCCGTCCCAAAAGTTTATCATCGCGACCAAAGATTCCTTCGATTATCCGCTGATTCTTTTATCCGGAGCGCTGGCGGGATTGGACCAACTGGCTGATGAAAATGCCTCATTCGGCCAGGGCGTGAAAGGCTACGCCAAGCAGCTCGGGGCCAATTACGCGAGCCAAGCCCTTGGCAACATGTTTACCGAAGGACTTTTTCCGGTCGTTTTTCATGAAGATCCTCGCTATTTCCGCCGTGGACCCGGCTATGGCGGCTTCTGGAAGCGGACCGGCTACGCGCTCAGCCGCGTGATGGTCACCAAGAAAGACTCCGGCGGCATGAGCTTCAATTATGCGGAGTGGGTCGGCAACGCTTCGGCGACCGCCATCAGCAATCTCTATTTACCCGACAGCCGCACCGCTTTGGCCAACACCGAAGGAACCGTGGAACAGGTGGGCATCGACGCGGTTTCGCAAGTGCTCAAGGAATTCTGGCCCGATATCAAACACAAGCTGTTCCACAAAGGATCGCCGCAGTAAGGCCCGGCCCAAAAGGCCGGAGTAAGGCTCGGCCCAAAAGGCCGTTGCTACCGTTGGGCGCCGATCTGGCTACTCGGTTAGGCGAAGATTTTCAAGCCGTCTCATTTTCCGGCAATGGCCTGTTCCATGGTCACGCCGTTGTCGTCGAGAATCGACCCGGTCGCGCGTTCGAGCGCGGCACGAGCCTTGAAGTACGCGCTCTTGGCGGCGACCTCGGCGGACCGCGCCTGCGCCACATAGCTCTCGTATTGAATGACGAAAAATCCGGTCGAGACGCCTTCGTTGTAGCGCGTCTGTTCGAAGTCGAGCGATTGTTCCTGAAGCGCGCGCGTCTCGGCGGCGGCCTGGTAGGAGGCGCGCGCGCGGCGCATGGCGATCACCGCGTCTTCCACTTCCACCTGCACCTGATTGCGAAGCTGCCGCTCACGCACCTGGCCTTGGCGAAGAATCACTTCGTCGCGAACCGCATCCGCCTGCGCGACGCGATTGCGTAACGGAAGCGTCAGTTGAAGGCCGATCGCGTAGGTTGGATTCTTGCGCGTCGCGATCTGATCGAGCACCGTGCCATAGCCGCCCGTAAAACCCGGTACGGAGTTTGGGAGCACGGGCTGACCCGCGAGCGCGTTGTTCTGCGCGGTTCCCACCAGATCGAGCTCGGGCCGCAAACTGTTGCGGGAGCCTTCGAGGCCGATCCGCGTGAGATCGAGTTGCAGGCCGGCCTGATTCAGATCGGGACGATTCTGATACGCCGCGGCGAGAAGCTCGTCCATCGGCCGGGTCTCATCGGTGGAGGGAACGGCGAGCGATTCGGTGGGAATGATGTGCGCGTTGCGAACCTCAGGGTCCTCATTGCCGCGCCGGGTGATGACGTTCTTGAGAATGGCTTCCTGTTCTTCGAGCAGGCCGCGCGAATTGATCAGATCCTGCTGCGCTCCGGAAACCTGGGCGCGAGCGCGGCTCAATTCGAGAGGCGCGAGCGTGCCTTCATCGACCTGCAATTTGGTATCGTCGAAAAGTTTCTGCGCAAACGCGACCGTTTCTTCCTTCACTTTGACGTCTTCGACGAGAGCCGTAAGATCGGTGTACAACCGCATGACGCCGTAGACCACTTCGATCACCTGCTGGCGGAACAGAAGGCTGGAAATCTTCTCTTGGGTGACGCCGATGCGGATGAAACGGCGGTTGAGCTCGCGCCCGAATCCGCGCAACAGCGGCTGCGTGACGTTCAGCGAAAGGTCGGAATTGATGTAGGGATTGAGCGCGGTGCCCGGTGAAATCGCATTCACCTCCGTATTGTTGAAGCCGATGCTCACTTGCGTGCCGGTGCTGAATCCCTGCTGATATCCGGCGTTGCCGGTCTGGACGTCGCTGGTAAACAGGCCGCTGGCGGTCAAGTTCACCGGGCTTTGATGCGCCCAGTTGTAGTCGGCGTACAGCGACGGATCGAACATCGGCACCGGCGAGCCGTTCGACGGCGGAATGGTTCCCAGCATCGAAAGATTAATTTGCGGCTCGCTCAACACGCCGAGTTCGAGGGCGTTGCTGGCGACGGTGGTGCCCGGCGTCGATTGCGTCGCGGCTTGCGTGAGCAGCGGGCTGAGCGGCCCGCCGACTCCGGTGGGGGGCTGCAACAGCGTGTAGAGAATCCCGCGCGGCAGCCCGCCGCCTTGCGCGCGCAAGCTGTCTGACTGCGCCATCGGAAACTGGTAGCGCTCCAGCTCGATATCCAGATTGTTTTCGATCGCCAGCGCGATGGCATCGCGCAGCGAGAGGTACAGATTCCCGCCGCGCATCATCTCGCGAATTCGCGGGGAGTTCTCAAAATCGGGCGGCGACACATGGCGCGTGACGTACGGATGGAGAAATCCGTGGAACCGTTCTGCGGCGGGACCCGCCGTGATGGCCGGCGACTGAGAGGGCGGAGCCTGCGCCGGCAAGGAATCGGAAAGCGAAATCGAAAGACACACTACCAGCAAGCGCTTCATTATTTCTCCCCAAGAAAGTGTCCGGGTGCGCGATCAGGCGCGCCGTCGGGTGAATTTTCAGGATAGCGCGAGCGCTAATTTTTGAGCGACGTCTCGCGCCACAATGGAACCGAGAGGTGCACGCACCGCCCGCGCTCGATTCTCCGCCGAAGGCGGCCGGCGTGGATACGCCAGTTTGCCATATGCGCGACGAATCCTCGCAGGGCGGGCAGCATGGTCAAGCGCCGGACGAATGCGACGGGCCGTTCGTCCTATCTTCTGCGCTTCCGTAGCGGGTACCCTGAAACTATGGCTGACGACAAAGCGTTGCGTGATCATCTGCTCTTTTTGCTGAAAGGCGGCGGAGCGCATTTGGATTTCGAAGCGGCGGTGAAGGGATTGCCCGCGGAACTGCGCGGCAAGCGGCCGAAGGGTGCTCCGCATTCTCCCTGGGAACTGGTCGAGCACATGCGCATCGCGCAGTGGGACATTCTCGAATTCAGCCGCAATCCGCAGCACCAGTCGCCGAAGTGGCCGGAGGAATGCTGGCCGGAAAAGCCGGCTCCGCCGAACGATCGCGCATGGGCGAAGAGCCTGCGCGCGTTTCGCGACGATCGGGACGCGATGTGCGCGCTGGTGGGCGAACCCTCGACGGACTTGTTCGCGAAAATTCCGCATGGCGACGGGCAGACCATTCTGCGCGAAGCGCTGCTGGTGGCCGATCACAACGCGTATCATCTCGGCCAGTTGGTGTTGACGCGCCGGCTACTCGGCGCCTGGAAGTAGTCCCTGGAGCCGGTCGAGAAACGGACGCTGCCCCTGGAGAATTCGCTTCCGCGCTTCGCCGATCGAGTACCACGCGCCGCGATCGACCTCCGGAATTTCGATGTGTTTGCCGGACCGCGGCGGCCATTCGATGAGGCAGTGGTTGCTCTTGAGCGCCGCCGGATCGCAATCGCCTTCCGCCGCCCAAGCGACCACCGTCTTGCCGCCCGCTTGCCTGACTTCGCCGAGTTTCAGAACGTCGCCGCCGGCCCCGCATCCGGTTTCTTCCTGAAACTCGCGCCGGGCGGTTTGCAGTTCCTCTTCACCTTCGCTGATTTCACCTTTGGGAATCGTCCAGGCGCCGAGATCTTTGTTCGCCCAATACGGCCCGCCGGGATGAACCAGGAAAACCTCAAGCGCGGGCTTTCTGCGATACAACAGGATTCCGGCGCTACGCTTCGGCATTGAAAATGGGTACATCCATGGTCGCACCCGGTGCGGATGAATGAGCATTTATCAACATACAACAGCAAAACTTCGTGAGCGTACGGAAAGCAACGGCGCGTACCTGACGATCGCCCTGCTACCATAGTCAAATCAGCCAATGAAGGCGTTATTGGACGAGTTGAAGCCGGGCGAGCCGGATTATGCGCTGGCTCGCGCGATCGACCCGGCGCGGTTGCCGGCGCACATCGCCATCATTATGGATGGCAACGGACGCTGGGCGAATCGCCGAAGCCTGCCGCGCGTTGCGGGTCACAAGGCGGGGATCCAGCCGGTGCGAACTACGGTGGAAACCTGCGCCCGCATGGGCCTTCGCGCGCTGACGTTGTATGCGTTTTCGGTGGAAAACTGGAAGCGGCCGCGCGCGGAAGTCGACACTCTGTGGCGCTTGCTGCGAATTTATTTGCGCGCCGAGCTCGACGTGATGCAGAGGCACGACATTCGCTTCACCGCAATCGGGCGGATTGCGGAGCTTCCCGCATTGGTTCGCGGCGAACTCGAATCCGTGATTCGCTCGACGGAGTCGAATCGCGGTTTGCAGTTGAATCTCGCGATCAATTATGGCGGACGCGCGGAACTGGTGGACGCTTTAAACGCTCTCGTCAAAGACGCGGGCCGCGACGATGTTCCCCTCGATGAAGCTGCCATTTCGGCGCGGCTCTATACCGCCGGCATGCCCGATCCCGACCTGCTGATTCGCACCTCCGGGGAAATGCGCGTGAGTAATTTTCTGCTCTGGCAGATCGCCTACGCCGAGCTTTACGTCACCGACACTCTGTGGCCCGACTTTACGCGGGCCGAGCTGCTGCGCGCGATTCTCGACTACCAGAAACGCGACCGGCGCTTCGGCGGCATCGGGGAGCCTGCGTCCTCGCGCATGTGCGATTCGATTCTGGAGCCAGTCACTCTCCCCTCGCGATGAAGCGCCTGGCAACTGCGGTTGTCCTGATTCCCGTCATCGTCTGGCTGGTGCTGGCGGGGCCGGATTGGGCCTTCCAAGCCGTATTAGCGGGCATCGGGCTCATCGCGTATTACGAATTCGATCAGATCGCCAGCGCCAGCGGCGCCGCGCGCTCCGGGATCGCCGGAATGCTTGCGGGCCTGGCGATGATGTTCGCGCCGGCGCCCCAGGTGGTCGTGGTGATTGCGGCGCTCGCGGGGATGACGCTCGCGCTGCGGGTCGCCGATCTTGCGCGCGCGAT
>DATHCE010000066.1:0-11332 GCA_035319685.1 Bryobacteraceae bacterium | reverse complement strand
TTTCGGTCATGTCGTCGATCCAGCGGCCATCGCCGAACGCATGTGTGAGCGCCTGCTCGACCACGGTGCGTTCCTGCTTGACATCGAGACGGCCGCCGGGCATCTTGCGCTTCTGATTGACCTCGGGAACCGGTGCGACGCCGTGATCAGCGGTCAGGACGTAAATCACGCGGCCGGCGCCCGCCTGCGCGTCGGCGGCGCGCATCAGATCACCGATCAGTTTGTCTACGCGAAGCGCCATGTCGCGCACTTCGGCCGAATCGGGGCCGTCGCGATGGCCGACGTAATCGTTAGAGGAATAGCTGATGGTCAGCAGATCGATCTTTCCGCTTTCGCCGAGCTGCTCGGCGGAGAGAGCGCGCAGCGCGAAGTTCTGGATCAGCTCGTTGCCGTAAGGCGTCGCGTCGACAGCGCCGTAAAGTTTTTCACCCGGCGCGGCCGGCATCTTGTGACCCATCCAGTCCTTTCCCGCGTACTGATCGGCGGGATGCGACTGGTTGAACTCGCGCACCCAGGCTGGAAGTTCCGGGAAATAATACGTGCTGCTGACGAAATTTCCGGTCTTGCCGTCGAACCAGTACGCGCCGTCGGCCATGTGACCGGACGGCAGAATCGCGGCGCGATCCTTGATCGAAATGCCGATCACTTTGCCGCCCTTGCCCGACATTTTCAATTCGTCGCCGAGGGTCGATTGCAGCATGCGGTTGGGCGAGGAGCCCGCGCCCGATCCGCCGAGCAGTCTGGTCGAATCGTCGGAGACGCTGGTGACGCGCTTGTGAAGCGTACGGTCCCACCATTCGTTGCCGATGATGCCGCTCATCGCGGGGGTGGCGCCGGAGAGAAACGTCGAATGTCCGGCGGCGGTGACGGTGGGGATGTGCTCGTAATACGCGTTGGTGAAATCCGCGCCCTGATCGAGCATGCGCTTCAAGCCGCCGGTATAATCGGCGCGAAAGCGGGTGAGGTAATCGTAGCGGAACTGGTCGATGACTATCGCCACCACCAGCTTCGGCGCGGGCTTGACTTGCGATTGTAAAGACCTTGGCTCGGGCCTGGTCTGAGCCTGTAAGGAAAAAACGAGAAGAAAAGAAAGAATCCAGAGGCGCATGGGGATTTTTCAGTTTACACCGCGCGCCTGCCCCGGACGACGACGTGTTCAACGTTTTCCGAATTGAGTAATTCGATAAACTCTCTCAAAGTCGCGCGGAAGCCGCATCGCTGCCCTCTGGGAAGATCAGATCCAGCACCACCGAAAGGCGCGCGGACGGGGTGAGCCGACGATAGTAGTCGCGCCCGGCCGCGTCCGCTTCGTCGAAACTCGCGAATTTCCAGACGACTTTTTCGACCAGCGCCGCTTATCGTTTTTCGGGCTTCGAGGCGTTCTCTTTCGCCAGCCGGACCTTCGCCGTGTCGAGCTTGCTCTTCACCTTGGCGATATCGGCCGGCTCCTGATCGGCGGGCGAGGTCGCGCTCCATTCCTTCAGCGACACTTCCCACTGCGCCACCGCGTCCCGCACCTTCGATTCCTTCATGAGCACGTCGCCCAGGTGATCGCGCACCGTGGCGTCGCGCGGCGTGAAGACCAGCGCCTTGCGGATGTTGTCCTCGGCTTCCGGCAGGCGGCCGAGCCGGAAATACACCCAGCCGAGACTGTCCAGGTATGCACCGTTGTTGGGTTCCTGGTTCACCGCCTTGGTGATCATTTCGAGTGCTTCGTTCAGCTTCATGTTGCGGTCCGCAAGCATGAACCCGAGATAGTTCAGCGTGGCCGCGTTGTCCGGATCGAGCTCCAGAATCTTGCGGAATTCGGCTTCGCTCTGCTCTTCCTTCTTCTGTTTTTCGTACATCGCGCCGCGCATGAACCACACATCCTTTTTTTCATCGTTGGTCTGCGAAAGTTTTTCGGCGGCGTCGAGAGATTTGACCATCTCGTCGAACTTTTTACCCTTGTCGTAAACCTCGGCGAGCGCCAGGTAGGTCTCGCGATCGTCTTTACCGCCGAGCAGCTTCTTCACTTCGGCAGCCGCGGGATCGACCTTTCCCATGTCCGCCAGCAGCCTTGCATGGGTCAGATGAATGGTGCGATCGTCCGGCCACTTCTTGACCGCTGCTTCGGCTTCCTGTTCGGCCTTGGGGAAATCCTTCCCCGCCTCATAAGTGCTGATGATCCGAGCCGTGAGTCTCGGCGCGAGACTCGAGTCCAAATCGGCCATCTGGCGCAGCGTGTCGACCGCCGGCTGGGTCTGATCGAGAGTCGTATACAAGTTCGCCAGCTTTTCGAGCAGCGCGAGCCGGGTCGACTTCTCCTCCTGATTGTAGGCGCGCTTCTGCGTGCTGATGAGCAGGTCGTTCAGCGAGGTGATGGCGTCGGAAACCTTGCCTTCCGCTTCGAGAATGCCCACCTCGTTGTAGCGGATTTCAATGTTGTCGGGCTCGATCGCCTTGGCTTTGTCCGACATCTCCCGCGCTTTGGCGAAATCCCGCTGCTCGCGATAGATCTGCGACATCCGCAGCAAGGCTTGCGCGTCGCTCGGCTCGTCCTCCACCAGTTCCTGATAGGTCTTCAGCGCCGCATCGTATTGTTTGGCGAACACCTGATCCTGGGCCAGCTCGTGCTTCAGGTCGCTTGCGTCGGGCGGATTCATCTCCACCGCACGATTCAAGGCGTCGGCGGCGAGCGCGTACTCCTTCATCTGCTCATACGCGTTGGCCAACGCGCGCAGGCTGCGCTGCGACGGGCTCTTATCGGCCAACTTCTTGATCAGCGCCGAGGCCGACGTGTTATCGCCCAAGTCCAGGTAGACCTGCGCGAGACCGGTCAGGGCGTCTTCGTTCTCGGGATCGATGGCCAGGGCCTTCTTGAACGCATTTTCCGACTCGACCGAATTCTGCGCGACCTTCTGAAGCCGTCCGAGCATCAGCCACGAATCGACGTCGTCCGGCGCCAGAGCGGTGAGCTTCTGATACTCCTCGATCGCCTTCTGCAGCATCCCCTGGTCGACGCGATTCTGCTGGCGGTCTCCGATCTGCTGCGTGAAAATGTGCGCCAGCAGGCGATGCGCGGCAATGTCGTTGGGATTCTTGCGCAGCGCGTCCTCGGCGTCGCTCTGCGCCTCGCGCAGGCGGCCGGAGCCGATGTAGAGCTCGGAAAGTTCCTCGGCCAGAAGAGGCGTGGTCGGGTCCGCCTTGATGGCTTCCTTATAATTCTCGATAGCCTTGTTCAGATAATCGTTACGATTGCCATAGGCGCTCGCCAACTCGGCGTACATATGCGCCAGGGTGTAATGATAATATGCCGATGCCTTGTCGACCTGGTTCGCCGCGCCGGGCGCCGCCGGTGCCTGCGCCCACGCCGTGAGGCCGACTGCCATCATTGCTACAACTGCTTTGTGCATGCGCGTCCTCTTTCGGAACTTCCTAGACTTAAGTATATCGGCTTCATCGCCCGCCGGGTTCGCCCGCCCCACAGGATGCCGGAACGATGCCTGAAACGATACTCCAAAAGCCGCTGATCGCCATCGTCGGACCCACCGGCGCAGGCAAAAGCGCGCTGGCCCTGAAAATTGCTGAAACATTTCCTGGCGAAATTGTGAATTGCGATTCGCTCCAGATTTATCGCGGATTCGACATCGGCGCCGCCAAGACTCCCGCGTCCGAGCGGAGGGGCATCGCCCATCATCTTATCGACGTGGTGGACCCCGGCGCCGTTTACTCGGCCGGCGATTATGCGCGCGACGCGCGGCGGATCATCCGCGAAATTTCGGCGCGCGGACATCTGCCGATTATCTCCGGCGGCACCGGATTTTATTTGCGCGCGCTGCTCGACGGATTGCCGCACCTTCCCGGGCGGGACCAAGCCCTTCGCGAGCGGCTCGCCAGCCGGGACCGGCGGCGCCCCGGATCGCTGCATCGGATTCTGTCGCGTCTCGATCCCCAAGCCGCGTCGCGGATCCACGTGCGCGACACGCAAAAGCTGATGCGCGCGCTCGAAATCCGCATCTTGACGCGCGAGGCCGCACCGCCGCGCGCTTCGGCCGAGGCGTTTGACGGCTACCGGACGTTGAAGATCGGTCTTGATCCGGATCGGGCAGAACTCTACGAGTTCTTGGATGCGCGGGCCGCGGAAATGTTTCGTTCGGGTCTGATCGAAGAGATCCGGCGCCTGCTCGACCGCGGATTGACGGGCCGGGAAAAACCGTTCGAGTCGCTGGGCTACCGGCAGGGACTGGAATATGTACGCGGATCGATGACCCTCCAACAGGCGATCGCGACGACGCAACTCGAAACGCGCCAGTACGCCAAACGCCAATGGACGTGGTTCCGGCGCGACGCGCAGGTCCGCTGGTTGCGCGGATTCGGCAATGCCCCGTCCGTTGTCGAAAAGTGTCTGGAAATGATCCGGACATTTATTTTTCCTTCCGCTTTTTAGGGCAAATGCTTATTTGACACACCCACGTTGGGCGCGTGAAGCAAGTATTCGCCCTTTTTAGTGAATCATTACAGATGTCTGATTCCTGACCTCTGTTATTTGACCCCTTCGTGCGCTTGCGGCCGCCGTTTCCGAATTCGGTTACACTGAGTGGGTGCATTGGTGGCGCACCGCGTGGATTCTGGCGCTCGCCGGGGCGCCGGTCTTCGGCGATACGGCCGCCGTCCTTCCCTTCTGGAACAGCGCCCCCACCCCCTCGCAGGCGAGTCTCGACTGGCTGGGCGAAAGCACCGCGGAGACGGTCGCGGACGCGCTCGGTTCGCGAGGAATCCTCATGCTCGCACGGCCCGACATTCAGGATGCGTTCCGGCGCTTGGGATTGCGCGAGCGCGCGATATTATCGGAAGCCTCGGTGATGAAAATCGGCGAGGAGCTCGACGCCGAACAGATCGTCTATGGCACCTTCGAATTCACGCCGGCGGCGAACGCGGTGGGCAGCGGAGCCAAAGGCTCGCTCAAAATCTCGGGACGCATTCTGGATCTGAGGCGCCTGCGCGCCGGACCCGCGTTCGTCGAGACGGGATCGATCGAGGATCTGGCGACGCTTCAGGCGCACCTGGCCTGGCGGGCGCTCGAGTTGCTGGCGCCTGCGCTCGCTCCACCGGAGTCCGAGTTCCGGTCGCTGCGCCAGCCGGTTCGTCTGGATGCGGAAGAAATTTACGTCCGCGGTCTGCTGGCGGCGAATCCGGAACAGCGGGAACAATTTTTCCTCCAGGCGGCGCGGCTCGATCCGCACTTCGCGCATCCCTGTTATCAGCTCGGCCAGATTCACTATCAGCGCAAGGAATTTCGCCAAGCCGCGGACTGGCTCAACCGGGTGCCTCCGGAGGACATCCATTATCGCGAAGCGAATTTTCTTCTGGGCCTGGCCCTGTTTCAATCCGGCGACTTCGCGGGCGCGCAGAAGGCCTTCCAGATGATCGTCGCGACCGTGCCGCTGAGCGAGGTTTACAACAACCTGGGCGCGGCCGAGAGCCGCCGCAATCTGCCGCAGGCCATCGACGATCTTCGCAAGGCCATTGAGGGCGATCCCAACGATCCGCTGTATCAGTTCAACCTCGGCTACGCACTGTTCAAAAAGGGCGATTTCGCCGCCGCATCCCAACATTTCCGCATCGTTCTGGAGCATGATCCGGCGGATGAATTCGCGGCGGCGCTTGCCGCGCGGTGCGAAAAAAAGCAAGGATTAAAGACCGGAGCCGACGCGCGGTTTGGGAACCTGGAACGGCTCAAGACCAATTACGAAGAACGCGCTTACTGGCAATTGAAGGCCATGCTGGAGCCGAAAAAGCCATGAAAGTTCGCATCCGCTGGGCCGCGCGTCCGCCGGAACCGGACCCGGCGCCGGCCAGCTACTTCGCAAAGCCCGAAACGCGCGCCGCGGAACCGGCTATAATCGAGAAGCTCATGATTGATGCCTCCGGGGCAACGGACCCGGGCTGTGTCCGTAGTAATAATGAAGACAATTACTTGCTTGAGCCATCCCTGGGCTTGTACATAGTCGCGGACGGAATGGGCGGAGCGCGTGCCGGCGAGCACGCTTCGAGAATCGCCGTCGAAACCGTGCGCGAAGTGATCGCCGCCGCCGATGGAAACGTCGGAGCGGCGACGCTGGTCTCCGCATTCGAGGAAGCCAACCGGCGCGTGATGAACAAAGCCTCCGACGATCCGAGCATGGAGGGCATGGGCACCACGCTGGTGGCCGCGCTCGAAATGGGTGGGGAATTATTGGTCGCCAGCGTGGGCGACAGCCGCGGCTATCTTTATGAAAACGGCGCGCTAAGCCCGATTACCGAGGATCAAAGCTGGGTCAACGAAGTCGGCCGGCGGCTGGGGCTCGACGAGGATTCGCTCAAGACACATCCGATGCGGCATGTTCTGACCATGGCGATCGGCGTTTCCGACGAGTTGCGTGTAAACACCTACACCTTGAAGCCGTCAGCGGGCGCGCAGGTGCTGTTGTGCAGCGACGGCCTGCACGGCGTCGCGACCGAAGATACGCTGAAGGATACGCTCGCTTCCTCCGAACCGCTCGATGCGAAGTGCCAGACCCTGATCGCGGCCGCGCGCGCCCGGGGCGGACCTGATAACATCACCTTGGTTATCCTCAAGGCCCTCTGACCGGCACGGGACGCGGCTCGGGTGTCGGAGCGATGGAAGGCAAGCCACGGAGCCGCCTGCCGGATTTTGAGAGATAGGTTTGATTGGTTCGTTTGCGCCGGGCTAGCTCTCAACGCGTTAGCTCTCAAATTGTCGTCTGTCCCTTGCCCCAAAAATCGTCCTGCTTCGGCGGCCAAACCCGCCCGCACCGCATTCAGTTCAACATGCCTCACGACCATAGCGAGACGGTCGGGCTCCATGGGGCAGGAATAGCAGCGCCCATGCTGGGCGAATCGTTGGACGCCTGCTCACCTCTGGAGTATACTCGTACGAGCAGGGAGGACCACTTGTGAAGCGACATCTAAGTTGGATCACCAGTGTAGCGTTTGCCGGCATGGCTGCCCTTGCCGCCGACACCACTGCAGCGGTTCCGGGTCAAGTCACGTTTTCCAAAGACATCGTGCCGATTTTGCAGCGAAGCTGCCAGAATTGCCATCAGCCGAACGGCGTGGCGCCGATGGCGCTGATTACCTATACGGACACGCGGCCGTGGGCGCGGGCGATCAAGGAGCGCACGGCTCTGCGCGACAAGCGCGGCGTGATGCCGCCCTGGTACGTCGAAAAGAACATCGGAATCCAGCATTATAAGCACGACACGTCGCTGAGCGATCTCGAAATCGCGAAGATCGCCAAGTGGGTGGATAGCGGAGCGCCGGAGGGGAATCCGGCCGACATGCCGCCCCCGATTCCGCTGAACGATAACACGCGCTGGACTCTCGGCGAGCCCGATCTGGTGATCTCGACACCGGAAGTGACCGTGAAGGCGGGCGCTCCGGATTGGTGGGGCGACCTCGATCCGGCGCCGACCGGCCTTACGGAGGACCGTTATGTGAAGTCGGTCGAGATGCGCGAAGTCAACGATATCACAAACGACACGGGCCGCAAGACCGTCGGCGGGCGCTACGTGTTTCATCACATGATCTGGACCACCACCGTTCCGGGCTCATCGGCGTCGTTGACCGAAGGCGATGGAGGCGGCTGGCCGATCCACGAAGTGGGCCGTAACGGGGATATTTTCCCGGATGACGCCGGCCGGGTCCTGAAGGCGAATTCGAACCTGGTGTTCTACTCGACGCACCTGCACTCCAACGGCCGCGATACCAAGGCGCGGCTGCTGTTCGGTTTCAAATTTTTCCCGAAGGGCTATGAGCCGACGGTGAAATGGTCGCGGTCGCGATCGCTCGGCAACGGCGTCGACATCGATCTGCGGCCGAACGAGGCTGGTCAACGGCTGGAAGCGTATACAGTTCTCGAAGAGCCGACCAAAATTGTATCGTTCGAGCCGCACATGCACGCGCCGGGCGTTCGCATGTGTCTGGAAGCGATCTGGGGAATCAACATCCAGACGCTGACCTGCGCGGGCTACGATCACAACTGGGTGCGCGTGTACGATTACGACGACGATTACGCGCCGCTGCTTCCGAAGGGCACCATCCTGCACATCACCGGGTGGTTCGACAACACTACGGTGAATTTCAACGTGCCCGATCCGAGAAACTGGTCGGGTTCGGGGAACCGTTCGATCTCGAATATGTTCATCGACCTCGGGCGGGGCCTCGCGCTGACCGATGAACAGTTTTATGCCGAAATGGCCAGGCGGCGCGAGAAATTGAAGCTGACGGCGAATGACGTCGTCATCGGATGCCCGCTGTGCAACGGCGAGATCATTCCGCCGGCAAAGAGGGCGACGAAGCCGCCTGCGCCGAGCGGCGGAGGGCAGAACCAATAGAGATTATGTTCGAATCCTTACGGCCGCTGCGGCTCGCGCTAGCCTCGGCGGCAATCCTGCTGGCCTCGCAAATGGCCGGCGCGCAGCAGCTTTCCTATTCGAAAGGACAGCTCGTCTATCCAGCTTATGAAGGATGGGAGAAAAACGCGGACGGCTCTTTCAATCTTCTGTTCGGTTACATGAACTCGAATTGGGAAGAGGAGTTCGACGTTCCCATCGGCCCGGAAAACAACTTCGAACCCGGCGGACCCGACCGGGGCCAGCCCACGCATTTCTTCCCGCGGCGCAACCGCTTCGTGTTCCGCGTGCGCGTGCCTGCGGATTTTGGCCAGAGTGAGGTGGTCTGGACGCTGGTGACGCACGGGAAAACGCAGAAAGCGTACGGCTCGCTGCGCCAGGATTATTTTGTGGACAATATGGTGTTCACCTCGGAAAACGGAGCCATTGGAGCGGGCGTGAGCAATCCGGAGATTCGGGCGAACAAGCCGCCGGTGCTCGAAGCCGCGGGCGACCGCAATCGCACGGCGAAGGTGGGCGAGCCGCTGACCTTGTGGGCCAACGCAACCGACGACGGCATCCCGAAGCCGCGTCCGCGCGGCGCGTTCCTCGATCGCACCAATGCCAAAGTGGACGACATGCGGCTGGTTCCTCCAAAACAGGTCACGGTCGGAAGCGCGACCGGGTTGTGGGTGGCCTGCTACAAATATCGCGGACCTGGAAATGTGACGTTCACGCCCCCGCAGCCCAAAACGTGGGAAGATACGCGGGCCGGCGCGAATTCCCAATGGGCGCCGCTGTGGCAAGCGCCTCCGGTTCCTCCGGACGGGAAATGGACGGTACAGGTCAGCTTCGATGAGCCGGGAGTCTACGTGCTTCGCTGGCATGCCACCGATGGCGCCTTGTGGGCGGACGAGGACATCACGGTAACCGTGACGCGCTGAATCGTCTCTTGACCCACCCCCCAGGAAAACCCGCAGGACTTGTGAGAGGATACTCTCTGGTGAAATACACGACCCTTATTTTGCTCTCGCTCGGAGCCGCGCTGTGCGTTGAGGCCCAAACCGCCGTTGATGCAGGCCGGCAACTGTATCGCGCCAACTGCCAGGCATGCCATGGCGCGGAAGGCGACACCGTCGCCGGCGTCGATTTTAAGAGCGGCCAATTCCGCCGCGCCTCCTCCGACGATGATCTGGTTCGCCTGATTCTCAACGGAATTCCGGGGACGGCGATGCCGCCGACCAATCTTCCAGAAGATTTGCGGCGCACGCTGGTCGCCTACCTGCGATCCATGCACCCGGCAAGCACCGGGTCAAGCGTCGCCGGCGACGCCCAGCGTGGCATGGCGATTTTCGAAGGCACCGGCGGGTGCCTCAACTGCCATCGCGCCGGCGGTAAGGGATCGCGCGTGGGCCCGGATTTGAGCGACGTGGGGTCGCGCCGGCAGGCCGCGGCGCTGGAGCAATCGATCGTCGCGCCGCACGACGTCATCCTCCCTCAAAACCGCTTCGTTCGCATCGTGATGAAGGATGGAAGCGTCCTCACCGGGCGCCGTCTCAACGAAGATACCTACACGATCGAACTGATCGACCAGAATGAGCGCCTGATTTCGGTGTCGCGCGACGATGTTCGCGAATATACGCTGCTCAAAACTTCGACGATGCCGTCTTATCGAGGCAAGCTGAACCCGCAGGAAATCGGGGACCTGGTGGCTTATCTCCTCTCGTTAAAGGGTGTGCAATGAAGATACCTCTGTGCTTTTCGTTCTGCGTGATCGCGGCCAGCCTCGCGGCGCAGGAAGTGACTTTCGACCGCCTGCTCCACCCCGAGCGCGAGCCGCAGAACTGGCTCACCTATTCCGGCAGCAACGCGAGCCAGCGCTACAGTCTGCTCGATCAGATCACGCCTTCAAACGTCAAGAATCTCGAGCTCAAATGGGTATTCCAGGCGCGGTCGTTCGAAAAATTCGAAACTACGCCGCTTATCGTGGATGGAGTGATGTACATGACCGAGGCTCCCGATCATGTCTATGCGCTCGATGCGCGCAACGGGCGCGCGTTCTGGGATTATGAGCACAAGCCATCGCGCGACGCTCGCGTGTGCTGCGGATCGGTGAATCGCGGCGTGGCGATTCTGGGCGGCACGCTGTACATGGGGACCATCGACGGACGGCTGATCGCGCTCGATGCCAAGAGCGGACGTCCGGTGTGGAATATCGAGGTCGGCGATCCCAAACTCGGTTACGCGATCACCCACGCGCCGCTGATCGTCAAAGATAAGGTGCTTGTCGGCGTGGCCGGAGGCGAGTACGGGATCCGCGGATTTATCGCAGCCTACGATGCGCATACGGGAAAGGAGGTCTGGAAGTTTTACACCATCCCCGGTACAGGCGAGCCCGGCAACGAGACCTGGCCCGCCGACGCCTGGCAGCATGGTGGCGCGCCGGTCTGGATGACGGGTTCTTACGATGCGGACTTGAACCTGACGTATTGGGGCGTCGGCAACCCGGGTCCGGACTGGAACGGCGACAGCCGCGCCGGCGACAACCTGTACAGCGATTGCGCGGTGGCGCTCGACGCGGATACCGGCAAGCTGAAATGGTATTTCCAGTTCACGCCGCACGACGAATTCGATTACGACGCGGTGCAAATCCCGGTGCTGGTGGATGGCGACTGGCAGGGCAGCCCGCGAAAACTGATGCTGTGGGCGAATCGCAACGGCTTTTTTTACGTGCTCGACCGGACCAACGGAAAATTTCTCGCCGGGACGCCGTTCGCGAAGGTGACCTGGGCGACGGGTCTCGACGAGCGGGGCCGTCCGATGCGCGACCGGAGCGCGGAGCCCACGCCGCAGGGCACGCAGGTATTTCCCAATTTATACGGCGCGACCAACTGGTATTCCCCGTCGTATAGCCCGCGTACGCAATTATTTTACGTGCCGACCTGGCAGGATTCGAA
>DATHCE010000065.1:0-15574 GCA_035319685.1 Bryobacteraceae bacterium | reverse complement strand
ATGCCCGATCCGAGCTGCGGCAATCCGCCGGTGCTGCCGTTTGGCTTCGGCCCCGGACCGGTGATCCCGCAAGGCTGCCCGGTGGGCCGGGGCGGAGGAGGACGCGGCGGAAATCCGCGTCAGTTCCGGAACGAGCTCAACAAATTCCTGACCGATGAGGGCGTGCTGGTGGCTCTGACGCCCGGAAACGGGACCGATGGAGGAGACGTGTTCGGCCAGTCGGCCGGCTCGCAGAATCCGGATGAAGCGCTGCCGCCGCCTTCAGTGGTGATCACCAACGAGCACTACAATCGCATCGCGCGGCTGATCGAAAAGGGCATTCCGGTGACACTCGCGTTCGACATTCAGGCGAGCTTCACGGAGCCAGAAAATTCCTTCAACATCACGGCCGAGATTCCGGGGACGAATCCGGATGCGGGGCTGGTGATGCTCGGCGGACACTTCGATTCGTGGACCGGCGGAACGGGCGCGACCGATAACGGCGCGGGCTCGGCCGTGGCGATGGAAGCGGTGCGAGTCCTGAAGGCGCTGAATCTGCGAATGACGCGCACCGTGCGCATCGGATTGTGGACCGGAGAAGAGCAGGGCCTGATGGGATCGCGCGCGTACGTGAAGGAACACTTCGCCGATCCGGCCGACATGAAGCTGAAGCCCGAGCATGCCAAGCTCAGCGGCTACTTCAATCTCGATAACGGGAGCGGCAAGATCCGCGGCGTTTATATGCAAGACAATGACGCCGTGCGGCCGATTTTCGAAGCATGGCTCGCTCCGTTCAAGGATCTGGGCGCGACCACGCTGACGCTGCGCAACACGGGCAGCACGGATCACATGTCGTATGACGCGGTGGGGCTGCCAGGATTCCAGTTCATTCAGGATCCGCTCGAATATTCGACGCGCACCCATCATTCGAATATGGATCTGTACGATCACCTGGAAGCGGGCGATCTGGAACAGGCCGCGGCGATTGAGGCGTGGTTCGTGTATGAAACCGCGACGCGGGCCGAGATGCTGCCTCGCAAGGCGCTGCCGAAGGCAAGGCCGAACCGGGAGCGCGGCGCGAACTAGTTTTGGGCGGGCTGGTGAGGTTTCGCACGGGCAAGGTTACCAGGCGCTTGGCGAGCGTAAACCCCGCCGTGACCGGTCTGTGTGAGAACAGCGATTTTTGCCCCCGGCATGACTGCCGGGGGCTTGCCCCTCAACGACATCGTCTACGCCACTAGGAGGTTACCGGAACAGCAGGGCGCACGCATATCCGAGCAGGCCGCCGATCATTCCGCCGGCGATCACGTCACTCAGGAAGTGCATCCCCAGCAGGATTCTCGACAGCGCGACGCTCGCCGCGCAGAACAACAGGCCCATCAGCATTGAGGGATAATACGCGCCCAGCGACATCGCCACCGCGAAGGCCGTGATGGTGTGGCCCGAGGGGAAGGAGAACTGGTCCGGCGGCAGAAGAGTCGCCCAGCAGTGCGGCTCCAGCGCACAGGGGCGCTTCCGCCCGGCGGCCCGTTTGGTCACCAGGAACACCACGATACCAATGCTCACCGCCAGCACCGCCGCCGCCAGCGCCCGGAACCGTTCCGATCCGCCGAACAGGGCCACCACCGAGCCCATTGCGTACCATAGCCATCCGTCGCCTCCCCGCGTGGCCGCAATCATCCATAGCCGCACCAGGTGCGGCGGCTTCCAGCGATTCACCCGGCGCATCAGCCGGTGATCGCCCGTTTCTACCCAGCGGACAACTGAAACCGCCATGCTACACTTTTAATCCCCCGGCATAACATCCTGATGACGCTCGTATAAAACATTTGTGACTGAAATTGTTAAGCGCGTGCATTTCGTTTATTTCGACGCGGGAGGCGGCCATCGCGCCGCGGCGACCGCCCTCCAGGCCGTCATCGAGCAGCAGGGGCGGCCGTGGGAGATTACGCTGGTCAATTTGCAGGAAGTGCTGGATTCGATGGATATTTTCCGCAAAGTTACCGGAATCCCGCTGGAAGATATTTACAACCTGATGCTGGCGAAGGGATGGACGATCGGCTCGGGGCAAGGCCTCCGGTTCATGCAGGCAGTGATCCGGCTGTACCACGGCAAAACCGTTCATTTACTGAAACGTCACTGGACCGAAACAAAACCCGATCTGGTTGTTTCCATCGTTCCGAACTTCAATCGCGCGCTGTCGGAGAGCCTCGGAAAGGCGCTACCGCAGACCCCTTTCGTCACTATTTTAACCGATTTCGCCGATTATCCTCCGCATTTCTGGATCGAAAAACAGAGGCAGTTCGTGATCTGCGGGACGGACAAAGCGGTGGAACAGGCGCACGCGATGGGCCACGATGACGCGCATGTGTTTCGCACTTCGGGCATGATTCTGCGGCCGCGATTTTACGAACCGGTTCGGGTGGATCGCGCGGCGGAGCGCGAGCGGCTCGGCCTCGATCCGGCGAAGCCGGCGGGATTGGTTTTATTCGGCGGGCAAGGCTCGAAAGTGATGCTCCAGATTGCGGAGCGGCTGCCCGATACGCAGTTGATTTTCATCTGCGGAAAAAATAAAGCGCTCGCCGAAAAACTGCGCGGAATGCCTTCCAGGGCGGCGCGCTTCATAGAAGGATTCACGAGCGAGATCCCCTACTACATGCATCTCGCCGATTTTTTCATCGGCAAACCGGGGCCGGGCAGCATCAGCGAAGCGGTGGCGATGAAGCTGCCGGTGATCCTGGAGCGCAACCCGTGGACGCTGGTGCAGGAGCGCTACAACGCGGACTGGGTGCGGGAGCGGAAGGCGGGCATCGTCGTGCCGAATTTTCGCGGCGTGCGCGAGGCGGTTTCAGAAATGCTCGAAAACCTGGACGCATACCGGGCCAGCGTCTCACAGATCGAAAATCGCGCGGTCTTCGAGATCCCGGACATTCTCGCGAGGCTGATACACTGACGGTTTGAGACTGCTGACCTGGTTAACGCTCGTTGCCTCGCTTGCCGCGGCGCAGGGCCCTTCCGGACCGGACCGGGTTATTTTCGACACCGATTGCGCGTTTTTCAACGATGACGGCGCGGCGCTGGCGATGCTGCTCGAGAAGCCGGACAAGGTCAATGTGCTGGGACTGACCGTGGTGCCGGGAAATTTGTGGCCGCTCCAGGGCGCCGAGGACATGTTTCGCATCCTGGACGTGATGAAAAGGGGCGCGATTCCGCTGTATTTGGGCGCGGCGACGCCTCTGGTCCACACCCGGGCGATGGCGGAGAAAGAGAATCACGACTGGGGACCGATCCCGTACCTGGGCATGTTCGGCCAGGATCCGCCGGAAAAGAAGCAGAAAACGGCGCGCCGCGCCTCGCATCGCAGCGCGGTGGATTTTCTGATCGACACCATCGACCGCGAGCCGGGCGAGGTGACGCTGCTCGCCATAGGACCGATGACCAACATCGCCATCGCGCTGAGGATGCGGCCGGATCTGGAAACAAAAATCAAACGAATTGTTTTTATGGGCGGCGCCGTGCATGTTCCCAATTACGACCAGCGCGCGGCCGAGTTCAATTTCTGGTTCGATCCGGAAGCCGCGTCGATCGTGCTGAGGTCGGCGATCAAGGAAAAGATCATGTTCGGGCTGGATATCTGCAATCACGCGCGGATCAACAAAACCCATTTCGATCAGATTGTGGCGGCGAAGACTCCGGTCACCGAGTTGTACAAGGAAGACCTGGGCAAGCGCTTCAAGGAACATCCGGACTTGCAGACTTACATCTGGGATTGCCTGGCGGCGGGATATCTGCTCGATCCGTCGTTCGTGACCAAACACGAGACGGCGTACCTCGACGTCGACACGGCGTTCGGGAAGAATTATGGCGCGGTGAAGCCGCTTGATCGCGCCCTGGCGCCGGACGCGACGCCGGTCGAAGTGATGCTGGATCTCGATTTCGCGAAATTTTTCGCCTTGTATAAGGATCTTCTGACGCAGCCGCTCGAGTGATAAAATAAATCCCGAGGATGGCCGCCGCATTGTGGATGGCAGCCCTCGTGATCGGGCCCCTGGTGGCCGGCTCGAGCGACAGCAGCGGGCCGCTTTACACCGCTGACAGCATCGCCAATACCGCCGCAAACGTCGCGAATTTCTACGCTCCCAATACTTTCGTCACCATTTACGGCGAAAACCTGGCGTTCGTGACGGCGGCGATCTCGGCGGAAGATATCAACGGAGACACGCTGCCCACGGTACTGATCGGCACCGGCGTGCGGGTGAACGTGAATCAGATCTCGGCCGATATCTACTATGTTTCGCCGGGCCAGGTGAACATTCTGCTGCCTTCGAACCTGATCGCCGGGCCGGCGACGGTGCAATTGGAAGTGAACGGAGTCGCCGGTCCGGCGGTGGGGATCACGCTGGGCGCAACCGCTCCCGCGCTGTTTCAGATCGACGCGAGCACGGTGCTCGGGACGCATGCGGACGGATCGCTGATCACGGCCGCGTCTCCCGCGCATGCCGGCGAGGAAATCGTGTTGTGGGCTACCGGGCTCGGTCCAACCGCCCCGGCTGCGATTCCAAACCAGCTTCCCGAAACGGCCGCGCCGCTGGCAGCAATCAGCCAGTTTCAGGTGCTGCTGAACGGAGTCGCGGTAGATCCCAGGAATATCGCGTATGCGGGAGCGTCGCCGGGCTACGCGGGCCTGTTCCAGATAAACGTTACATTACCATCGGATGCGCCTCAAAACCCGGAAGTTCGGGTCGCGACGGCGGACGCGACCAGCGTCGCGCAAAGGTATTTGCCGTTGCAATAAATTTTGCTATTGACAGATGGCGAAGATCAGGCGAATATTGACCTATGAAAATTCGCGACGCGCTGTTACCCGAATTCGATCAGGAGATGGCGACGACCAGAAAAGTTCTGGAACGTTGCCCGGATGAGAAATTCAGCTTCAAACCTCACGCCAAATCCTGGTCCATGGATGCTTTGGCTACTCACATCGCGGACATGCCCGGATGGGCGGTATTTATTTTCGCGGGAGATTCCTTCGATGTCGCTCCTCCGGGCGCGGAGCCGATGAAATATGAACCGGCGAAGTCGCGGGGGGAACTGCTCGGGAAATTCGACAAGAATGTCGCCGAAGCTCGCGCGACACTGGAGAAAGCGGAAGACGATCTCATGATGGCGGACTGGTCGCTGCTGGGGGGCGGGCAGGCGATTTTCAAGATGCCGCGCGTTGCGGTATGGCGCAGCATGATCATGAATCATCATATCTTTCACCGGGGGCAGTTGAGCGTGTATTTGCGGCTCAACGATATTCCAGTGCCGGCGATGTACGGGCCTTCGGCAGACGAGTCGTCTTAAGAGAGTCTCGGTGAACAGTACTGGCGGGGCTTGCGACATGCACCATCTACGAGGTAGACAAGCCTCGCCGGTGAGAGTCTGTGTGAAAACGGCAATTTTTACCCCGGCATGACTGCCGGGGCTTGCTCGACATCGTTAAGCCTTGCCCGTGTGAGCGAGGGGCGCGGATATGATGGGGGGAACGATCGGGGCGGCGGCGACGTATCAGGAATTGTAGGTTACACTGAAGTGGAGTGTTGCGCATGATCGCACGTCTGATTCCGGCCCTTTTGATGGTGGCGACCGGTGTGTTCGCGCAGGACCCCGCAGCGGCGGACGCAAAACCCGCGGACGTCAAACCCGCGCCAGAGGCACCGGCTGTGCCGAAATCCTTTCTGGTAGAGACCGGGACCCATATCCCGCTCAGCCTGATCAACAGCGTCAGCACGAAAAATTCGGTTCCGGGCGATCGCGTGTACCTGGAAACGGTGTTTCCGATCCTGGTGGGGGGAAAAATCGTGATTCCGCCCGGCAGCTATGTTTCGGGGACCATCACGGAGGTCCAACGTCCCGGCAAGGTGAAGGGTCGCGGCGAATTTCATTTGCGCTTCGATTCGCTCACGCTGCCGAATGGGACCACGCGCGATTTCCGGGCTCGGGTCAGCGGCCTCGATGGCCGCGCGAGCGAGGAACTGGATCGCAAGGAAGGCACGATCAAGAGCGAAGGCAATAAAGCCGGCGACGTTCGGACCGTAGGCGAGACTGCGGCGGCCGGTGCGAGTGTGGGCGCGCTCGCCGGAAGCATGAGCGGCGCGGCAGGGATGGGAGCAGGCATCGGAGCGGCGGCGGGTGCGACGGCCGGGTTGATGGCGGTGCTGTTTACGCGAGGTCCCGAAGCAATCCTGGCAAAAGGCACGACCCTTGAAATGGTACTAGATCGCCCAGTCACGTTCGACGAAAACGAGCTGGATTTTTCCAATTCTCCAGCGCGAAGAAGTTCGGGTGACGGCCCCGGACCACTGCCAAGCAAGAAGACACAAACCTCGTCGCGGCGTTTCCCATTGGAGTAAAACCCCTAAAATCAGTGATTCATTGCATGCCGACTCAGGGCTTTCGCCTAGCCTAAGTCAGACCACAGTTCTGCTATCTTTTACTTGTGGAGCTTGTACGTTCCTCAAATGAGCGCAGCAGCACGGCCGGGACGCTGAAGGGGTTCAACCTATTCGGCGTACCAGTACGGTTGCACTTCACATTCCTGCTGCTGGTGATCTTCCTGGTGGTCACCGACCTGGGCAGCCGCCAAACGAGCTCGAGCTACGCGGTGTTCCTGTTGGGGCTGTTCGTGAGCGTTCTGTTGCATGAAGTGGGCCATGCTTTCGTGGGGATGCGTTTCGGCGTCCGAACCACCGAAATCATTATGTTCCCGATCGGCGGATTGTCGCGCATGGAGCGGATGCTCAGGCCGACCGAGGAGTTGTGGGTCTCGCTCGCCGGCCCGACGGTGAACATCCTGCTCTCGGTTTCGATTTTCGGGTACATGTTCCTGAGGCACGAAGCGGTGCCGATCAACATTTCGGATCTGGTGCAACCGACCGACGCGAACGCGCTGGCGAGGCTGGCCTACGGCAACCTCCTGTTGGCCGTGTTCAACCTGCTGCCCGCGTTTCCGATGGACGGCGGCCGGGCGTTGCGCGCGCTGCTTTCCTATATTCGTCCGGAGGATCAGGCCACGCGGCTGGCGGCGTGGATGGGCCGCATGCTGGCGATCAGCATGGGGCTTTACGGATTGCTGGCGCCGCAGTTCATGCTGGTGTTCTTTGCGATGTTCATTTATCTGGGAGCGGCTCAGGAGGGCGCGGCGGCGACGGGCCGCACGCTGACCCAAGGAATTCCGGTGCGCGCCGCGATGATCACCGAGTTTCACACGCTCGAGCACGGCAACACCATTCGCGATGCCGCCAATCTTCTGCTGTCGACCCATCAACAGGATTTTCCGGTGGTGCACGGCGACCAGGTGGTGGGACTGCTCGGCCGGAATCTGTTGCTGAAGGCGCTCGCCGCCGACGGACCGGATGCGTATGTCGCGGGGGTGATGGATCGCAATTTTCTCTCCATCGATCCCGCGACCGACCTCGCCGAGATTCTGCCCGTGATGGCGCAGGCCGGGCGCTGCGCGCTGGTGATGGATCACCGCAAACTACTGGGGCTGCTGACCACGGATAATCTTTCCGAGTTTCTACTGCTGCGCCGTTTCGGCATGGAACCGGTGGTATAGTTCGCCCGCGCGACGCGGCGAAGCGCTACGCCCATTCCAATCCACCTTCGACTGGAGTATACTTCTCCACTGTTCGGGGAGGGTGAAATGAACACGAAGTACTTGCGATTCGCTCTGCTTCTCGTGGGCTTGATCTTCATTTTCGGGCTCTACCCGTTGACCGTCGTCTGGCCTTCCGGTTGGTCGTGGCACACCGGCGGACATTCCGACTATTTCCAAATGATCCTGGGCATCTACGCCACGCTCGGCGTTTTCCTGTTGATCGCCTCCCGCGACCCGCTCGCGCATCGGAGCCTCATCTGGTTCACTGTATGGTCGAGTGTCGTGCATGCGGCGATCATGGGTGCTCAGGCTCTGTCGAACACTGAGCATATCGGCCACCTCTGGGGAGACGTCCCAGCGCTATTCGTCGTAGCGGCGGTGCTCGCGATCTTGACACCGAGGGGTGCGGCATGGAAAGTTGCTTGATCGGCCCGAGCAGCGCTTCACTTGCTAATTGACGCGGACAAATCACATGTCAAGGACGCGCGACGCGGCGAAACTGGTCCGGGATGGCGCGGCAGTGTTAAAATTCACATTTGCGAACCGTTTTCATCCGTAGAGCTGCACTGCTGCTGCTCAGCCTGGCGTTGATCGCGAGCTCCGCCGCGTGGGGCCAGAAGAAAAAGAAGAAAGGCGACGAAGAACCGGTCACCCAGACGTTGCCGCTGTTGAAAGATCCTCCTGCCGCAATCGAGGGCCAGACGCAACAACTGGTATTTCACGTTTCGCCGCTTTCCTCGAAGGGTCTGCTTTCGCAACAGGTCCGCGACGGATTGAAGGAGCTGTTCAAATCCAATCACGGCGCGGCGATTCTGAAGCTTCGCGCGTTTGTGGCGGGGTCGGGCGACCTGCGCCGCGTGCAGGCCATCGTCAGCGAAGTATTCACCGCCCATAAGCTCAATCTTCCGGCGCTGAGCACCATACAGGCCGGCGGTCTGCCGATGGAAGGCGCGCAGGTGGTGCTCGAGAGCATCGCGGAGGATAAACGGATCGTCAATCCGAACGGCCTTGCGTTTTTCGCGGGCCAGCAGGCGAAGGACGTGCGGCAAGCGGTGGCGCAGCTGGAAAAGGCCGCGGCCGGCGGGGGCGTTCCCGCAGACCAGGTGGTACGCGCGACGTGTTTTTTGAGCTCGCTCGACGACGTACAGACGGCGCGGCGTTCGCTTACGAGCGCGTTCGGCAATGCCGCGGTGAATTTCGTCCAGACGCAGCGGCTGGCGATCGAGCCGCTGGCGGAATGCGAAGCGGTGGGACGCCCGCAATCTTCGCCTTCGGGACCAGTCGTGTTGGTGAATCCGCCGGGACTCACGCAGAATCCGAATTATTCGCAGATCGCGCTGGTGGGCGCGCCGAAAGTCGTGTTCAGCGGCGGGCAACTCGCCTTTGGCGGGCAGGATCAAGACATCCGGCTGGCGTTTGAAAGGCTGGCGAAGGGGATCGAGCCGCTGGGGGTCACCTACAAAGACGTCTTCTGGACCAGTGTGTATCCGTCGACGGTTTCGGTTGCGAATCTGGTGCGCGCGGCACGATTCGATTTTCTCGACAAATCGCGCCCACCGGCGAGCACGTTTCTGTTATTTGAAGGCTTGCCGTCGCTCGAGGCGACGGTCGAGATGGAAGTGATCGCGGCGGCGCGCTAGTCGCGAAATAATTCAACCAGCGGAACGGCGAGGCTTGGATTTTCGGTGCGCAGCACGCCGTCTTTAATTTCGCGGCTGCCATCGGGGGAGTAGACCCAGGCTCGCCGGTTGCGCGGATTGATCACCCAGACGTAGCGAACGCCGAAACGGAGAAAATCGTCGATCTTTTCCTGCATCTGATCGAGCGTGTCGTCCTTTGAAAGAATTTCGATGCAAATGAAGGGAGGGTCGCGAAAAATCTGGTCGGTAGGCTCGGGTCCGATGACGACGCAAACGTCGGGAATCCGAAAGCGTCGTGCCGAGACCTGAACACGTTGTTCGGGAAAAACGTGAAGATTCCATTCCTTCGCCCGGGATCTGAAGAGAAAAATCAGCTCGCGTTGAACCTTGCTGTGATCGCGTTCGCCCACGTTCCGCTCCAGCACCTCCCCATCCACGTAATCGCAGTCCGGGTGATACGTGGTGCGAAGATACTCTTCCACGGGAACGAGCGTCGCCGCATTCATATCGATCATTCTAGTTCATCTCGCCGCGGATGAGATCTTCGTAGCTTTCGCGGCGGCGGATGATGCGCCATTGGCCGCCTTCGACCAGCACTTCGGCCGCCCGCGTGCGCGAATTGTAGTTGGACGATTGCACGAACCCGTAGGCTCCCGCCGAGCAGATGGCGACCAGATCGCCGGGCAACACTTCGGCGAGGTCGCGATCGCGCGCCAGAAAATCTCCCGACTCGCACACCGGACCCACCACATCGACGCGAACGCGTCCGGCATTTCTTTCGCGCAGCGGCAAAATCTCGTGATGGGCGCCGTAGAGCGCGGGGCGGATCAGATCGTTCATGGCCGCGTCGATGATGACGAAATCCTTGTTGCCGGTTTTTTTCCGATACAGGACGCGCGAGAGCAGGACGCCGGCGTTGCCGACGATGGAGCGGCCGGGCTCGACGATGGCATGCAGGCCGCGGCCCGCCAGGCGCGCACGAAGCTCGCCCACGAACGTCGAAATTGCGGGCGCCGCCTCACCGGGTTGGTAGGCGATGCCCAGGCCGCCGCCCAAATCCGCGTGACGAATATCGAATCCTTTGGCCTTTAATCGATCGATCAGGGCGAGCACGCGATCGACGGCTTCCATCACCGGATTCGGGTCCATGAGCTGCGAGCCGATGTGGCAGCTCACGCCTTCAAGCAGCAGATTGCCGAGCCGGGCGGCGCGTTCATAGACCGCTTCGGCTTCGCCGATGTCGATGCCGAATTTGTGCGCCAGGCGTCCGGTAGAGATGTAGGCGTGCGTCGGGGCGTCCACGTCCGGATTGACGCGCACCGCGACGCGAGCTTTCGCGCCACGGCGATGCGCCAGCGCGTCGATCAATTCGAGCTCCGGCTCGGATTCGCAATTGAACACGAAGATTCGCGCATCGAGCGCCTGATTGATTTCCTCCGCGGTCTTTCCGACACCCGAAAATACGACCTTCGAAGGATCGCCGCCGGCGTGAAGGACGCGATACAACTCGCCGCCCGAGACGATGTCGAATCCCGCGCCCGCTTGGGCGAGCAGCCGCAGCAGTTGCACATTGCCGCTGGCTTTGACGGCGTAGCAGACGGTGTGCGGAACCTCGCCGAAAGAGCAATCGTAGGCGCGGTAATTGGAGAGAATGTCGGACGCCGAGTACACATAGCATGGCGTGCCGGCGCGCGCCGCGATCTCCGACAGATCGACGTTATCGCAGAATAGCGCGCGATCGCGATAGGCGAAACCCATCAGGAGACCCTCATCGCTACGACCGTTTGGTCGTCGGTAATCGGCGTGTCGTCGCGATACTTGTCCAGTTCGGCGAAAATCGCGTCGGCCAGCACCTTGGGCGGCTCGGCGCCATGTTTTTTGAGCAGCCGCATGATGCGCAGCCGCGAATAATCCTCGCCCTTCGCGTTGAGCTGGTCCTCGATGCCGTCCGAATAAAACAGGATCATATCGCCACGCTCGGTCTGAAACTCGACCTCTTCATATTCGCGCGCGTCCAGCAGGCCGATCGGCAGGCCTTCGGCCTTGGGCTTGATCACTTCGCCATCGCGAAAAACCATGGGCGGCTCGGCGCCGGCGTTGCACAGCGTCAATTTGCGGGAGCGCGGCTCCCACAGCGCGACCAGAAGCGTGGCGTATTGCGTGTCCACTTTGCGCTCGAGCAGGGTTTCGTTGAGCGACTGCATCAGCAGCTTGGGGCTGCGCCGGCGCGGCGCGAGAATGCGGAGCAGGCCGCTGACCAGCGCGCCGTACAGTGCGGCCGCCGCGCCTTTGCCGCTCACATCGCCGAACACGATCACCGAATAATTCTCGCCGTGATCGAAAAAATCATACACGTCGCCGGAAATTTCGCGGGCCGGCCGGGCGCGAATCGCCACTTCGAGCCCGGCGAGACCGGGAGCCACGCGCGGCTGGAGCACGTGCTGGAGCTTGCGCGCGGCGCGCAGATCCTGCTCCATGCGCTGCTCGCGTTGCGCGAGCTCCTCATACAGGCGCGCATTTTCCACGGAACTGGCGATCTGCGGCGCCAGCAGCGCCAGCATCCGCTGATGATCCTCGGTGAAATACGCGACGCGCTCGCTTTCGACGTCGAGCACGCCGACCACGCGATCCTGCACCACCAGGGGCACGGCCATTTCGGAGCGGATATCGGGGTGCGAAGCGATGTAGCGCGGATCCTCCATGGTATTCTGCACGCGAACCGTTTCGCGCGCTTCGGCCGCCGCTCCGGTGATTCCCTTCCCCAGCGGAATATTGTCGAGCGTCACGCGCTCGTCATAACGCACGGTGAAGCGGCTCCGCAGGACTTTTCGATCCGCATCCACCAGAAAAATGCTGAAGGCGTCGTAGCTGATCAGCGCGCGAATGGTCGCCGCGATTTTTCCGAGCAGCTCGTCGAGATCGAGGATGGAGCTGAACTCCTGCGACAAATGCGCCAGCGTCTTGAGGGTGCGATTCTGGCGGTCGACGCGGCGGTATAGGCGCGCGTTGTCCACGGCCACGGCGACGCGCCCAGCGATCAATCGCAGCAGCGCGCGGTCCTGCTCGGAATACGCCTTTTCGCGAGTCGACTGCACATCCACCACGCCCACCAGCCTGCCGCGCGCGACCATCGGCACCGCGAGCTCGCTGCGCACCGCGTCGAGCGCGTTCAAATACCGCGGGTCCTTGCGCACATCGTCGACCAGCACGGGCATGCGCGTGGCCGCGGCCGTTCCGGTGACGCCTTCATTCAGCGGGATCACCAGATTGCGCACGATTTCGTCGCGATGCCCGATCGAGTAGCGGATGCGCAGCCCCTGCGGACGCTCGCTGTACAGCAGAATCGCGAACAGGTCGTAGGGCACCACGGTTTTGACGATGGACGCGACGCTTTCGAGCAGCTGATCGAGGTCCAGCGTCTCGGAGGTGATGCGCGACACTTCGAGCAGAAAATCGAGCAGCTCGGCGCGCTCGCGGAATACGGCGGATTTTCGCGGGGTAGCCATCGGCGATCCGGGACTAACGGCTCATCGCCTCGACGATCTTGACGCTCGCGCTGGCGCCGATGCGCGACGCGCCTGCGGCCACCATGGTCTTCAGGTCGTCCAAGGTTCGGATGCCGCCCGACGCTTTGACGCCCATCGCGTTACCGACCACGCAGCGCATCAGCGCGACATCGTGCGCGGTGGCGCCATGGGCCGCGAATCCCGTGGACGTTTTGACGAACTGCGCGCCCGCGTCCCGGGCCAACCTGCAGGCGACGGCTTTCTGATCGTCATCCAGCAACGCGGTTTCGAGGATCGCCTTGACGATCGCGCCGCCTGGGCGGGCCGCATTCACCACCGCACGGATATCCTCGCGCACGGCGTCGTAATTTCCGCCGCGCAGTTGACCAATGTTGATCACCATATCGATTTCCTGCGCGCCGGCGCGAACGGCCAATTCCGTTTCGGCGACTTTGCTTGCGGTCATGCTCGCGCCCAGCGGAAATCCGGCGACGGTGCACACTTTCACCGGCGATCCTGCCAACTCGGATGCCACGAGCGGCACCCAGTATGGGTTCACGCAGACGCTCGCGAAACCATACTGACGGGCTTCGGCGCACACTTTGCGGATGTCGTCCGCGGTCGCCTCCGGCCGCAGCAGCGTGTGATCGATGATCGACGCGATGTTAGCGGCGGTGGCCTCGCGCTCAGCGGCGGGTTGATCTAATTCCATAGCGTCCACTTCCGGTTAACCTTCTTGGATTCACGAATCTCGCCGCCCGCGAACGGGCCGGCGAACGGGAGCGGAGACAACCTCCACCAGCTTCAACGCATTGGAAACATTATGTTCCCGGCTGTTCCACGAGGACGCCCCATCATAACATAGGGACGCGTGAACCCCGGCAAACCGGGCACTTATGATCGGTCCGCGGCCTAAGAAGCAGCGTGCGAGATTGTCCGGCTTTTGATAATCTGTTCCTGATTCCTCGGAGTCAGATGAAGGTGAGGGCAGGAAATTGTAGTTGATTCCCCCGCTTCCGCCACGCGCGTGCCCGGATCAACGGGGGCCGACAACTGGTTGAAAGATGCGATCCACAGCCCGGGAGCAGATTCATGAAATACTGTGCTGCGTTTCTGATGTTGATCGTTGCCGGACCGGCGGGCTTGGCGGGAGCGCACGAAGCGGCCACCGATCCGCCAACGGTCACCGCGGTAGTCAACGGAGTTTCCTACGGTACGGCATTGTGCCCCGGCCTGTTGGCGGTGGTGTACGGCGCGAACTTTGGGACCGATGGCACCCAGGCGACGGTAACGGTTGGCGGGAAGACCGCCTACGTGTTCACGAACAGCTTCGCCGCGACTCAATTCGCCGTGCAGATCCCGTTTGAATTGTCCCCGGGACCGACGACCATGACGGTCACCATCGGCGGCGTGCCATCGGCTGCGTTCGCGATCACGCTAGGAGCTACGTCTCCGGCCTTCCTGTCCCAGAACGGCTCAACGTTCGCGGACGTCACAAACTCGACGGGCAGCTCGGCCATCACGCTGGCTGCTCCGGCGCATCCCGGAGACACCGTGATCACCTACGCGGTGGGTCTGGGGGTGACCAATCCGCCCACGCCCACTGGAGTCGTGGCGTCGGGAGTGACCAATCAAGTCTCGCCTCTGCCCACGATCATGGTTGGCAATGCGGCGGCCTCGGTTATCTTCGCGGGAGTGACCTCGGCCCTTCCGCCGGGCGTCTACCAGGTGAACCTCAAGCTGCCTGCGAATATTCAGGGCACCCAGCCATTTGTCATCTCGATTGGAGGGCAAAGCAGCCCCAGCACCGAGCAACTGCCGGTCGCAGGCCTGACCTCGGTGGTCAACAACGCGACGTTTGGGATGCCCGGTACCATCGCGCCGGGTTCGATCGCCAGCATATTTGCGAACGGCCTGGGCAGCGCGAACGCAAACGAGGTGTCCGGACTGTTCCCTTCCACCCAATCGGAAGGCGTCCAGGTCACTTTTAACGGCGAGCCCGCGCCGATGTTCCACCTGATTCCGGCGCCTGGGGCGGCCACTTCTCCCCAGCAGATCGATCTGTACGTGCCCTCCGATTTGCCCACTTCGGGCACGGTGAACGTGCAGTTGACGACGTCCTCGTCGCTGTATCCCAACTACACGCTGAATATGGTTCCTGCCAGTCCTGGGTTGTACCGGTTTACGGACCCCAAGACCAGCACACAATTCGTCATCGCACAATTTGCGAACACGGCGTGGCTGGTTCTTCCGGTGTCGACCACGGCCAACCTGGGATTGCCAGCGTGCACCTCCACCACCAGCGTGTTGACGGAGTGCGGCCAGCCGGCCACGATCGGCGATATTTTGACGATTTACCTAACCGGGCTGGGACTGGCGACTCCGAACGGCAACCCGGCCGGGAAGGCTCTGCCAACCGGAACGAATCCGCCGATCGATGGCAGCGTGCTCTATGAAACGCCGACGCTCCCGACGGTGACCATCGGCGGCATTCCCGCGACGGTGTTGTTTTCGGGGCTCGTACCGGGCTACGCGGGCGAGTATCAGATCGACGTCCAGGTGCCGAGCGGCGTGACCAATGGCGACAACGTGCCCGTGGTGGTGACCATGTTAGGCGCGAGCGACACCACCAACATCTCGATCCAGCCGGGCAGGATCCCGCCGCCTTAGCGACCAGGAAGGGCAACTCGCCGGGCGATAATCCCGGCGACCGCGTTGGGCGGCTACACGATTTCCACGCCTCTTAATCCACGCGCCCGCCGGTGATGACCAGAACGCCGGACTGATCGCGAACATCGAGCTTCTCG
>DATHCE010000064.1:0-9939 GCA_035319685.1 Bryobacteraceae bacterium | reverse complement strand
CGAGTGCCCAGGACCAGAGTCGCCCTCTACCGGGAGGAAGATGGATCATGTCCGTTCATCGAGTGGTTCGACAAGTTACCGGCAAAAGTGCAGGACAAGTGCTATCTCCGGTTGGAGCGCCTGCGCGAGATGGGTCACGAGCTGCGTCGGCCCGAAGCGGACTTCCTGCGAGACGGCATCTACGAGCTGCGCGCCAGCCTGGGAGGCGTTCATCACCGGATCCTGTACTTCTTCCACGGCGCGGTAGCGGCCGTGGTCTCTCACGGTCTTGCGAAGGAGCGGGTGGTCCCGCCGAAAGAGATCGATCGGGCCGTCGAACGCAAGAAGCGGTTTGAGGCGAATCCGGCGAAGCACACTTATGAGGAGGCTTGACCATGCCAGATAACAAAGCAAAGACGCTGAAACCGACCAGCGACGCGGTGGAGATCCTTCGCCGCCGCCTGTACGAAGGCAAGCCGGCCCGGCTGAAGAATCTGGAAGAGGCGCGCGCGAACGAAGAGATCGCCCGCAAAATCCAAGAACTAAGGGCAGCGGCGGCCCTCACCCAAGCTCAGCTCGCCAAGCTCATAGGCACCACCGCCTCGGTCATCTGCCGCCTTGAGGACGCCGATTATGAGGGCCACTCCCTGGCGATGCTGCGTAGGATAGCGGGCGCGTTGAATCAGCGGGTCGAGATCCGTTTTGTCCCGATCCGGCGTTCGGCTTAGGTCACGGCATGGACAACGAGATCATCTCCTACATAGAGAGGTGCCAGCGTGAATCGTCTAGCCTCCAACGGGGCATGAACTTCGATCTGGGAGTAGGCTACTCCGTGATTTTGATGTCGGTCCATCCCAACGCCCCCTACCGCGATCGATGCGAAGACGATGGTTCGACTGTCATTTACGAAGGCCACGATGCCCCGCGATCTCGTACCGTGGAGGATCCCAAGGCGATTGACCAGCCTGAAATAACCCCCGTGGGAACATTGACCGAGAACGGCAAATTCTATCATGCTGCCGTTCAATACAAGACTGGAGGTGCCGCTCCGAAACCCGTACGCGTCTATGAAAAGATCCGCCAAGGGATTTGGTCCTATAACGGCGTCTTCCATCTGGTAGATGCCTGGCGGGAACCCGACGGTCAACGTTGGGTTTTCAAGTTCAAGTTGGCCGCGGTCGAATCTGCAGACAGTACGCTCGCACCAGGCCTAGCCCAGAGGGACCGTCGCCGACTAATTCCCACGTCGGTCAAGGTGGAGGTCTGGAAGCGCGACGGCGGGAAATGCGTCGTCTGTGGCGCGACGGACGAACTCCACTTTGACCATGACCTTCCCTATTCGTTGGGCGGCACTTCAGTGAGGCCAGAGAACGTTCAACTGTTGTGCGCGCGACACAACCTGGCGAAGGGAGCCAAGATTCTATAGCGAGGAAATTTGGTGGACCTGGTGAGATTCGAACTCACGACCTTCCGCGCGGACGCGCCCCGCTACTCATTTTGCCTCGGTTGGTGGACCTGGTGAGATTCGAACTCACGACCTCTTCCATGCCATGGAAGCGCGCTCCCAACTGCGCCACAGGCCCATTGCCGTTGGTCTAGCGTCAGGATATCAGTCCTGCGAGCGAGCCCGCAACCACGAGCAGCGTGAACGCGATCGAAAACGACATCGCCCGTACTCCGACAGTCTTCATCGGCATCGCCAGAGCTTGGGGCGTCGAAAGAGTTCGCAGATCGAACAAATGAACGGCCGCGGAGAAGATCGCCGCCGAACCGTACCACGCATGGCGAGTCGCGATCAGCGCGAGGCCGGCGGCGGCGAAGGCGATTTGCGCCCAAAACGCGGCGCGACCCGACGGCGCGGCGATGTTTTTCCGCGCGGCGATGCGCGCGTCGAGCCGTGCGTGGACCACCAGAATCGCGGCCAGAAAATGCGCGGCATGCAGGGCCCAGAACCACCAGCCCCACAGCGGGACCGATCCCGAGACGGCGAGACAGGCGGCGAGAGCGGAACTTCCGAGTCCCGCCGCGCTCAGCGCCTGGAACCAGACGGCGCGCTGGCGGTTGCGAATCGTCACCAAGACCGCGATTGCGGTGAGCGTCGCGGCCGAGACTCCGAGGATAGCGAGAATCCACCACGGCCAGACCAGCAGCAGCGCGGCGCCTGAAGCGGCGAGCAGCGCCAGCTCGATCGCGACATAACGGCGAGCTTGGGGCGTTTCCGGATGCGTGGTTCGCCAGGTCCATTTCTGGCGCGCGAGCGTGATGAGAGGCTCGCGAATCAGAAACACGAGCACAACCGAGGCGAGCGCGGGCGCGATGGTCCACGAAAATTTGTGCACGACGATCCACGCGCCAAGGAACGGCTGCAACAGCATCGCCCAGGCGCCGTGCTCGCGCGGCAGCGGCGATTTCGATGCAGCGGACGGGGCCATGGCGTCAGAGAACGTACGCGCGCAGCATAAAGTAGATCAGCCAGACGGCCACCAGGGCCATCACGACGCGCCAGACAATGGCGCGAGCCGTGAGTTTGATTCTTTCCGGCATGCCGTATCATACACTGGAATTTATGGATCGAAATCAGGCTTACCAGATCGTGTGCGAGTTCGTCCAGTCGGAGAGCCTGCGCAAACACATGCTGGCGGTGGAGGCGTGCGTCGTGGCGTACGCGAAAAAATTCGGCGAGGACGAACAAAAGTGGGCCGTTACCGCTCTGCTGCACGATTTCGATTGGGAGATTCATCCGCAGCTTCCCGATCATCCGACCAAGGGCGAGCCGATTCTCGCCGGGCGCGGCGTGGAGGACGAGATCCGGCGCGCGATTCTCTCGCATGCCGATTTTACGGGCGTTCCGCGAGTGTCGCTGCTCGAAAAAACGCTGTTCGCCTGCGATGAGCTGGCGGGGTTTTTGACGGCGTGCTCGTATGTGAAGCCGGGGCGGAGCATTCACGAAGTGGAAGTCAAGAGCGTGCGCAAAAAAATGAAGGACAAGGCGTTCGCGCGGCAGGTGAATCGCGAGGATATTATCAGGGGTGCGGAGGAAATGGGCGTCGACCTCGACCAGCACATCGAGTTCTGCATCAAGGCGATGCAGGATCGCGCGGAATCGCTCGGTTTGGCGGGAGCGGCGACTACTGCCGGCTCTTAAATCTCCCTTTTTTCTCCTTCGAAATACGAATTGGAGGATCCTCCGCCGCTCTGTCGCAACGCGGCCATCGTGATCGTTTGACTCGGGCAGCGCAGTTTCCTAGGACTGACGCTACAGTGGTGAATTGGACGCCGATCAACGCGCCAATCTCTTGGTTTCACGATAATCGACGCCGCGAAATTTTAAGCGCCGGTGAATGCGCGAAGTAATGGAAGCGAAATGAGAAAATTTATTTTAATTCCGCGATCATCGAGTCGAGCTGGCGCATGCCGAGGCTCGCGGGCTGCCAGTGGAATTCCGAAACCAGCGTCTGGCTGACCTCATCTTTGCCTTTTCCGTCACGCAGAAGGCCGGTGACGCGATCGCGCATTTTTGCGAAATTGTTGCGAAATGCGACCAGATCGGCGCGCTTCGAAACGGGCCCGTGGCCGGGAATGACGGTATCGAAATCCCATTGCAGGATTTTGTCGACGGTCGCGGTCCATTCTTTCGCGCTTCCGCCGGCCGAATAATCGATGAACGGCGAGGTGTTAACGACGCACAGGTCGCCGGTGTGGACCACGCGCAGATCGGGGAAATAAATGGCGGCGTCGCCGTTGGTGTGGCCGCGTCCGAAATAATGCGCCAGCACTTCCTTGCCGCCCAGGAAGACCTCGGTCTCGTCGGTGAAGCTGATGCGCGGGACGCCGGGCATGTTTCCGGCGACCATGTTGGCGCGCGCGTTCTTGTGAATAATGATTTCGGCGGAATTCGCGAGCATTTTCGCGTTGCCGCCGGTGTGATCGCCGTGCTGGTGCGTGTTGAGCACGTACTTGACGGGCTGGCTGGTCACCGATTGAACTTTCGCGAGGATCTCATCGTGATCCTGCTCGTATTTATCGTCGATCAGGATGACGCCCTGAGCGGTGACGTAGACGGCGACGTTGCCTCCGTTGCCGGCGATGTTTGTAAAGATCGGGCGCGACTTTTTCGATGGTGAGAGGCGGGCGCGCCTGCTGGGAGTTTTGTGTGTAGGCGGCGAAAACGACGGCCAGTGCGGACAGGCCGACCAGCAGACGAATGGAAGGCTCGCTCCAACGGGTCTTGCGCATGAGCAAGACTATATCAAAGAGCGTCCCGGAAAGGTCGAAGCAATTATTCCGGCCGCTTCTTGGTGGTGCGCGCTTCCAGGCCGAGGTTGCGCAGATTGGTGTGCGCCATCGCGGCGTGTTCGTTGTGCGGATATTTTTTCACGAACTCCTTGAACGCCACGCCGGCGTCGGTGCGATGGTCCGATTTCATCAGTGCGACCGCCTTGTAATACAGGGAATCGGCGCTCTTCGGATTTTCGGGCATGGCCAGAACCTTGTCGAAGGCCTTCACGGAATCGTCGAACTGCGACGCGTTGTAGTAGATGTATCCGATGTAATAAGCGGCCGCGGGTGCGTTGTCGGTGTCGGGGTAGTAGCGCAGATAATCGCTGTACTCCTGAAGCGCGAGGTCGAACTTGCCGCCGGAATAATCGCGGCGCGCGTTTTCCCAAAGGGAATCGGCGGAGGGCGCGGGCGGGGTGGCAGCCGCTCCCGGGATTTGTACCTGAGAAGTGCCCGGCGCGGGCGGAGCGGCGGCCGCCGGGGTTTGCAGGATGCGGATCGCGCTTGAAATATCGGTCAGCTTGGTGTCGAGAGCGCTCATGCGGCGCACCAGGTCGGCGACGTTGGTGGCGACCGAGCGCAGATCGTCGGAGGTCTGATCGAGCCGCGTTCCGAGCGAGGCCACGGGCGCGACCACCTTATTCTGCTGATCACTCAGCTTGCTTTCGATATCGCGCTGGAGAGCCACCAGGCCGGCGGCGACTTTGTTCGAAGCGTCGACCGACTGCTGCAACATGGCTTGCAGGGACCCGATCCTTTCATCCTGAGATCGCTGGAGCTCCTTGACCTGTTCCTGCAACTGCGCGACGTCGCGCTGGATGGACTGGAGGTCCTCTTTCTTCTGGGCCATCAGGGCCGCGGGGCAAAGATTGAAAGCGACGAGCCCGGACAACAGCAGCCGATTCATGTGCGATCCTCCTTGGAAAGAGCGGGGACGGTGAGATGAGGCGCCGTCCCCGGTTGCTAATCTAATCTTACTTCGCCCTTGGCTTCACGGATCTTACTTCGCCCTTGGCTTGACTAATCTTACTTCGCCCTTGGCTTCACTGATCCTACTTGCCCTTGGCTTCATTGGCCCCTTACTTTGCAGGAGCCAGATGGTCGTGCCGGTTCCGTTGATAGCAGGATTCGTCGGCGTCGGTGCACACCGGCTTATCCTTTCCGTAGCTGATGGTGCTGATGTGATCGGCGGGAACGCCGAGCTGGACCAAAAATTCCTTGGCCGAAGTTGCCCGGCGATCGCCGAGGCCGAGATTATATTCCGCCGAGCCGCGTTCGTCGCAATTGCCTTCGATCACCACATTGAACGACGGATCGGCCTGAAGGATGCGCTTCAACAGGTCGGCATCGTGAGTGAGCGCCGTCTGCGCGTCGGCCCGGATGTCGCTCTTGTCGTAATCGAAATAGGCATCCTGGGCTTCGCGGGCGAGCAGATCGCTGCCGCTGACGACAACGGGAGGCGGCGCGGCGGGAGGCGGCGGCGGGGGCGCGCTGACCTCGACTGTTACCGAGCGCGTATCGGTGCCGGCGGCGCCGCGCGCGGTCAGCGTATAGGTAGTCGAATTGGCCGGGAACACCTGCCGGCTGCCGTTGGCGGCGACCGGGCCCAGGCTCTGATCGATGGAAATATCGGTGGCGTTGGCGACGCTCCAACGCAGGGTTGCGGATTGACCGCGCTCAATGCTGCTGGGCTCGGCTGTGAAGCTGTTGATGCGGACCGCCAGCGGCGGAGGCGGAGGCGGCGGGGTTTCCTTAGCCGGGGCTGGAGGCGGCGGAGGCGGCGGAGCCGGGGCTTTTTTCTTACATCCCACGACGGCGACGAGCAGCACGGTGGAGAACACCGCTGCACACAACGTCCTGTTGGTCAGTTTCATTGGATTTACGTAATCCTCCTCAAGAACTCCTAGTTTATCCCTTTCCCCCATACGGGCTGGAGATTATTGCCGCGCGTAGTGAGCTGTTCGACGTGTGTGCCATCGGCGAGCATGGTGTAGATTTGCGTCACGCTGCCGCGCTTGACGGAGAAGACCAGATGCATGCCGTCCGGAGCCCACCAGGGATTCTCGTTACGTCCGTTCGCGTGCGTAAGCTGCACGGGCACGCGCTTGGCGACGTCCATGACGAAAATATTGAAGCCGCCGATTTCATATCCGCGGGTCCAGGCGAAGGCGATGAACTGGCCGTTGGGGCTCCAACTGGGATTGGAAACGTCGCCTTCGCCGCTGGTCAGCATTTCGAGATCCCCGCCGTCGGCGTTCATCATCCAGAGCTGCTGGTGGCCGGAGCGGCCGGAGATGAACAGCACCTGGTTCGGATTTTTGGGATTGACTTTCGCGGAAACCTCAATCGTGCGGACGTGGGAAATGCGGCGCATATCGCTGCCGTTGACGTTCGCTTCGCAGATCTGGGTCCAGCCGTCGATGGCCGCCGAGAAGAGAATGCGCCGGCCGTCGGGGGTGAATTCGGGCGTCTCGACGACCGAGGAAACCGGGTTGTAGAAGGGCATGCGGCGATCGGTTTCGGTGGAAAGAATCATGATTTTGGGATTGCCCTGCGCCCAGGTGGTGAAGGCGACCAGTTTTCCGTCAGGAGAAACCGCGGGCATCTCCGAGATGGAGTTGTAGCGGGTCAACTGGCGTTGATTGGAGCCGTCGTAATCCATGGACCAGATTTCTTTCGAGCGAGTGCGATCGGAGACGAAATAGATTTTCGTTCCGGCCAGGCTTTTGGCACCGAACTGCTGGAGAATATCGGCGGCGAATTCGCGCGCGACCTTCTTGGCACCCTCGGCGTCGACCGAGCCGAAATACAGCTTGCCGATCACCTGCGCGCTGACCAGATCGGATTGCGCCAGGTTGAAGAGCCATCCGCGCAGCACCAGTTGGTCGTTCTGCACGGCGGTGTATCCGAAGGCGAGATAGTTTGCGCTGACCGGTGGATTGGACCAATCGGTGAGCCAGGGTCCGTTGCTCCGGCCTGCGGCCGGCGGATGAAAATCCTGGGGCTGCTGCGGAACGTTCAACGGGTACAGACTTTTCGAGACCATGGTCAACACGCCGGAGCCGGCCAGTTCATCCCACAGCGTCTGGTTGAACGGATCCATGACGCTCTGCGCCGCGCCGGAGCCGCGAAAATCGATTAAGGCGATGGCGGGACGCTCGGTGGTGACGATATTGCCGCGGATATCCTGCGCGGAAAGCAGCAGCACGCCGGCGCCCGCCGCGGCCAGGATGACAAGAATAATGGCTGCGATTTTGGTCTTCATCGTTTTAACTCGAACGTAAATTCGACCTTCGCGGAGTCCTTGCCGCAGATGGAAGGAATGGGAGGAAACGGGGCGGCGTCGAGGATCGCGCGCTGCACCGAAAAATCGAGCGTGCCGATGCCGCTGGTTTGCAGCAGGCGCACGTCGCGGATGCTGCCGTCGCCCATCAGCGTGTAGGTGGCGATCACCACCGGCGCGGTTTGCACGCGCGCGTCGACGTCGCCGGTGCGCCAGTGCTGTGCCACCAGTTGCTGGATCTGCGCGGCGTATCCGGCGCAGCGGGTGCCGAGAGTGGTGTTGGCGCCGGTGCCGACGCGTCCCGATCCGGGTTGGGCGGAAAAAACCGGCGAAGAAACCTGCGGCGCCTGGCTGCTGGTGAGCTGACTCTGTTCGAGTTCCTCGTAAGGGCGATAGCGCTGGCGCTCGCTGGCGGCCTTGGCGGGCTTCTTGATATTTTTCATCTTCAGCGCGACCGCGTCCTTGGGAGGCTTTTCCGCTTTTTGCCGCTCCGGCTGTTTCACGGGGGTTTGCGGAGTCTCCGACTGCGTGTCGTTGGCGAGCGGATTCTGCATGCCGTGATGCGGGATGGGAATGGAGTTGACGGCCTCGATGCCGACCGCCGCGCCGCCCGCGTCCTTTGCGCCGAACGTCTGGGTGTGCGCGGCGATCCATCCCGAAATCAGGATCGCGGCGACCAGCGACACGTGCAGGGCGATCGCGCCCGCAAATGCCGCGCCGATTCGTTCGTGGCTGTCGAGAATGTCGGCGTGCTGCGTCATCACTTCGCGGAAGTGTCGACCGGCTTGGCGACCACCTTGATCCCGATTTTGGCTTCGTTCAGCTCGCTGATCACCTGGGCGATGGGGTCCCAGGTGGTGGCTTTATCGGCCATCACATACACGGTTTTCGCGTTCTTGAAGCGGCGCGCGATCTCTTCCGGAATTTGATTGATGTTGATCGGTTTTCCGTTCAGCGAGAGTTTGGCGCTGCGGGAAATCTGCACCACCGGGAGATCTTCCACGGTGTCCTGCACCTGGCGCACCTGCGGGACGTCGATCTGGAGGCCGAACTCCATGGCCTGCGCGGTCAGCATGAAGATGATTAGCAGGACGAGCACGACGTCGACCAGCGGGACGATGTTCATTTCCGAAAGGGTGCTGTTGCCGCCGCCGAACCTTCGCCTGCCGCGTCCCGATCCGTCCGATTCGCCGAAGGAAAACGCCATAAAAGGTTATTTCTGCCCTTCGACATTCCTTTCGGTGAGGTTGAGGAATTCGAGCGCGAAATCTTCCATACGCGCCCCCATCTCTTTTATGTTATGGCTGAAAAGGTTGTAAAAGATAGCCGCGGGGATGGCCGCGAACAGTCCGAGGGCGGTGGTGTAGAGCGCTTCGGCGATGCCCGGCGCGACCGCGCGCATGCTGGTGCCCCCGCTCAAATTGAGCGCCTGAAACGCGTTAATGATGCCCCACACGGTTCCGAACAATCCGATGAACGGGGAAACGGCGGCGGTGGTCGCGAGCCAGTTCATGCTGCGTTCGAGACGCGTGATCTCCTCGCTCATGCCGAGCTGCAGCGTGCGGTCGAGCGCCGTGACGTTGGTGATTTTCGCGCGCGCCGAAAGCTGGCGGGCGACTTCGCTGTAGCCGAAATCGAACACCGTGGCGAGCGGCGCGGCTCCGTACTGCTCGCTCGCGGCGGCGACGGCGTCGAGCCGCGTGGCCTTGCGGAACGCGCGCAGAAATAGCGAATTGGCCCGGCGGGCGCGGGAAAATTGAGCCGCCTTCGAAAAAATGATGGTCCAGGAGGCGAGCGAGAACGCCAGCAGGATTCCGCCCACTCCCAACGGCACCGGTTCGGAGCTTTTGATGAGCTCCAGAAAATTCACGTCCAGTAAAAAGCTGATCCCGTTAGCGAACGTCAACCGGCTCGTCTCCTTGATGCCAACTTCCTTTATTGTAATCGATGCCAATTAAAAAACAGAATGCAATATAAATGTTTTTGCATCGCGAGCCGCTATAATCATCTCGAATGCTGGCCGAGCTGGCGGTTGAAAACTACGCTGTCATCGAAAAGGTACGGGTGCGATTCCATCGCGGGTTGAACCTGCTGACCGGCGAGACGGGCAGCGGCAAGTCGATCGTGGTGGACGCGCTCGCGCTTCTGTTCGGAGCGCGAACGTCGGCGGAGATGGTGCGCGGCGGCGCGGAGCGGGCGCGGGTGGCCGGAATCTTCGAAGTCGCGCCGGCGCCGGGGCTGGCCGGCGCTCTCGAAACGGCGGGAATCGAGATCGAGGACGGCGATCTACTGATCGAGCGCGAGGTGCTGGCGAACGGAAAATCACGCGCGTTTGTGGGAAATCGTCCGGTGACCGCGGGGTTTCTGAAGGAGCTGGCGCCGCATCTCGGCGACATCCA
>DATHCE010000063.1:0-7144 GCA_035319685.1 Bryobacteraceae bacterium | reverse complement strand
CCAGATCGATCGCCGTGGATTCTTGCAGGCCGCCGGAGGTCTGCTGGTCGCCTTCGCGCTGCCCGATTCGCTCTCCGCGGATGCCAACGATGCGAAGCTCAACGCCTACGTCCACATCGCTCCCGACGACGCCGTGACATTGTTTATCGCCAAGGCCGAAATGGGGCAGGGAACCGTGACGTCGCTTTCGATGCTGCTCGCCGAAGAGCTCGAGTGCGACTGGAAAACCATTCGCACCGAATTTCCCGGCGTCGATCCCACCTCTTATGGACCGATGCAAGGCGTGTTCGGAAGCATGAGCATCCGCACCTCGTGGAACGCGCTGCGCAAAGCCGGAGCCTCGGCGCGGGAAATGCTGATCCAGGCCGCCGCGCAGAAATGGGGTGTCGACAAGTCGCAGTGCCGCGCCGAAAACGGTTTCGTTGTGGGCCCGGCGGGTCGCGCCAGCTTCGGCAGCCTCGCCGAAGCCGCGGCAAAGCTGACTGCACCGGCTAACGTTACGCTCAAAGATCCGAAAGATTTCCGCGTCATCGGAACCTCGCCCAAGCGGCTCGATACGCCGTCGAAAGTCAACGGCCGCACCGAATTCGGAATCGATTGCCGCTTGCCCGGCATGGTCTACGCCGTGCTCGCGCGCTGCCCCGTGTTCGGAGGAAAGGTCGTGTCGTTCGACGATTCGAAGACGAAAACAATTCCCGGCGTCAAACAGGTCGTCCAGATTTCCAACGGAGTCGCCGTCATCGCCGACAACACCTGGTCGGCCATCGAAGGACGCAAGGCGCTGAAGGTGACGTTCGACGAAGGCCCGATGGCCAGCGCGTCGAATCAAACCATCCGCAAAATGTTCGCCGATCTCGCGAAAAATCCGGGAGCCGTCGCGAAAACGCGCGGCGATGCCGAGACGGCGCTGGCAGGCGCGGCGACAAAAATCGAGGCCGTGTACGAAGCGCCGTATCTGGCCCACGCGCCGATGGAGCCTTTGAACTGCACCGTTCACGTCCGTCCCGACGCCTGCGACGTGTGGGCGTCCACGCAGATCCAGACCGCGGCCATGGCCATCGCCCAGCAGAAAACCGGCCTGCCTTTCGCCAAAGTCCAGATCCACACGCTGTATTTGGGCGGCGGATTCGGACGGCGCGGCGGAGCGGATTATATCGGCGAAGCCGTCGAGATCGGAAAGGCGATCGGCGTTCCGGTCAAGCTGACCTGGACGCGCGAGGACGATTTGCAGCACGACATGTATCGTCCCGGATCGTACACCAGGTTTTCCGCCGCGCTCGACGCCGACGGATGGCCCTCCGCGCTGCATGCGCGCATCGCGTGCCCGTCGTTTGCCGGGTTGCGCAACGGAGTGGATTTCGCGGCGGTCGAGGGAATCGCGGACCTTTTGTATGATGTTCCGAATTTCCTGGTCGATTATCACGCGGCCGAGGCCGGAATTCCCACCAGTTTCTGGCGCTCGGTCGGATATTCGCAAAATACGTTTTTTGCGGAGAGTTTTATCGACGAATTGGCCGCGGCGAGTGGAAAAGATCCGCTCGAATTTCGCCGGCGTATGCTTCAGAAATCGCCGCGCCTGCTCGCCGTGCTCAACCTGGCGGCGGAAAAAGCCGGATGGGGCCAGCCGCTTCCCAAGGGCCACGCGCGCGGAATTGCGGTCGTGAATAATATCGGCAGTTTCAACGCGCAAGTGGCCGAAGTGTCCATCGAGAACAAGAAATTACGCGTGCATCGCGTGACTTGCGCCGTCGATTGCGGCGAGACCATCCATCCCGCGATCATCGACCAGCAAATCCAAAGCGGCGTCGTGTTCGGATTGACCGCGGCGCTCAAAGGCAACATTACCATCGAGCGCGGCCGCGTCGTCGAACAGAATTTCAATCATTACGACATGCTGCGCATCGATGAAATGCCGCGGATCGACGTGCATCTGGTCGCAAGCCACAATTCCCCCGGCGGAATCGGCGAAGCGTCGACGCCGCCCATTGCGCCTGCGGTCGCCAACGCGATTTTCGCCGCCACCGGCAAACGAATCCGCCGTTTGCCGATCCGGATGGAGGATCTGGCCTAGCTTAGCCAGCTAAGAGGGCCCCCGCCTTCACCGGGGATTTCGATATCGTTAACGCGATGTACCCCCGCCATCAATAGCGGGGCTTGACGATGTCGTTGAGCGGCCGAGCAAGCCCCGGCAGTCATGCCGGGGGTAAAAATCGCTGTTTTCGCACAGACTCGTAATGGCGCTGCCGGACGCTAGACCATTTTTGGAGTTCGCGTAGACCAGTTTCAAGCGGCCTGTAACGGCAGTCTCAACAGCCGACGATCCTGCAATCGTCTCCGTCATCCATGAAACTGGTCTAGCGGTCGAGCCCCAGCGCCCTCACGAGGAATTTTCCGAAAAATTCGCGCCGCCCGGGATCGAGAAACAGCCACGATAACAACCCCACCAGCGGGGGCGGTTGAAACGACGGGTCCTGCGCGCGGCGCCGGTCCAAAATTCCGTGGAGCGTTTCGCGCGGCCGCTCGCGAAAATCGTCGAGCATCGCGGTTTGATGCACGCAGGAAATGGTGCAGAACGGCGCGCAGCCCTTGGGACGCGCCGCTTCGCGCTTCACGTCGTCGACGGTGTATTGTTCGAGCGGAATCCCCGGACGCCCGCGCTGCTGCGAGCAATAATGCACCAGGCCGTCCTCGCAGATATACAGGAAGCGCCCGCCGGCGCGGCAATGCCAGTCGTTGGCGGCGCCGCGCGCGATGTTTTCCTGAAAATGATCGAAATGCGCGAAGGAAAACAAGCCGGTCTTGAGCTTGCGAAACCGTTCATACACGTCGCGATGCTCCGGCGCCAGCGCTTGAAGCTGGCCGGAATGATCGTGCAGAATCCCCACCGTGCTGGTAAAGGCGAGCTGTCGCGCGCGCTTTCCGATCACCACCGCGTCCTCCGGATTGCGCACGCCCGCGCCCAGCACGGAGTTGATGGTCACCCCGAACTCGGCATACTTCGCGAGCCATTCGAGCTTCTTGTCGAGCACGCGCAGGCTTTTTTTCGAAGTATCGTCGGGATGAAGATTATCGATGCTGATTTGCAAATAATCGAGGCCGGCGCGATTCAGCGCCTGGATTCGATCGGGCGTAAGCAGCAGGCCGTTGGTGATCAACGTGGCGATGGCGCCGCGCTCGCGGATGCGGGCGATGATCGCGTCGAGACCGGGATGCAAGGTCGGCTCGCCTCCGCTGAGCGTGATGATGGCGGTGCCGAGCTCGCCTAATTTGTCGATCCGAGCCAGCATCGAATCGAGCGGCACGGGCCCGGAAGTTTTGTCGTATTCGTTGCAGTAGGCGCAGTCCAGATTGCAGCGTCTTATCGGCACGATCTGCGCGAGGATCGGATGCGACGCGGATTGCATGGCGCGCGCGAACATCCGTACCTCGCGCGCGGTCCGGTCCGTCTTCTTCAGTATCCGGCGGGCGCGCAGCATCTTTTCCACTATGATGCTAAATCGGACTTGACGGTTTCCATATTTCTGCTATTATCGAAATATGTCCGGCCGCACGATCGCGAAAACCGTGAAGAGCGCCGAAGAAATCGCGCGCTACGCCGACATGTTCTCGGCGATGGGCACCGAGCCACGGCTACGGATCATGCAATTGCTGCTGAGCGCGCATCCGGACGGGATGGTCGCCGGTGAGCTCCAGAGCGAGCTGGATATTCCCGGTTCGACCTTGTCGCATCATCTGGACAAGCTGAAAAACGAGGGGTTGGTGAAGGTCCGCCGCGAGGGAACGTTTCTCTGGTACACGGCGAATCACGAAGCGTTGCAGGAGCTGCTGGGGTTTCTGTACGCGGAATGTTGCACGCGAAATCGAGTGATTCGTCTCGAGGAGATTGTGAAATGAGTCTAGAAGATATTAAGGATGTCGTCCGGGAAAAATACGGGCAGGCCGCGCTGCGCGCTAAGACAGAAGGAAGTTCGTGCTGCGGCTCCTCGCCATCTTCGCGCGGCGGGTGCGACCCGATCACTTCGAACTTGTACGATTCGACGCAAGCCGGCGAAGTTCCCGAGTACGCTTTGCGCGCCTCGCTCGGGTGCGGGAATCCGACGGCGCTCGCGCAATTGAATCCGGGCGAAGTGGTGCTTGACCTGGGCTCCGGCGGCGGCATCGACGTGCTGCTTTCGGCGCGGCGGGTGGGGCCGGAAGGAAAAGCGTACGGTCTCGACATGACCGATGAGATGCTGGCGCTCGCTCGCGAAAATCAGGCCAAGGCCGGCGTGGAAAACGTCGAATTCCTGAAAGGCGAGATCGAAAATATTCCGCTGCCGGACGATTCGGTGGATGTGATCATTTCCAATTGCGTCATCAATCTGTCGGCGGACAAGGATCGCGTGATGCGGGAGGCGCTGCGGGTTCTCAAACCCGGCGGACGGTTCGCGGTTTCCGACGTCGTGGTGCGCGGAGAAGTGCCGGCGGAAATTCGCCGCAATATCGAGCTGTGGGTGGGCTGCGTGGCCGGCGCGCTGAGCGAGGACGATTACCGCGGGCAGCTTCGACGCGCCGGTTTCGAAGCCATCGAGATCGAGCCGACGCGAATCTACAAGGTCGAAGACGCGCGGCAATTTCTCGCGGCCGAAGGCGTCGACGTGGACGCGATCGCGCCCGAAGTGGAAGGCAAATTCGCGAGCGCGTTCATTCGCGCGGCGAAGCCGAAGGGGTGCTGTGGCCCGTCGTGCTGCCGCTGAGCTGATCGGCACGGCGTTTCTGCTCGCGGCCATCGTGGGATCGGGCATCATGGCGGAGCAACTGGCCGGAGGAAACATCGCCATCGCGCTTCTGGCCAATACAATCGCCACCGGAGCCGCGCTGGTGGCTCTGATCTATACTTTCGGCCCGGTTTCCGGAGCGCATCTCAATCCGGCGGTGACGCTCAACCAAGCCTGGCGCGGCGCGCTCGCCTGGCGCGAGGTTCCGGTATATGCCGCGGCGCAAATCGCTGGCGCGTTCGCCGGAGTCGCCGCGGCGCACACGATGTTCGGCCGGACGCTGTTCTTCATTTCCGGACACGCCAGAGGCGGCGGCGCCCAAATGTGGAGCGAGTTCGTCGCGACCTTCGGTCTGATCGCGGTGATTCACGGGTGCGCGGCGCGCCGCGCGCCCGAGGCGATTCCGTTCGCCGTCGGTGCGTACATCACGAGCGCGTATTGGTTCACCGCGTCCACTTCGTTCGCCAATCCGGCTGTAACCGTGGCGCGAGCCGTCACCGGCACGTTCACCGGAATACGGCCGGCCGACGTGCCCGGCTTCATCGCCGCGCAGTTGGCGGGCGCGGCCGCTGCGACGCTCGTGTTGCGATGGCTCCTTGTCGAGAGAGATCCCGCCGATGAATGAGAAACCGCACGTCCTGATTCTGTGCACCGGAAATTCCGCACGCAGCCAGATGGCCGAGGGTCTCCTTCGCCACCTGGCCGGCGATCGGTTCGACGTGGAAAGCGCCGGCATCCATCCGAGCTTCGTCCGGCCGGAGGCGATCGCGGTGATGGGCGAGCTCGGCATCGATGTGTCGCATCACCGGTCCAAATCCGTTGAGGAATTTTTGGGCGAACCGTTCGACTTCGTGATCACGGTTTGCGACCACGCCCGCGAGCATTGTCCGTTGTTTCCGGGCCCGGCGCAGCGCATTCACTGGAGCCTCGAAGATCCGGCGGCGTTTCAGGGCAGCGACGACGAGCGCCTTGAAAAATTCCGGGAAATACGGGACCGGATCGGCGAGAAACTGCGGGAGTTCCTCGCTGCGCGAAATCCCATCGCAACTTCCGGCGGGTCGCGGAGCGTCTAATATTCATGTGGAAAAGCTGGGTGTGTTTGGGCTTGACGATCGGGCTGCGCATAGGCGCGGGGCAAGCGACGCCGATCGGACCGCCGATTGCGCCGCCGGACAATATTTCGACCGGCAGCACGGTGCCGCACGTCGACGACAAAAAATTCCTGAAAGAAGCCGCGCTCGACGGGATGACGGAAATCGAGCTGGGGAAAATCGCCGGGGAGAAAGCTTCCAACCTCCAAGTCAAACAATTCGCACAGCGAATGATTGAAGAATACACGGCGGCGCACGGCACGATCCTTCGGATCGCGAGCGACGAGATGGTCGCGGTTCCCAAGACGATCGATTCCAAACACAAGGCCCGCGTCGACCGGCTGGCGAAATTGTCGGGTGCGGAATTCGACCGCGCTTATGTGCAGGACGAGACCAAACAACGGCATCAGGATCTGAAGGAATTCACCGGCGCGTCTCAAGGCGGCAACGATCCGAATCTGAAGAACTTCGCGACGTCGACCTTGCCCGCAATCGAGGATCATATTAACGCGCTGAAGATTCTTTCGAAGGCGGTAAGGTAGTCCTATATGTTGGGGTCAAGCGAAAATGACCCCAAGATTCGGTATCCTTGCCGCTTTACTTTCCCGAAACTTCGGTTTAGGATAATAACACCACCCCCGAAAGAAACGTCCGAGGAAGGCGCGATTTGCTCAAACTAAAGTGCGTTGACATTCAGGGCTTCAAGTCCTTTTACGATCGCACCGACATGCGGTTTCACGGCTCGGGGATTTCCGCGATCGTGGGACCGAACGGGTGCGGAAAATCCAATCTGAGCGATGCGATCAGTTGGGTGCTGGGCGAGCAGAGCGCGAAAAGCCTGCGAGGGTCGCGGATGGAGGACGTGATCTTCGCGGGCACGCGGGAGCGCAAGCCCCTGGGCATGGCGCAGGTGACGCTGACGATGCTGGATCCGGCGGCGCAAGCGCCGATTGTCGATCTGCCGAAGCACGAACATACCAACGGACACGCGAAGCCTGAAGAAATCACCATTACGCGGCGGCTGTATCGATCGGGCGAAAGCGAATACCTGATCAACGGGCATCACGCGCGATTGCGGGATATTCAGGATCTGTTCAGCGGAACGGGCCTTGGGCCGGAGAGCTACGCGATCATCGAGCAGGGGCGCATCGGGCAGATTCTGTCGAACAAGCCGGCCGACCGGCGCAGCATGATCGAAGAAGCCGCGGGGATCGGGAAATACAAGACGCGGAAGCGGCTGGCCGAGGCGAAGCTCGAAAGCGCGAAACAGAACCTGTCGCGCGTGTTCGATATTCT
>DATHCE010000062.1:0-2974 GCA_035319685.1 Bryobacteraceae bacterium | reverse complement strand
CACGAAACGATCCTGCATGAGCCAGCCTTGCAGGTATTGGCTTTCGAGCGCATTGTCGTCATAGGCGACCATCGCCAGCTCGGCCGCGCGCGACAAGGTGGCGTCGTTCAAATCGGGCTCGCCGTCGCGGACGTAAATCGGGATGCGGTATTCGTTTTCCGAAGCCTGGTACGGAGCCGGGTAGTGACTCGAAAGATGATCGATGGGGAGGGTCTTGAAATATTCCGCCGCCGATTCGCGCAGGTCGATTTTGAGGTTGTCGCGAATCGCGTGGAACATCTCGTAAACCCAGTACAATTGACCGCGCGGAACCGATACGCCCTGTTCGATTTCCTTGGCGACCACTCCGCGCCACCATCCTTGAATCTCGGCGCCCAGGATGGATTCGGCGTGATCGGGCAGGCGGTCGGCGATCGCCACGGCGCCAAGAACCCGGGCGCTGTGCGCGCGGAAATCCCCTGGAGCAGGACTGGCGGCGATCGCCTTCTGGATTTTCGCGGCGATTTGATCGGCTTGAGCCGCGGTCATGGCCTGCGCGCACCAGTCGAAGACCAGCGCAAGCTGGCGAAGATCGCTGGCCTCGCCAGCGGCCCAATCCACCGCTTTTCGCGCCATTGCCGGGTTTTTTGCCACCTGCGAGTAAAGCGCCCAGGCGAAGCCCGGCTCCGGCATCGGCGCGCCGCCGGAGATCAGCGCGTCCAACTGCTGCCAGCGCATCGACTGGCGGTCGCGTTCGCGCTGCAGCAGGCGCAGGCGGGATTTGGTCAGCAGCAGCCGCGGGGAATCCGTGTAAATGTGGAAATCGTCGTCCTGCCCGAAGGCGCTCCAAGCCGTCAGGGCGGTCAAAAAGAGAAAGCGGAGCCGGAACGGCGCGAGCACCCGGGACCAATTGTGTCACACCGACACACCCTTCGGGGCGTCTCCGCGCAACCGAATTTGCTCGGCCCTTGCATCCCGCTGATATTACGGGTGATCGGCATGGCTGCGGGCGTGCTTTCCCAATCCTGAATTGATGTGAAGTACCTTTGAAAACCTGCCCTCTGTTCGCAACTGGCGATAACGGGAGAAGCGAGTGGCTAAAAACTAGCGTGCTTGCGGGAGCCGGTGTTTTTGAGAGGTCTCAACCGCTCCTTCCTCTGTAGAGCGGTTGCGACAGAGGGGTTTTTTATGTGTTTAGAGTCTTGATACGACATTCGTCTTCCTGGATTGCGGTCCCGGCCCGGGGCTTCGGTGAGGAACTAATAGGACGCGGGCCTTGCTTGAGTTTGAGGGTCGATTTGCCGGAATCCAAGCCCGTCTAGGGCGGACCGCATCGGAGAGGGAAGCAACCGTCACCTCGCAGCTCCCTTTCCGATGCGGTTTTTCGTACTCACATAGAATAGTCGAAAACCACCCCTGAACGGCATCAGGAAAAGTACCACGGATCTCGAGGCCAGCTTGTACTAATCCGCCGCCGGGACCAACGCGCCCCTTAGAGCTATTGGTTCCACTCTCGGACTGCACGCCAGAATGCGGGTGGGCATGCAGGACCTTTATCTCATCCTCCGCTTCACCCGTCACTGGATTCACTACGGGTTCCTCGCGCATGTCGCCATCTGCGTCGTGGTCGCGGCGGTGAAGGGCGCGTTGAAGTTGTAGGGCGGTCGATTCTTAAACCGCTTCCTTCGATCGCGGCTCAGCCCGGATTGATGCCAACAGCGCGGATCATGAGCCGCAACCCAAGGGAGCGGGTAAAAAGCGGGCAGCGCTTCAATGCCCGGCTACATCCTTCGGTCGTCCGGAAATAAAATAAAGCGTGCTTGCCGGAATTCGCGTTCTCGACGTAACCACCAACATTTCCGGTCCTTCGGCGACCATGATCCTGGCCGGGCTCGGCGCGGAAATCATCAAGCTCGAGCGGCCCGGTTCCGGTGACGACGCGCGCGCGATGGCCCCGGTTCAAGAGGGCGTGAGCGCGTATTTTCTGGCGATCAATCGCGGCAAAAAATCCGTCGCCCTGGATCTGTCGAAGCCCGAAGGCATCGCCATCGCGCTGCGGTTGGCCAAATCCTGCGACGTATTCCTCGAAAATTTCCGTGGCGGGAAAGCGGAGCGGATGGGGCTGGGCGAATCCGCGCTGCGCAGCGCGAATCCGCGGATCATTTACGCCTCGCTTTCCGCGTTCGGGCCGCGCGGGCCGGATTTCGACAAACCCGGATACGATGCGCTGGCGCAGGCGCGCACGGGAATTCAAAGCGTCACCGGCGAACCGGGAACGGCCGGCGCGCGCGCGGGCGTTTCGATCCTTGATATGGGCAGCGGGATGTGGATGGCGATCGCGATTCTGGCGGCGCTGTTCGATCGCGAAAGAACCGGACGCGTCCGGCGCGTCGACGGATCGTTGTATCAAACCGGCGTCATGTGGATGGCGTATCATCTGGTCGCGCGGCAGATGACGGGGCGCGATCCCTCGCCGCAAGGGACGGGCACGCCGCGTTCGCTCCCTACGGCGATTTCGAGACCGCCGATTCGCGCATTCTCATCGGGATCTCCAATGATCGATTGTTCGACCGGTTTTCCAAGTCCATCGGCCTGGCGACGGACGCGCGTTTTTCCACCAATGCCGCGCGCGTGGAGAATCGTGGCGCGCTCGATGCAGCGATCGGCAAAATTCTCGAGCGACGTACCACCGCGGAGTGGCTGGAGATTTTCGATCGCGCGGGCGTTCCCGCAAGCGCGATCCAATCGGCGGGCGAACTGTTGAAGGATCCGCAGTTGGCCGCGCTGGGGCAGATGTCCGATGCGCTTGCAGGTTGGCGTTCGCCCAATCTGCCGATCGAGTTTTCAGGATTCGCGCCGGCCCGCGGCGCGCCGCCGCGGTTGGGCGAGCATACGCGCGAGGTTTTGCTCGATGCCGGCATTGACGCTAACCAAATCGACCGGCTGGCTAAGCGTAGAATCGTAGAATGTCTGGCGTCTCAGAAAGCGCGAGGGA
>DATHCE010000061.1:0-2690 GCA_035319685.1 Bryobacteraceae bacterium | reverse complement strand
AGCCGGCCGAAGTCGCGCTAAAAGTGATCGACGTGAAGACCGCGCCAAACCTGACCGTCGGCTATATCGTCGGCTTGGGCGACCAGGTTCCCGCGGCGTTCGAACAATTGGGCGCGAAGGTCGCCTATGTCGAGCAGGATGACCTTGCGTGGGGCGACCTGTCGCATTACGACGTAATCATCACGGGAGTCCGCGCCTATGAGCGGCGCGCGGATCTGCGCGCCTACAATCATCGCCTGCTCGAATACGCCGAGCGCGGCGGAACGGTGATCGTGCAGTACAACAAAATGGAGTTCAATCAGGCCGAATACGGCCCTTATCCCGCAAAAGTCAGCGGCAATCGCGTTTCCGATGAGACCGTGCCGGTGAAGGTGCTCACCCCGTCAAATCCCCTGTTCCTGTTCCCCAACAAAATCGGCGACACGACGTGGGCCAACTGGGTGCAGGAGCGCGGGCTGTATTTCCTCGGCGACAAGGACCCGAAATACATCGACCTGGTCGCCATGACGGATTCCTTCAAGGACAATCCGGGCGAGAAGCTCGGTTCATTTGTGGAAGCGAACATCGGCAAGGGGCGCTGGATCTATCTCGGCCTGGGATTGTGGCGCCAGTTGCCCGCGGGAACCGACGGCGCGTATCAACTGCTGGCGAATTTGATCAGTTTGTCGAAGGCTCCGGCGACGGGAGCGGCCCCGGCGGCGCGCTGAGCAGCATTAGGGTTTCCGCAAACCAGACCAACGCGCTCCATTATTGTCGCGCCTCGCGCAGGCCGGAGGCGCGACAGTAATGGAGCGCGTTGCTGCATACCGAAAAGTTTAGAACTTGCTACTCGCGATTCGAGACGCCCGCGCTCTCAAACGTCGCCATCTCGCGATACAGCTTCACCGCGGCTTCCACCAGATTCATCCCGATCGCCGCGCCGGTTCCTTCGCCGAGCCGCATATCCAAATCCAACAGCGGCTGCGCGCCGAGGAACTCGAGCATTTTTCGATGACCGCGCTCGGCCGAGCGATGCGAAAACACCACGTAATCCATCGATTCCGGCGCGATCGCGCGCGCGATCAGCGCGCCGGCGCAGGAGATAAATCCGTCGAGCACCACCATGCGGCGCCGTTCCGCCGCGCCCAGAATCAATCCGGCGATCGCGGCGATCTCGAAGCCGCCCATCGCCGCCAGAACTTCAACGGGATCGCGCGGATTGCATTTGTGAAGAGCTATGGCGCGGCGGATCACGTCGGCCTTCCGCGCTACGCCCGCCTCATCGAGCCCCGTTCCCCGTCCCGCCGTCTCGTGGGGATCGAGTCCGGAAAACACGCTCAGCAACGCGGCTGCGGAGGTGGTGTTGCCGATGCCCATCTCGCCCGCGCCGAGAAGATCGGCGGCATCGGCCCGACGCATTCCGGTTTCGATCGCGTTTTCGGCTTGCGCGCGCGTCATCGCCGGTTCCCATGCGAAATTTTTGGTCGGCTGTCCGACCCCCATGTCGACGATCACGGGTTCGATCCCGCAATGGCGGCATAGCACCGTAATCGCAGCGCCGCCGGCCCGGAAATTGTCGACCATCTGGCGCGTCACTCCGGATGGATACGGGCTCACGCCCTCTTCGACGATGCCGTGATCGGCGCAAAAAACCGCAATCGCCTTTCGCCCGATTGACGGCATCTCACTGCGCTGCACCAGGCCCAGTTGCAGCGCGAGCGATTCCAGCCGTCCCAAACTTCCCGGCGGTTTGGTGAGCGAATCGAGCCGCGCGCGGATGCGCCGCTCCAGTTCCGCATTGGCGATCGGTTCAATCTTCCAGTTCATGGACATCTCCGTAAGCCTGATTCACATTGCCGATGAACTGATTCACCGCGGCGTGCGCGACGATCGCGGCCGGCCGTGGACCGCGGCGAATGCGTTCGATGGCGCGCGCGACGCGCAGGGCGAAATCCTCCCATCGCTCGGCATTGGGCGCGGTCACGCCGCGCCAGTCCGCGAGTTTGCGCGCGGCGAATTCGGGATCGCGAGCCTCCACCTGTGCCCATGTCAGTCCGTTCCAATCGCCGTGGCTGATCTCGCGAAGATCGTCCAGGATTTCGACCGGCGCGCCGCGCGCGATCAATTCGGCGGTTTCAGCCGAGCGGCGCAGCGGACTCGAATACACGATCGACCAGCGAATGCCGCGAAGCAACCTCGCGGCGTTTGCGCGGCCCGCGTCGCTCAGCGGCGGATCGAGCGAGCCGAGCATCACGCCCGTGACCGCCGGCTCGGCGTGTCTTACCAGGAACAGGCCCGGCATGAGAACAGAACCAAAACCAGAATTTCGAGGATTTGTTCGGTGGCGCCGAGGCAATCCCCGTTGACGCCGCCCAGGCGCCGGTAAAAGTACCAGCGCGCGGCGCGAACCGTGACGTAGCTGATCCCGGCGATCACGATGGCGGGGCGAAGTCCGCACAGCAGCGCCGCAAGAATGCCCTGCGCGATCGCAAACAACGCGGCGCCGGTTGTCAGCGTGGAGGAAAATGCGAAACCGAGTCCCGCGCCGGCGGGGCGCGAGACCCAGCCGAGCGCGACCATCGCGGCCCGCGGAACAGCCTGCGAGGCGATGAAGATTTCGATCCCCGGCCATCCCGCCAGATGCTCAATCGCCTGCCAGCGGAGCAAAAAGCTGAGCACAATCGCGACCGCTCCGTAGGTTCCGATGCGGC
>DATHCE010000060.1:0-7958 GCA_035319685.1 Bryobacteraceae bacterium | reverse complement strand
GTCTGTCTGTATTCGCCGGAGCATCGGTACCTCATCTCGGGCGATCATCTGCTCGAATTTATTACGCCGAACATCGGGTGGCATCCGGATCAGGACATGCTGGCGCAGTATCTGGCTTCGCTCGAATTGCTGCATCCTTTTGATGTGGATCTGGTGCTTCCGTCGCACGGCGGACCGTTCCGCGGCCATCGGGAGCGCATTCGCGCCACTACCGAGCATCACGAACAACGTTGCGGGGAGATTGTCCGCTTCATTTCGCGCGAACCGCTGACTGCGAACGATCTGGTGGAACGGGTGTGGCCGCGCAAGCTTTCCGCGTTTCATCATCATTTTGCGGTGTTCGAAATTCTGGCGCACCTCGAATACATGCAACGCCGGGGCATCGTGGCGTCGGAATCGCGAAATGGGACGCTGTATTGGGACGCGAAGGCGTGAACTTTTCGATCCCTCCCGTCGTATCTTGACTCAAGGGACCGAAACATGTTCGCCTTTCTGCTGTGGTGCATTTTGTTCGTGCTGTGCTGGCCGATCGCCATTATGGCGCTGTTCATCTACCCGATCGTGTGGCTGATTCTGCTGCCGTTCCGAATCGTCGGCATCGCCGTCGGAGGCGCACTGCACCTGGTCTGGGCGATCGTAATGCTGCCTTTCTTTGTGGTGCGCCGGCTGGGCCGCGTTTAGGCGGTCGCGACGTTGGTCTCTTCCACGACGCGGCCGTCGAACAGCCGCACCGTGCGATCCGCGACGCGCGCGTAGCGGGGATCGTGAGTGACCATGCAGATGGTCGCGCCGCCGCGATGCAGTTCGCGCAGCAGATCCATCACGGCTTCGCCGTTGGCCGAATCGAGATTGCCGGTGGGCTCATCGGCGAGCAGAATCGACGGATCGCCGCCTAAAGCTCTCGCTACCGCGACGCGCTGCTGCTGGCCTCCCGACAATTGCGCGGGATAATGTTTCACGCGATGGGACATGCCGACTCGTTCCAGGGCGTCGTGGACCCGTTTCTTACGCTCCGACGAAGGCATGCCGCGATAAGTGAGCGGCAGCTCGACGTTTTCATACACCGTCAGGTCACCGATCAGGTTGAAGGCCTGAAACACGAATCCAATCTCGCGATTGCGGATGCGCGCGCGTTCGCTCAGCTTCAGGTCGTGGACGGATTTTCCGTTCAGCACGTACTCGCCGGCGGAAGGCGAATCGAGGAGCCCAAGAATCGCCAATAGCGTCGACTTCCCGCATCCCGACGGCCCGGAAATCGAGATATATTCGCCCTGCCGGATGTCCAGATGGATGCCGTTCAGCGCGTGCGTCTCCATGTCTTCAGTGGTGAAGACCTTCGACACCGCTTCCAGATGAATTAACTGGCGAGCTTTGGATGGCATGTTTACCTCGTTAGAATGTCTTCGAAAAATTTAATGCGACCGGAGCGAACAGCAATACAAGAGCGCGGTTCATTTGTTGATCAGCTCCATCAAATAATCCGTCGCTTCTTTCGACTTCATCATTCCCAGGCGCCGCACCCCTTCTTTGGTCAGCTCGGGATCTTTTTCAGCGCGGATCACCGCAACCAGTTGCTGGGCAGCGCCCTGCCGCCACAAGGCCTGAATGATCTCGGTCTTGACGGTCTTATCCGGCTCTCCGATATACATCGCGGTCAGCGTATCGGCGGCCTTGTCGGCGCGCACGTTGCCCAACTGACGGATTGCGCTCGCTCGCAGCCGGGCGTCATTTTCGCTCTTGGCGATGTCGGCGAGTTTGCCGGCGGCCTGCGCGATGAAAAGCGCGTGCAGAATCGCGTCTTTCACTTCATAGGACGGCTCCGCCGAATACAGCCGGCCGAGTTCATTCACCGCCTGCAGGATGCCCAGTTGGTGGATGGCTTCGCGGCGCAGATCCGGATTCGTTTCGCTCGTTGCCGCGTTGAACAAGTCCGCGGGGTCTCGGGAAAACATGAAGCTGCGCAGCACCGAAAGCTTCACGTTGACATCGCCGGTAGCAGCGTAAATGCCGGCGAGCGTCTGGCGGCTGGCCTGGGTGCGAAACATGCCCAGGTACTCCACGGCGCGCAATTGCAGGTCGGGATTCGATCCGCCCTTGGCGTAATGGGCGACGATGTCGCGCGCCTTGTCGCTGCGATTCATCGCGAGCACGTACAGCGCGCGCTTCTTGAGACCAGGAGAATTTTTCGGATCGTTGATGACTTTTTCGAGCATCGGCATGGCTCGCTGCGGATCCGAATTCATCAGCACATTGATCGCGAGCAGCTTCAGATCCTCGTCCGCCTGGCTCTCCGGCGAAACATTTTGTCCGGCCGCCTGCCGCACTTCCACCCCGAGCGCTTTCGCGTCATGGATCCAGCGGCTCTGCGGAAATTGCTTCGGAATTTCGGCGAGAGCAGCCAGCGCCTCATCACGCCGCCCGAGCTTGTTCAGCGCATACGCCTTCCAGTAATACGCGCCATCCACATTCGAAGCCTTGGCTTCGATAACGCGATCGAAACTTTCAATCGCGCGATCGTATTGCCGGTTATCGAGCGCGCTCTGGCCGCGCTGATATAGGTCGCGCAACCGATCGGCCGCATCGCGAGCCCGATCCACATCATCGCGCGCTCTCGCGGCCCGATCCTGCGCAATCGCCAACGCCGACTCGAGTCTTTCTCGCGCCCGATCCATCCGGCTTTCGGGATCCTGCGCCGAAATGGTTGCCGCTCCCATAATCGTGACTACTAGAGTTCTACGAAAAGGTTTCATGATTTGTTCCTGGCGTCTGTTTCCACCTGATGTTCCACTTGCGATCCCCGCACTTTCACCTTGAAGAGAATTCCGCGATTGTCAATCTGCTTCCGCAAATTCATCCAATTGTTTTTTCGATAGCTCCGGAGTTACGCGACAATAGAAAAGGTGTCGCGCCTGCGCTCTTCGGAGTGGGTGATCTTAATTTATTTCACCTACGTCGCCATCGCCGCCGCGTGGTTTTTCCCGCCCGCAAAGGCTTGGGCGGTGGCGCTGGTGGTTGGCGCGCTGATCTGGATTCTCAGCCGCCGCCGTTCCGTCCTGCGCGATTTTGCGCCGGCGGCGTTCACGCTGGCCGCGTATCGCGAGATGAACTGGTTCAGGTCCGCAAACTACGATCATCATTTTGAAAACGCCTGGATCGTCTGGGATCGCTGGCTGCTTGGCGACGGCGGCCATTTGCGGGCGCTGATCGAATCGGCGGGCGCTCTGTTCCCTTCCTATTTCGAGCTGTGCTACGCGCTGGTCTATGGCATCGCGCCGGTTTCGATCCTGGTGCTCTTCTTTGCTCACAGGCGCGACCGGATCAATCTTTTCTGGATGGCCTATCTGACCGGAACGCTGGGCGCATACGCGATGTTTCCGTATTTCCCGTCGGAGCCGCCGTGGCTCGTCTTCGCCAACGCGGATTTTCCGCACATCGCAACCGTTTTTCGGCGCTTGAATCTGTGGATCCTCGGAGGCTACGGCATCCATGCGAGCGTTTTTCCGAGCGCGCACGTGTCTTCGGCGTTTTCAGCCGCCTGGGGACTGCTCGCCGCGATCCCGGAAGGCCGCTGGATCGGATGGACAATGGCGGCGTACGGCCTATCGGTCGCGATTGCGACGGTGTACGGCCGGTATCATTTCGCCGCCGACGCGGTCGCCGGAATCGCCGTCAGCCTGGTGGCCGCCGCGGCGCTGCGCCTGCACGAGTTCTTCAGAAATTGAGAATGCGATCGCCTTCGGCGACGATATTTTCCACCTGCGGCAGAATTTCATTCTCGAGTTGCGGATGATACCCGATCCAGGTATCGAGCGCGGCCACACGTCCGACCGGCGCGTCCAGAGCGACGAACGATTCGTTCGCGATGCGCGCGCCGAGCTCCGCGCCGTAGCCGAACGACAAAACGTCTTCGTGAACGATCATCACCCGGCTGGTCTTTTCGACCGACGCGGCGATGGTTTCCCAATCATAGGGAGCGAGCGTCCGCAGATCGATCACCTCCACCGTCGCACCGGCGTGCCGCTGCTCGATTTGCAGCGCCGCCTGCATCGATTTCTGCACCAGCGCGCCATAGGTGACGATGGTCAGGTTGGCGCCCGGCTTCACGATGTTGGCCTTGCCGAACGGAATCGTATATTCCGCGCCCGGATGCGGCGAGCGATTGTACGGCTCGCGATACAGGCGCTTGTGTTCGAGAAACAGCACCGGATCGTCGCAGCGGATGGCGGTGCGCAGCAGCCCGCAGGCGTCGAGCGCGCTCGACGGAAACACCACGCGCAGTCCCGGGATGTGCGTAAATATCGATTCCCCGCACTGGCTGTGATAAATAGCGCCGCCGTTGAGATACCCGCCGATGGCGACGCGCACCACCACTGGCGCCGAGAACGCGTTGTTCGAGCGCCAGCGCAGCGTGGCCAGCTCATCGCGGATCTGCATCATCGCCGGCCAGATGTAATCGAAGAATTGAATCTCGACGATGGGCTTCATGCCGCGCGTGGCCATGCCCATTGCGCGTCCGACGATGGCGGCTTCGGCGAGCGTCGAGTTGAAGCAGCGCTCGGATCCAAAAACAATTTGCAGCCCATGCGTGGCTTTAAAAACGCCCCCCTTGCCCTTGACTTCGGGCAAATTCTGCTCCCGGCTGGCATCGGCAACGTCTTCTCCGAACACCACCATCCGCGGATTCCGGCGCATCTCTTCGTGCAGGGTGAGATTGATGGCATCGACCATGGTGCGCGGCTCGCCCGTAAAATGGGGCTCCACGGCGAACTGTGGTGACGCCGGGTCGATGCGATCGGAATAGAGAAATTGAAGCGCCGATCCTTTGGCGGGTGGATCGGCTTTCAGTGCGATCTCGGTCGCGTGCTGGACCTCCAGATCCGCCTCGTACGTGAACCGTTCGAGGGCGTGGCGATCGAGAATGCCCTCTGAAATCAGGAATTCCGGGAATCGCACGATGGGGTCGCGCTGCGCCTCGGCTTCGCGCTCGGCTTTCGTTTTGTAGAGCCTTTCGTCGTCGGAGAGCGAGTGCGAATACGGACGGATGCAGGTGGCGTGCACCATCACCGGCCTGCGGTGCCTGCGGCAATGCTCCACCGCGTCCACCATGGTTGCGTACGAATCGATGAAATCGGTCCCATCGCACTGGAACACGCGCAGGCCCGGGAAGCCCGAAACCAGTTTCGAAATATCTCCGCCGGCGGTTTGTTTTTCCACCGGAACCGAGATCGCGTATCCGTTGTCTTCCACCAGATAGACGACCGGCAGGGGCTCCAGGCAGGCGATATTCAGGGATTCCCAGAACTCGCCTTCGCTGGTTGCGCCTTCGCCCGTCGAAACCAGCGTCACGGCGTCCGATTGCGGATCGAGGCGGCGCGACGCGTCCGCGCATCCGATCGCTTGCACGAACTGGGTCCCGGTGGGAGAAGACCTGCTGACAATATTGAGATCCTTCGAGCACCAATGCGACGGCATCTGACGACCGCCGGAAGCCGGATCGGCCGCGGCGCCGACCGCGCCCAGCAACATGTCTTCTGCCGTCACGCCCAGTGCAAGGCACATCGCGCGATCGCGGTAATAAAGATAAAACCAGTCGTGCGCGGCTCGCATCGCGAAGCCCGCGGCGGCCGAGATGGCTTCGTGGCCGGCTCCGCTGATCTGGAAAAAGATCTTGTTTTGACGTTTCAGCAGAATCTCACGGTCATCAAGACGCCGGGAGAGATACATGATGCGAAAAGCCCGGATCAGTTCATCGCGCCCGAGCCTGGTGGGGAGTGCGCGCAGGTCCGGAGTGGTGTCGGTGCCGGTAAGCATAGAAGAACCATCTTGAGTTTACCAACCGGAACACCGACCGGAAAGACACGATCCCGCCCGGCCGCGCGAGTTGATAGAATTATGTTTCCACGCTGTCTGGAAATCTCATCTTATTAAAGAACAGGACGAAATCTATGGCGGTCACCGGTGCGGGTCTCGAAGGAATTGTCGCGGCCGAGTCAAACATTTGTTACATCGACGGCGATGCGGGCGTTCTGAGTTATCAGGGTTTCAATATTCATACGCTCGCCGAGAAAGCGACGTTTGAAGAAGTCATCTTCCTCCTGTGGAACGGAAGGCTGCCGAAACAGGCCGAGCTGGATGAGTTGAACGCGGCGCTGGTCGCGCATCGCCCGATTCCGGCGGAGGTGACGGCGTTGTTGAAGAGCGTGGGCAAGTCTGCGCCGATGGATGTGCTGCGGACGGCCGTCTCCATGCTGTCGCTGTACGATCCGATGGTCAAGGACATGTCGCCCGAAGCGAACCAGAAAAAGGCGATCAAGCTGATGTCGCAGACCGCGACCATAGTCACCACCTTCGATCGCCTGCGCAACGGCAAGCCGGTGGTCGATGGGGATCCGAAGCTGCGCATGGCCGCGAATTTCCTGTACACGCTGACCGGCAATCGCCCGGATGAGGTGATGGAGCGCGCCTTCGACATCGCCCTGATTCTGCATGCCGATCATGAGCTGAACGCGTCGACCTTCGCGGCTCGCGTGGTGGCCGCGACGCTGTCCGATATCTATTCCGCGGTAACGGCCGGCATCGCGGCGCTGAAGGGCCCGCTGCACGGCGGCGCCAATGAGAATGCGATCAAGATGCTGCTGGACGCGGGCACGGCGGAAAAGGCGATCGAGCATGTGAAGACCATGCTGGCGAATAAGCAGAAAGTTCCCGCGTTCGGACATCGCGTGTACCGCACCACCGATCCACGCGCGACCCATTTGAAGGCGCTGTCGGAAGAGCTCGGAAAGCGAACCGGCCACGTCCAGCTGTATGAGACGTCGAAACAGATCGAGAAGTACATGAAGGAAACCAAGAACCTGAACGCGAACGTCGATTTCTATTCGGCGTCGGCGTATTATTCGCTGGGGATTCCGATCGACCTCTACACGCCCATTTTCGCGGTGAGCCGCATGTCGGGCTGGACGGCGCACGTGCTGGAGCAGTATCACAACAATCGCCTGATCCGGCCGCGCGCGGAGTACACCGGATTGCCGGTTGGCCAGGGGTGGGTCGACATCGCGAACCGTTAGCGGCCGCCGGTCAGTGGCCACTTAAAGAATGTATGATTTAGCGTTTTTTCGAAACAATCTGGATGCGATCGCGAAGCGCCTTGGCGATCGGCCGTTCGTGCTCGACGTCGAGGCTTTTCGCAGACTCGATGTCGAGCGCCGCGCCGCGTTGACCGAAGCCGAGCAACTCAAGGCGCAGAAGAACGCCGAATCGCTGGAAATCGGCAAGTTGCGTAAGGCCGGTCAGGACGCAACCGAGCGCCAGCAGAAAGTTCGCGAGATCGGCGACCGGATCTCGGCGCTCGATCAGAAAGCCGGTGAACTCGACGAATCCTTCCGGCAAATGATGGCCGGCGTCCCGAATCTTCCGCACGAATCGGTCCCGGCCGGCCGCAGCGCGGAGGACAACGTCGAGGTCCGGCGATGGGGCGCGCCTCCGTCATTTTCATTTACTCCGAAGGCCCATTGGGATCTCGGGCCCGAACTCGGCATCCTCGATTTCGAACGCGCCGCAAAAATCACGGGCGCGCGTTTCGTCGTGTATTGGGACCTCGGCGCGAAGCTCGAACGGGCGCTGATCAATTTCATGCTCGACGTCCATACCAAGCATCATGGATATAAGGAAGTGCTGCCGCCGTTCATGGTCAACTCGGCGAGCCTGTTCGGCACCGGCCAGTTGCCGAAATTCGAAGCCGATCTGTTCAAATTGCAGGAGACCGATTATTATCTGATCCCGACGGCGGAAGTTCCGGTGACCAATCTTTTTCGTGACGAAACGCTCGAGATGGATTCGCTGCCGGTGAAGCTGGCCGCCTACACGCCGTGTTTCCGCAGCGAGGCCGGGTCTTATGGGCGCGACGTTCGCGGCATCATTCGCCAGCATCAGTTTCAAAAGGTGGAGCTGGTGAAATT
>DATHCE010000059.1:0-18122 GCA_035319685.1 Bryobacteraceae bacterium | reverse complement strand
CGGTAGCGGAGCGTCGAGCCCGTAGCGTTCCGCCCAATCGGTCAATTCATGCGCACCAGCGATCCCTGCTTTGGAGTAGACGTGGGACAAGCGCTGATACACCGTGTGCGGCGTCACGAGCAAGCGCCGCGAGATCTCTTCCGGCTTTACGCCCTGCACACTCAGCGCGACTACCTCTAGCTCACGATCCGTGTACGGATAGACCGCCCAACGCCTCGGCTGCTCCTTGCTCATAGCAAAAGTGTAGGGCAGAAACGCTCGGCCTGTCACGCCTTATTTTCGCCCAGGCTCAATGCTTTGTCAACTATAGAATCACCGAATATTCTGAGCCGCCTGCCGATATATCGCTTATAGTCTATGAAACCGTCCCGAGGTGGGGACCTCGAGAGGCTCTGGCGTAACGAAAGGATTTACGTGCGGGCAGATTGTTCGCGATTCCTAATGCCCTTGATGCTCCTTGGCGGGAGCATCAACATTCTGTTCGCCCAGCAATCTCAGGATCCTCCGCCCGATCAGAACGTCTCCGTTCCAACCGATGCCGCGCAGCCGGGTTCGGATCAGATCATCTCGCAGGCCTATATTCCGCTCACGCTCGGACAGAATTATCTGTTCACGGCCGATCAGGTGGCCGGTCCCGGCGCTTTGTTTGCAGTCGGCATCCATGGCTTTCTGGACGAAGCGCTGAATCGCCCGCACCAATGGGGAACCGGAGAAGGGGCCATCGGGCTGCGCATCGCCTCCGACTTCGGCCGACGTTTCTTGCGCCAGAATATCGCGTTTGGCGTACGCGCCCTGGACCACGAGGACCCGCGCTATTTTCGCTCCGGACAAGGCAACCTGCTAACGCGCGTCCGTTACGCTACGGTTCACACGTTCCTGGTTCGCAACGATCACGGATCGGCCATGCCCGCCTACAGTTTGTTTATTTCCAGTTCCACCATGCCGTTTATCGCGCAGTCCTGGCGGCCGGAGCCCTTCAGCGTCGGTCGAGGTTTTGCGGGCGACGGAGTCAGCATTGGTTTCGCCATGGCCACCAACATGTGGAACGAGTTCTGGCCCGATCTTCGCGCTAATCTTCCGCGCAAACTCGGCGGAGGCATGCGGACTACCTGGTTTACGCTGGCGTCGTCAGACCACTGATCTGCAAGCCCCGTTTCACGCCCATCCCGATCACCCCGCCCCGATACTTCAGCTTGCCGTTCACCATCAGATCCATTGGCCGGCTCACCGGATGATCGAATGTCAGGATATCTCCCTCGTTCAGATCCAGCAGGTCCGCAACGCCCAGCACCGGCCCGCTCAGGCGTGCATCCAGGTGTAAAGTCGCCGGACGTATCAGCCGCAATACCCGCGCGTGCTCGCCTTCGGTAGCCTGCGTTTTTCGCACCGTCCGGTGCTGATCGAACTTCTGGCGCAGCATCTTCACCAGGATCGAAGGGATCCCGATGTTCATCAGTCCCGAAGTCTCGCCGATCCGGACCTCGATGCTGATCGCCACGATAGCTTCGTTTTGAGCCAGAATCTGGAGCAATTGAGGCTCGGTCTCGTGGCTTTCGATCGAAAACTCCATCGCCGTGACGGCCATCCACGCATTGCGCAGATCGTTCAGGATCACGCGCAGCAATCCGTCGAGAATGCTCTGCTCGATCTCCGTGATTTCGCGATCGATCCCGCCTGAGGCTTTCCCGGTCCCGCCCAGCAGCATTTCGAGGATTGGAAACACCAGCGCGGGGTTCATTTCCAGAATCGCGCTGCCGTCATACGGCTTCATCGCGAGCGCGATCAGGCTGGTCGGCGAGGGCAGCGATTGGGTGAACTCCATGAAGGAGAGCTGCTCCACGGAAATCAGATTGACGACGATGTAGGAGCGCAGATACGCCGACAGACTCGAAGCCAGACTACGCGCGAAATTTTCGTGAAGTACGTGAATGGTGCGGAGCTGATCCTTCGCGATCCGGTCCGTCCGGCGGAAATCGTAAATTTCCGCTTTCGATGCGACATCGTCCTGCGTTCCTCGATGGTCCCGCGCTTTTCGAAACGCATTATCGATTTCCTGTTGGCTGAGAACTCGATCTGACGGCACACTCTTTCATCGGCCCGCGCCGCGCGGACCAAGATTCAGACTTCTCTGAAGCCGTACCATAAGAACAAAGTGAACTCTCCGATTCAAGGAGCCATCGTCGCGTCCATCACACCACGGCGCCCCTCCGGCGTCGCCATCGATACTGCGGCCGGGCTCGATTTGTTGGATTTTCTTGAATCTCACGGCGTCGACGGCATCGTTTTGCTTGGCTCCACGGGTGAATTCCTCCATTTCGACCTGGAAGACCGCGCTCGATTCGCCGGCCTGATTTCAAAACGTAGCCGCGTGCCGGTTCTCGTCAACGTCTCCCATTCAACTCTGGATGGAGCCGTGACTTTGGCCCGCGCCGCCTCAGATTCCGGAGCCGCCGGAGTCCTGGTGATGGCTCCCTACTATTTCCGTTACAGCCCCGAAACCTTGCGGGCGTTTTTTATGGAATTTGCCGCGCAGGTAAAGATCCCGATTTATATCTATAACATCCCGCAGTTCACCAACGATGTGCCGGTATCGATCGCGGTCGATCTTCTCTCTGCGGGAAATTTCGCCGGAATCAAAGACTCCAGCGGAACCTGGGAAACCTTCGACGCGCTTCAGCAAGCATCCGCGAATCAGGCCTTTTCCGTGTTCGTCGGCAGCGAGCGGATCTACAGCCGCGCCCTGGCGGCCGGCGCCGCGGGAACCATCTCGGGTGTTGCCAGCGTGTTGCCGGAGTTGATCGTCGCCATCGATCGTCGTGCCCGCGCTGGCCGGAGCACAGCCGATCTCGACCGCTTCGCCACGGAATTCCTCGATCGGACGCTCTGCTTTCCTTTTCCCTGCGGAATTCGGGAGGCGCTCGCCGTGCGCGGCTTCGACACCGGACCGCATGCGGTTCCGCTTGCGTCAAAAGCTGCGCGGGAATTTAGCGTTTGGTTCCGTGAATGGCTGCCAGATGTCGAAAGGGCCTGCTCTTAAGCTATTGAGCGCGCACCCCGAACTCGCGCACCAGATTGTCGCCCGAATACAGCCGGATCCAGTAAACGCCAGGTTGCAGCCCGCGCGACATTCGGACCTTCAACGTCCCGCCCGCCGCGCGCGATTCCCCATCCCAGACCTGGGTGCCCTTCGCGTCTACGATTTGAAGGCGATACGAGTCCGACGGCGTCAAATCCGCCAGATCGACCACCAGAGTGAGGGCCGCGCCTGCTTGTGCCCGGATCATCGCGCCGCTTTCGCCCCCGCGGAACGCCACAAGTTGCACCGGCTTCGCGTCGTCCACGCGATGGCGTGCCGGAAGCATCGTCACCACCGTCAATGCCAGCGCGGTTGCAGCCACGGCGGCGCTATAACCGAAGATTTCCATCGAACGGAACGCCCGCCGGTGGAAAGGGTTCCGGCATCCCTGCTCTGCCTCATCGCCAGAACGAATTCATCAATGTTTTTAATGGTTTGACAGCAATTCGGGCAGACAAGAAGATGCTCTTCCACCGTCGCCGTGTCTTTATCCGACAAACGGAGGAAAATGTACTCCTCCAGTACTTCTTCGCTCGGATGAGCGATCACAGACGGGAGTTTGATAGGCTTCTCCACTTGCGATGTACCAACATACATCGTACCGAACTGGTATACAGTTCCTTAGTGGGAAATGCCAGCGGAAGTTCTCAAGAAAATTCCACCTAAAATTCGATGAGCCAATCTTTTTTTCCCGAGTTCTCCAAAACGCGCCTTCGCGCGCGACTTTAAGAGTCGAAACTGAGTTTCCGTGAGATCCATTTCGGAACAGATCTGCGCCTGCCCTTGCTCCCGAAGGTAGAATCTGGTCAGAATTTCCCGGTCCCGCTCGGAGAGCTCCGCCATAACCCGGCGGATCAACTCGTTTCGCTGCCGGAAGATCACCGTTTCCTCCGGATTTCCGGTCGGATCGACGATCCGAAGCGTGGAATCCATATCGATTTGCTCCCTCCGGTCGTGCACCATCCGATCGATATGCGCTGCGACTTGCCGTCGCACAATCGTTCGGACAAATCCCATCAGGCGCTGCGGTTCGCGCAGTTCACCTCGCCGGATCGCCTGGACCACCACGACGAATGTATCGTGAACTTTATCGTCCAGCTCCTGCGGCCCCAGTTGGCGGCACAAGTAAAAGCGAATCCCCTTGGAGAAAAGCGCGTACAACTGCTCCATCCCGTCGGTTTCGCCCGATCGGATGCGCTCCACCAGATCGGCCCAAGCCGCGTAGACCTCGCTCGCCGCTTCGGATGCCACTTCAACCGATTCCGGGTCCAGTTGCCGGCCGGTATCCTCATTCATATCGATCACCGTGCGCCTCCCGTCAATTGATAGGAGGCCCAATAGGCCGGCAACGCTCGCCAGGAGCCGGAGTGGATCATCTCTATCTGACTGCTACGCAATGCCTCTGCGGTCGACTCGATCCGCAGATGCCGGTAGAAGCTCTCAAAAATCTCGCCCTTCGAGTCGCGGACGGGCCAGCGCGTGGCAACCACGCCGCTCGCCCCGGCCATTTCCCAGGCGCGCGTCAGCCCGAACAGGCCCGCTCCCGCCCGGATTTCCCCTGATCCGCTGTCGCAGCCTGTCATGACGACCACCGCGCCCGGTACGCGCAGCATGGCCACTTTAGACGTGCTCAAAAGCTCCGGTTGGCCCCGGCCGTTCAGCCCGAACGCGATCATCGCTTCGCTGGGCCGCGCAGGCGGCAGAATCACGTGGGTTGCCAGGTGAATGATGGAAGGCCGCTGGTCAAGCGCACGCCGGAATGGATCGCGGCGAGCGTGCTCTCCTTCAAGCAGCGTCCCCTTTCTTTCAGGCTGCGTTGCGGCGTCCGGCTGCCAACTCCGCATGCTCGATTCGACCTCGGCCCCGCTCGCCACCAGACGGGCGAGCTGGTTTGCCGGCTCCGCTTGCGCCATCCATCCCCGGAATGGAGTGAGCCCGCCGTTGCGCCGGCGCGGATCCGCCGTGTTGTAAATTGGATCTCCCACCGCCAGCATCCAACCGCTTCGATGCTGAGTGCCGCGGCTGCCGCTCAGCAGCATGGCGCCCGGCACGATTTGCAGAGAATGCTGTTCTATCAAATATTTGGCTCTCTTGTTGGCTTTGAGCGCAGCGAACGGCAGATCCAGCAGCGTGTCTCCCAACGAGAGCAGCCACTGCGGTTTTTCCACCTCGCGCCTGCCGAGATTGCCTATCAATTCGCCGTACAACTTCGTACCGAGGCGCTCGGTATCACCCCGCCCCTGGCGAATCGCGTCCCGGAAGGCGCTCACGTCCGTCCGGATTCGCCCGGCGGCCGGCAACCGGTGAAGACTCACCGACTTCCGCGTGATCGCCCACACAAAGGATTCATCTTCCCCCAGAAAGTAACTGAGGAATAGTTCTGAGTCACCTAGTCCTTCTTGAAAATGTATAAGTGAACTCTGGGAACGAAAGTTCTCTCGAGAAATATTCCCCAGTACGGTTCCCGCCCTGGCTTCCATTTCCGTGAGCGTCAGCCTGAGAGCGTCGGCGTGCGCATTCTTCTTCATGCCGGATTGCATCATCCGGCTCTCTTCCGCACGCAATTCAGCCAGCACTGCCCAATACTGGAGGGGCATTCCCTTCCGCCACGCTTCCGCCAAGCCCAAGCTCTCCCGCAGGCTCGCTGCGCGATTCAGCTCCACCGCCTGAAAGGATTCAACGCTCCAGCGCGAACTGCCGGTTCTCAGAGCTTCCTTCGCCGCAGTTTCGACGAATGAATCGAATACGCGACGCTCGAGATCCACGTTCGCTTCCGCCAGCGCCGACTCGGCCGGAAGCACCTCGTGCCACCATGGTTCTGCCAGATCGATGGCGGCGCTAAAATCCTCGAGCGCACCCGCGGAATCTCCCCTCGCAAGCCGTATCTGGCTACGCTGATGCTCGAGAAGAAACTGCGGCGCCCCGCCGTGCGCCCGGATTGCGAGTCCGGTGAATCGATCCGCGCTCTTGAGATCCCCTTGCGCTAGTTTCAGCGCTCCCAGCCGCCCATAGGATAAGGGAAGATCCAGCCGATCGGCGTACAGCCGCAGCCGGAACGCCTCGTCGAGCGCCCGCTCTGCGTCCTCCAACTGACCGTGATCGAGCCACACATCTCCCAACAGGTCCCAACCCCTCGCCTCCAGCGCGAGATCGCCCTGTGCGCGCTCGGCTTCGATCGCCTCCGCAAACAATTTCTCGGCCTGGCCGTCTTGTAACGCTGTGTGGATCTGGCCAAGCATTAATAAGAGCTGCGATTCATAATAAGGATGGCTCAGGGAACGGGTGCTCGTAAGCCCCTCTTCCGCCGCGTGAAGCGCCGAGCCCACGTCGCGAACCTGTAAATACAGAGTCGAGAGATTAAAATTTATCGCGCCCAGTTCCAAATCGCTATGGGCTGCCGCAGCCATTTTCTTCGCCTGCCACAGCGATTCAAACGCCTCGCGATATCGATATTCCAGTACCTGGCAAGCTCCCACGCCCATCAGATACCGGATCGCCGCCAACCGGTCCCGAACTTTGAGGGCCTTGTTTAGGCCCAGCTGATAACTTCTCTCCGCGGACGCAAAGTCCCCCAGTCCCCGAAATCTCAGGGCTATCTGGCGAATTTGTTTTTCTTCCTGAGTGCCCCACCAAAGACTTGGACTCGATCGTCCAGACCCGGTGGCCGCCGACGGGCGAGAGACGGCCATCCACAGCGTGAGGACCAGGCAAAGGCACCGGGGGAGGGTTGCCATTTGCGGTTTCGCTGTCTAGCGAGCATAGTACCAGAATTTACCGACTTATACCAGTAACGTTTTTTGAGCTAGGTAGTACTACAATCGTGGGGTGAGCTTCGCCGAGCGCAAACTCGATCTATCGGGTCTCGCTTCATATCGCGCCGAGCATTTCCCCTATTCCGGTCCCTATCCCTGGCTCGATCGTCCGAATGCCATGGAAGAGATTGATCGCAAAGAGTCTGCGGGCGAGCTAAGCGGCGGCGAGGCAGCGCAGTGCCGAAAATGGTCGACCGACGGTTACATTATTATTCGGGGTTTGATCGACGCCGGGACGCTCGATCGCGTCTGGACTTCTTATGAACGAGCCGTTCGCGCCGGCAAAATCCAGCTTCCCGCAGATCCCGCCGGCGATGCCGATCCTTTCCCCGGCCGTTTTCTCAATCCGCACAAACGCGCCGGAGCGTTTTGCGAAATCCTGAAACATCCCGGATTGCTTTCCGCGATCCGTATGTTGATGGAGCGGGAACCGAGAGTGTTGCAGACCATCGCGTCCCATAAGGGCTCCCAACAACCCGAGCATTCCGACTCCATTCACATGACGACGTATCCGCTCGGCTATCTGACCGCCGCGTGGATCGCCTTCGAGGATATTCATCCCGATAGCGGGCCGCTGGTCTATTATCCCGGCAGCCATCGTCTGCCGTACGTTTTCAGCAAGGACGTCGACATATCCGAATCCGACTACAAACGCGAAGGCTATGCGGCGTATCAGGCGAAATATGAGCCGTTCATTCGGCAATTGCTTGAAAGGAACAAACTGGAGCCGCAGTATTTCCACGCGCGCAAGGGCGACGTGCTGCTCTGGCACGCCAATTTGATTCACGGCGGATCGGAGCGCCGGGATCTCCGCCATTCACGCCGCGCAGTCGTGGTGCATTTTTTCGTAAAGGGCGCCTTCGTCTATCACGATCTGGCGGCGAGCCGATCCCGCCAGCAATATATGGGAACCTGCCTGCTTCGCGATGAGGCGGGAAGAAACCTGATCGTCGACGCGCGCCGCTTTTTCGGCCGTTCCCGCAACGGGTGAGCTCGCTCAAAACCAATTCTGCAAGGCGTTGCCGACGGCATCGTCGAGCTCCGCGGGGGTGGGGGGCTGCGCCACGAGATAGTTGACGCTTCGGAGATTTCCCTCTACCTTCAGCGGACCCTCGGGCCCGTCACCCGGCAGCCAGCACACGTGTACGCCGGATTTTTGAGAAACATAGCGCTTGATCCGGATGGTGACAGTTCCATCGTCCGGCGCGGCCCGATGCATCTCGGGCGCGAGCATGTCGTACTCGTCTCCGGCGGTATAGACCTCCTCAGGTCCTGCCAGTAGGAACATCCGGTCGGGGGCATCGGCCACCGCCGCGCGCATGGTGTCGATTCGCAGGTGCCTGCACGCCACGGCTCCCTCGGCGTCGCTCGGGGCCTCCCTATACCTCGTGTTCCGCATGACGCCCGCCACGATTCGCGAGTGGAAGTCGGAGTCGTGGCTGTGCACCGTGCGCCCGTCGCGGTGGCGATAACGCGAGTCGAACACGCTGATCGTTACGCCGGGCTGAATCGCCAGACTGAAATTGTTCGACCTGCGGGTCCACGTAAAGCTCCTGGCGTGCATGAGCGCGTGCTTCACCATGTAATAGGTCGCGTCGCGGCTAGTCGTGATGGTTGAAGCGTTCATGTGCTTCTCTCCCGAGTGCAGCATTCTGATTCCGATCTCCTTTCTCTGATCTAATTGAGGGTGTCGGAGCGCTGGGTCGCAGCGCTCCGATGTTCCGGTTTAGTTGTCGGGCGGAAAAATCACGATCGGGTCTCCCATGTGACGTATCCCCTTTCTTGGCTGGCTTTGTCTGAAAGGTACCGGGAGAATACGAACTGAGCGTCCGCGTGAAAGCTCTAAAGAAAGGAAAACCGGGGACTTTTTTTACTGTTCGCGAAGCGCGACCGAGGGGTCGATGGAGCACGCGCGGCGCGCCGGAATCAGGCACGCCACGATGGTCGCGGCCAGAATCAGGATCGCGGTCGCCAGCAAGACCGACGGTTTCATCCGACCGGGGACGAATCGCGATGCCAGCCGCGCCGCGGCGAATCCGGTGGCGATGCCGATGGCGGCTAGCTTCGCAGCATGCCCGGCCACCAGCGCGACCACGCGCCCCGGCCGCGCGCCGAGCGCCATCCTGATGCCGATTTCACGCTTCCGGCGGGCCACCATTTGCGAAACGACGCCGTAGAGGCCCGCCATCGCGAGCAGCAATGCGCACAAAGACACGACGCTCATCACCCGCACGCCGAGTCTCGCGGTGAACATCGCGCCTTTCGAAAAATAATCGTCCAGCGCGCGAATTTCGCTTACCGGCTGCGATGCATCGAGCGAGCGAATCGCCGCGATTACCGCCGGTGCTGCCTTCGACGGACTCCCGATGGTTTCCACATGCAGCACCATTCGAGAGGCGTAATTCTGCGAATACGGCAGATAGAAATACGGCTTGGGCGATTCGCCGACGGTGAAATACTTCGCGGTGCGAACGATGCCGACCACTTCGACGCTGCGTCCGTTGATGCGCATTCGCCGGCCGATCGCGGGCCCGGGGAAAAGTCTCGCCAGCGCCTGGTTCACGATCGCCACGGGCGGGCTTTGCGCCGTGTCTCGATCGTCGAAGGCGCGGCCGGCGATCACCGGCATCCGCAGCAATTCGAAATATCCGGACGTGGCGAGGTTCATCCAACAGCTCAGCCGGTCCCGATCGCGGGCCGCTTCCTCGCCTTCGATTTCGATCTGGCGCTGCGCTCCGGTATATCCGAGCGGAATCGATTGCGCCAATGCGGCCGCCCTGACGCCCGGCAATTGCGGAATCCGCTGGAGCAGTTGATCGTAAAGCGCACGCGTTTTGATTTCCGGGTACCGGACTTGCGCCGGATCGAGCGCCATCACCAGAACGTGGCCGGTTCGATAGCCCAGATCGATGCGGCCCGCCGCGACAATACTTTCCAGCAGCATGCCTCCGATGACCGTCATCGCCGTGGCCATCGCGATCTCCGTCGCCACCACCGCACTGCGCCATCGGCTGGAATTTCGCGGCTTAATGGACGGTGCGCACGCGCCGATCGCCGCCGTCGCTAGGGCGAGCAGCATCACCACCCGCGCGTCAATCCTTGGCGCGATCGAAAACGGCATATCGGTGGGCAGGGTCGCGAAGGACGCGAGCAACTGCGCCGCCGTCCATGCGATGGCCGCGCCCAGCGAGGCGCCGACGGCCGCCAGCAGTGCGCTTTCCATCAATCTTTCGCGAAACAGCCGGAGGCGCGTCGCGCCGACGGCAATCTTGATGGCGATCTCGCGCGATCGGGCTTCGTTTCGCAACATCAATAAACCCGCGAGATTCGCGCAGGCAATCAATGCGATCAACGCCGCGACGGCGGCGAGCAATCCGGTCAACGCCGGCATGGTTCGATCGCCGCGCATCCGCGCCTCGAACTCGCTGAGCACAATGGCGCGCCGCCCACGATTCGATTCCGGATATTCGCGCTCCAGGCGCGAGGCGATGGCGGGAATCTCCGCCCGCGCGCCTGGTTGCGCTCTCACGTAGACGGTGAGGAATCGTCTCGACCGATCCTCCAGCGGATGCCCGGCCGAGGGCAGGAGGCCGGATTGGTAGGCGCCCATCGGCACGTAGAACTGCTCATGGGAGAATCGGTCAAGGCCGAAATTTTCCGGCGCAACGCCGATCACCTGAAATGCCGCGCCGCCCATCTGGATCACCCTGCCGATGATTGTCCGGTCGGCCCCGAATTGCGATTGCCAGAACGAATGCGCAACGACGACCACCGCATCGCGCGATTCGCCCGGCCGGAACGTCCGTCCGATGGCCGCGGGAACGCCCAGCACGTCGAAGTAATTGGCGGTAACCGCCAGGCCCAATAAGACGCGGGATGAGACCCGCGGCGGATCGCCGACGGCGACCAGCACCTGGGTCTGAGCGATCGCGCCCGAGACTGACCGCGCGCGCGCGAAATCCTCGAAGTCGGGATAAGAGACAAATCCCAGCGGCTGGCCTTGAGAAACGCTGAAGATTCGGGCGATTTCGCCGGGGCGTGCGACTGGAAGCGGGCGCAACAGGATCGCCTCGGCGACACTCAAAAGCGCGGCGGTTAATCCGATCCCCGCCGCGAGCGATAGTACCGCCAGCAGGGCGAATCCGGGGTTTCTGAGAAGCGAGCGTAGAACGAAGCGCATGGCGGGACGATTCTAAACAGGCGAAGCTTTCGGCCCGGGTCGAGTGGAAACGTAAAGTGCGGTCAATTCGAGTGATTTAGTTTTACAATTCGAGTGACCGAGGTCGATTTTATGAATCGAATCCGGTGGACTGCGATTTTTATTCGCCACGCTTCCTCTCGCCGCGCAGACCAATCTTCTTCGAATCCGGAAGCCTCGGAGCGATTCCCCCAGGTTGATCTTTCGCAACATCCGTTTCGGACGTCCGCCCTGCTCGGGCGGGAGCTTCGGGACGGGAACATCAACGTCAATTGCCAGCCGGCGGGTTTTTCGATGACCTTCACGGGCATGGAGGTCCTGAATCAGGACGGATCGCAATTCGAAGGCATTGGGATTCAGCCTGACGTGCCCGCCGGGCGAACGCGCCAGGGTATCGCCAAGGGCATCGACGAGATTCTTTCGCCGGGGCCTTCAGATCGCCGGGATCGGCACCGTCGGGCAGCGGCACTAAGGCAGGGTAGGGGCCGGGCCCAGCCAAAAGTCGGATCACGTCCTGCCTGATCCGCCAAAAAGTGTACCGAACCGCGCAAAAACTATCTATTTGGAGGATTTCCTGTTTACCGATTGTTTGGACTGTGGTAGGATAAGGATGCTTCTCATGGATTCGCTCCACGAAGCAATCCCCCCTTATGGAGTTGAAGATAATCTCTGAATGAGCTTCACCGTCTTTCTGGGCAATTTGCCCGCTTGGGTGACTGCGGACGACATCAGGGCTTGGCTGACGGCCGAGAGTCTGGTCGCGGACGCGATTAAAGTGATCCGTAATCCGGAAACGCAGGAGTCGAAGGGTTTCGCATTTATTGAATCGCCGAACGCGGAAGAAATGAACGCGATCATCCGGCGGTTCGATCGGGCTCCGCTGGAGGACCGTTTACTGCGAGCCAATCCGGCTCAGCCGCCCAAGCCGAGAGGACATGTGCGACCGGGCGGTCCGGGCATTTCCGCCAACCCGCCGGTTGCGGGCAGCGGTCACGGTCCCGCCGGTCACGCGTTGCCTGCCGGGGGCGATCAGCGTCCGCCGCGGCGCGGCAAGAAGAGCGGCAAGAAACCCGGCGCGGGCAACCCCAATAGCGCCTTTGCCGAAGAACTCGCCAAAGCGCTCTAACCTCGCCCGATCCCTCATCCCGTCCCTCGCCCGCACGATTCACTCCGTCGCGCCCATGGCAACTATTGCCGGAATTTCATTGACAAGGGTGCTATACTAAGCCGCTAAGAATCACTCGGGGCAGGAGTATTCTTGTTGGAGTTCTTCGTCTGAGGGTTCAGACGATCGGACCGGAGAGGGGATTTATCTTGAACGATCTGCTGGTCATCCGCATTTTATTTATCGCCGTCTTTGCTCTGTCGGCCTTTTTCCTTCGCCCGTTTGATTTGGATGAACGCGTGGCCGCGGCACTGGGAGCGCTGGCCGGGCTCGGTGTGGTGATCTTCGAAATCCGGATAAAGCAAGTCAGCCTGAAGCGCCTGATCGGGGCGGCTTTCGGCAGCGTTCTCGGCATTGTCGGAGCGTACCTGATTTCCCTGGTTCTCTCGCTGGCGTTTCCGGATTATCGCCTGGTCCACTTCCTTCAGATCACGGTTCTTTCCTTAATGAGTTATTGCGGGATGATGGTGGGCGCGGCGAAGGGCGACATGCTGAACCTGGCGGCGCTCGGCGGTTTATTCGGCGGCGAAAAAATATCTAAAAATACCTTCAAGATTCTGGACACAAGCGTCATAATTGATGGACGTATCGCCGATATTGTCGAGACGGGATTCGTCGACGGCACGCTGGTGATTCCGCAGTTTGTGCTGCGCGAGCTGCAATTGGTGGCCGATTCCTCAGATTCGATGAAGCGGAATCGAGGCCGGCGCGGCTTGGATATTTTACAAAGAATTCAGAAAATGCCACAACTCAATATTCAGATTCTCGAGGATGATTTTCCGAATGTCCGCGAGGTCGACATGAAATTGATCGAGCTGGCGAAGGTCTACGACTGCAAAATCGTCACCAATGATTTCAATCTGAATAAGGTCGCGCAGCTTCACGGCGTCGAGGTGCTGAATATCAATGAGCTAGCGAACGCGCTGAAACCCGTGGTGCTTCCCGGCGAGACCATGCGAGTGTTCATCTTGAAAGAGGGCAAAGAATACAACCAGGGTGTCGCGTATCTGGACGACGGAACCATGGTGGTGGTCGATAATGCACGCAAGATGATCTCGAAGACCATCGACATCGCGGTCACCAGCGTGTTGCAGACCACGGCCGGCAAAATGATTTTCGGCCGGTTCGACGAGCGCACGCACCTGGTTCACGAGAAGGAACGCGCGCCGGTGCGCGAGCACGCGCCGGCCGCGGGGGCGAGTTCGTAGGCGTCGCGCCGGAGACTTGCGAATCGCTCGAGTTCGGATACAATCGTTAATCGCCTCCATGAAAGTTTCCGTCATTTTGCCGGCCGCCGGACTCGGCACGCGAATGGGCCGTGAAAAATCGGGCGTGAGCCGAAAGCAGTTCATGCTGCTCGAAGGCGCGCCGATTCTGATTCACACCATCCGCAAATTTCTGAACTGCCCGTCCGTCAAGGAAATCGTGGTCGCGCTGCGCGCCGAGGATCTCGATTGGGCGCGCGGGCTGATTCATCAGGAGCATCCGGCCAAGCCGGTGCGCGTGGTCGAGGGCGGCGATAGCCGGCAGCAATCCGTGGAGAATGCGCTGGCGACGCTGGAGCCGGATACCGAACTGGTGGCCGTGCATGACGCCGTTCGTCCGTTCATCGAACCGGAACTGGTGGAACGGGTGATTGCCGAAGCGGCGCACACCGGAGCGGCGATCGTCGGCATCGTGCCGGTGGATACGGTGAAGCGCGTTCATAAGAATCGAATCCGCGCGACACTTCCGCGCGAACATTTGGTTCTGGCGCAGACGCCGCAGGTTTTTCGTTTCGGCCTGCTGAAAAACGCTTTCGCAATGGCGCGGCAGGACAGCTTTCTCGGCACCGACGAATCGAGCCTAGTGGAGCGACTGGAACAAGTGGAAGTGACCGTGGTGCAAGGCACCGATCGGAACATCAAGATCACCAAGCCTTCCGACATGGACCTGGCGCGATTGTTCCTGGCCGAAGAGATCGCAGGGCAGACCGCGTCGTGATCCGCACCGGATTGGGTTGGGATGTACACCGCATCGCGGCGGGGCGCGCGATGATTCTGGGCGGGGTGACGATCCCGGCCGAGTTCGGCCTCGAAGGCCACTCGGACGCCGATATTTTGTTACACGCGATCACGGATGCTCTGCTCGGCGCGGCCGCGCTGGGCGATATCGGCATGCATTTTCCGGATACCGATCCGCAATGGAAAGGCGCCCCGAGCGCTCAGTTCCTCAAGCACGCCGCCAAGCTGGTGCGTGCTCACGGATTTGAGATCGCAAACGTCGATACGACGGTGATTCTGGAGCGGCCAAAACTGAAAGACTACCGGCAGGCGATTCGCGAATCGATTGCGCGCACGCTGACGCTCGATCTCGATCGCGTGTCGGTGAAATTCAAAACGGCGGAGCGGGTCGGGCCAGTGGGCGAAGGAAAATCGGCCGAAGCGCAGGCGATCGTCACTCTCCAGGAATCAGAATAAGTTTGCCGACGGTCTTGCGTCCTTCCAGATCGCGCTGCGCTTGGGCGGCCTCGGACAATCCGTAGACGTGGCCAATTCGAAGGGTCAGTTTCTTCTCCAGTATCCAGCGCAATACGTCGCCCGCTCGCCAATCGAGCTCTTCCCGGGTCGCGACGTAATGTTGCAGGCTCGGCCGGGTCAGAAAGAGCGATCCTTTTTGACTTAAAGTCAGCGGCTCGACGGGCGGCACCGGGCCGCTCGCGTTTCCGAACGCGACCATCATTCCGCGCCGTTTCAGGCAATCGAGACTCTTAGAGAAGGTCGCCGCACCGACCGAATCATATACGACTTCGACGCCGGCGCCGTTGGTAATCCGTTTCGTCTCTTCGGCGAAATCGTGCTCGCGATAGAGGATCACTTCATCGGCTCCATCCTGGCGAGCGAGGCTCGCCTTTTCGGGCGACCCCGCGGTTCCGATGACGCGAGCACCGAGCATCTTCGCCATCTGCACCATCAATCCGCCAGTGCCTCCCGCAGCCGCGTGGATCAACGCGGTCTGGCCTTTCTTTAAGGCAAACGTCGAATGGGTCAGATAATGCGCGGTCATGCCTTGCAGCATCGCCGCGGCGGCTTGGGTGAAATCGAGACCATCGGGAATACGGACCAGGACGCTAGCGGGAACGGCGGCGTACTCCGCGTAGGCGCCGCGCGCCATCGCCCACGCGACGCGATCGCCGGGTTTCACGCCTGCGACTCCTTCGCCGATCGATTCGACAGTGCCGGCGCCCTCCGATCCGGGAATCGCCGGAAGCGGAATCTTGTACAACCCGCTGCGGTGATAAGTGTCGATAAAGTTCACGCCCGCCGCGGCGATTTTGACGAGCGCCTGTCCGGCGGCCAGCTGCGGCGTGGGCACGTCTCCGTATTTCAAGACCTCGGGTCCGCCGGTTTGTTCGATGGAAACGGCTTTCATAAGAGCCTCAACCTTCTTCGTAGATGAACGGCTCCAGCGTACAGCAACAGGTAGCCGAGCGACACAGGAAAAAACAGCAGCCGCGCGATGGTGGGAATTGCGGCGGAACCGGTGAGGCCTGCGCGATATAACACGAAGTGCGACATGATTCGCCAGTGCGACCAATCGAACCAGAAATAATCGGCGTTTTCATTGAGGACGAAGAATTTCGCGCGGAGACGCCCGGCAAGCGCCCATTTCCATTTGGTCATGATCGCCTCGCCGGAGCAGATAATGCCGGCTATCGGATAATTCCTAGCTGCCAACTCGGCATACAATCTCTTGCGGCCGGCGCGTCCGGTGTAATCGGTGACGCGAAAAACCTCGCCTTTAAATCCCTCGGGAACGCCGGCAAAACAAGTGACCAGATCGATCTGAAGCTGCTCGCCGTACATCGCCAGCAGGCCCGGAATCAGGCCGTCGAACAGGCGCCGGGAGCCGCTTTCGATGAGCAGGACCTTGGTGAAGGGCGGATGGCCGCGTTCGAAAAAATATTTCACCCTTTCATCTCCTCACTTGCCCGCTCTTCATTATTATTACCAACTTCAATCTTCGAATCCGATTCTCCGTATTTACCATCTTGACGCGCTCAGCGGTTCGCCGTAATCTGGCTAAGGCAACTTCGCGCAGGCCTGGAAATTTTTCGGTCTCTGTGTGGAAGGCTGTGCAGTTTTGCGGTTTGACAAGAAATACTATTGCGACTGTATATGATCCGGACCTGATCCGGGGATAATCTTAGAGTCTGTTATCGCCACGCGACGGGCATCGGGTGGCCGGAAGTCGAAGGATTTTGCCAATGGCGCAAATCTTTCATCGCAGCGCAAACAGCATCGCGAAGGTCAGTATCGCGGGTGGTGCTCTACTGGTGGGCGGGATCATCTGGACCGCTTACGAGCTGAACGCGAGCTCGTATGTGACCCGCGCCGAAGTCGCCCGCGAGCAGCCGGTTCCCTTCAGCCACAAGCATCATGTCGGAGATGACGGGCTCGATTGCCGTTATTGCCACACTTCTGTCGAAACGTCGGATTTCGCCGGTCTTCCGCCGACAGAAACCTGCATGAGCTGCCATGCGCAGCTTTGGACCAATGCCGACCTTCTCGAACCCGTCCGCGAAAGTTATCGCTCCGGCAAACCGATCGGGTGGACGCGCGTACACGATTTACCCGATTTCGTTTACTTCAATCACAGTATTCACGTGAATAAGGGCATCGGCTGTTCCACCTGCCACGGCCGGGTGGATCAGATGCCGTTGACCTGGAGCGTCGCCGAGCTGTATATGCGGTGGTGTGTGAACTGCCACCGGAATCCGGAGCAGTATGTACGGCCGAAGGCGGAGGAGTTCAACATGGCGTACGAGACGCCGGCGCCGGATCAGGACGTAATCGGGCCCAAGCTGGTCGCCGAGTACAAGATCCAGAGCCTGACGGATTGCGTGACGTGTCACCGGTGAATGGAATGAAATATTGGCGGAGCTTCGAAGAACTGGCCGATACTCAGGAATTTCGCGCGTTCGTCGACGACGAATTTCCCCATCGCGCGCCGGATTGGAAAGATCCGCAATCGCGGCGCCGCTTCCTGACGCTGATGGGAGCATCGGTCGCACTGGCCGGCGCCTCGGCCTGCACGGTGCAGCCCAAGGAAACCATTGTTCCTTATATCCGTCAGCCGGAGGAGATCGTCCCCGGGAAGCAGCTTTTTTATGCGACCGCAATGACCGATCGCGGAATTGCGACCGGCCTGCTGGTGGAGAGTCACGAGGGCCGGCCGACCAAGATCGAGGGCAATGAAAAGCATCCGGCGAGCCTCGGGACGACCGACGCGTTCCTGCAGGCGAGCGTGCTGACGCTGTGGGACCCGGATCGTTCCCAGACGGTCACCAGAAACGGCTACATCAACAGTTGGGGAGGTTTCCTCGCGGCGCTGACTGACGTGCGCAACGGCGCAGGGCCATCGCGCGGCTCGGGAATTCGGATTCTGACCGGGACGGTCGGCTCTCCGACGCTCGCCGGCCAGCTCCGCGAATTCCTGGCCGCGTTTCCGCAGGCGAAATGGGTTCAGTATGACCCGTGCGGGCGGCATTCGGCGCGCGCCGGATCGATGGTTGCGTTCGGCAAATCGCTGAACACGATTTATAAGTTCGATCAGGCGGACGTGATCGTTTCGCTCGACGGCGATTTTCTGTGCTCGGGGATGCCCGGCGGCCTGCGCTATGCGCGCGATTATTCGGCGCGCCGGCGGGCTGCGGCGGCGGATCCGAATGCCAAACCGCCCCGTCTTTACGTCGCCGAGGGATCGCCGACCATCACGGGCGGAATCGCCGAGCATCGATTCCGGATGCGGAGTTCGGAGGTGGAGGCATTCGCCGCGGCGCTGCTCTCCGGCAGCGGAGACGCGCGCGTCACGGCGGTATTGAAGGATCTG
>DATHCE010000058.1:0-2468 GCA_035319685.1 Bryobacteraceae bacterium | reverse complement strand
AATTCGGCGAGCGAGGTTTCGCCGGCGAAGTTCCTGGCGGGGGCTGCGATCGCCGCGGCGACGGAGGCGCAGAGGTCGCGCTCGGATGGCGATCCGAAGACGGCGACGGACGCGTGGATTTGGGTTGCTATGCGATTTGCGGCTTCGGCGAAACGATCGGGGAGCCAGCGCTTGGCGTTGCCGTAAGCCGCGCCGGGACTGATGCCGATCACGACGTCACCGAGGCCGAGGCTGCGGAATTTTTCGGCGCCCGCGGTGCGGGCCTGGGTCGCGCTTTCGAGCCGGATGAAATCGTTCGCGGGCATTTTTTCGAGAATGGCGGCGCGGCGGAGGAGTTCGAGGTAATAAAAACGCTGGTGACGGGGGATGTCGTTGGGGCGAGGAACGGGGATCGCTTGGGTGAGCAGAGGCGATCGGGCGTCGCGGGCGTAGCCGATGCGGTTGGGGATGCGCGCGGCGAACGCAATGGCGGCGGCCTCGAAGGCGTTCTGCAGCAGGATTGCCGTGTCAAAGCGATGCGCGCGAAGCTCGGAGGCGGCGCGATATTTCGAAGCGAGGGTGGTTGCAGTGTAAGGGATGAGGCGATCGCAGACGGGCTCGCGGCGATAGAGATCGGCGACCCAGGGCTTGGCGAGGATGGAAATTTCGGAGCGAGGAAAGCGGTCGCGAAGGGCGCGAAGGGCGGGGAGGGACATGACGGCGTCGCCGACCCAGTTGGTCGCGCGGACCAGGATTTTATCGAAGGGCACTTATGATCTTAGGGTAGTGGATCGGGCGGGCTTTTCTGGTGATCGGAAGCGCTCAAAGATGCCGCAGAGGACGCGGCTCGATCCAACGGACGGCACGGAGGACTATCCTGAATACGGGGTGAATCCCGTGCGTACTGTTGCGCTGTGTTTGGCGATGTTCGCGGGCGTGCTCGATGCCGCGCCCAAGGTAATCGCGGTCGATGTCGATAGTGTGATTCATCCGATCACGGCGGAAGAGATCGGAAACGCGATCAATCGCGCGGGCGTGGAGAATGCCGCGGCCGTGTTGCTCCGGTTGAATACGCCGGGCGGGTTGCTGGACGCAACGCGCGACATTACGTCGAAGATCGTGGCGTCGCGCGTGCCGGTGATCGCCTACGTCGGTCCCAGCGGCGCGCGCGCGGCATCGGCAGGGTTTTTCATCCTGGTTTCCTCCGATGTTGCCGCGATGGCGTCGGGGACCAATACGGGGGCTTCGTCGCCGGTGCTGATGGGCGAGCAGATGGACCCGGTGATGCGCAACAAGGTGGAGAATGACACGGCGGCTTGGCTGCGCAGCATGGTCGAGAAGCGCGGGCGCAACGTGGAACTGGCCGAAACGACGATTCGCAAGGCCTCGTCGTTTACCGAAGTGGAGGCGCTGCGCGACCATCTGATCGATCTGATCGAGCCGGATGAGGCGGCGCTGTTGAATTCGCTCGACGGGCGGGAGATTACGCGATTCGACGGACGCAAAGAAGTGCTGCATACGGCGGGCGCGGCGGTCACAAACTATCAGCCGAGTATGCGGGAGCGAATCATCGCGGCGGTGGCCGATCCGAACGTGGCGTTCATTCTGCTGGTGCTTGGGGCGCTGGGGATTTATGTCGAGTTCACGTCGCCGGGATTGATTTTTCCGGGAGTGGCGGGAGGGATTCTGGCGCTGCTCGGGTTGTCAGGGCTGGCGGTGCTGTCGATCAACTGGGTGGGAGCGGCGCTGCTGGCGCTGGGGGCGGCGATGTTTATTCTGGAAGCGAAGTACACCTCGCACGGAGTGCTCGGGGTCGGCGGAGCGGTGTCGGTGGTGCTGGGCGCGCTGTTGCTGGTGAACGGTCCGCCGGAGATGAGGATTCGTTTGTCGACAGCGCTGTCGGTGGCGATTCCGTTCGCACTCATCACGATGTTTCTGGTTTCGCTGGTGGTGAAGGCGCGGGCCAGCAAGGCGCTGTTGTCGGATGGCGGGATGATGAACGAAATCGGCGAAGCGCGAACGACGCTCGATCCATCGGGCAAGGTGTTCGTGCATGGCGAGTATTGGGATGCGGTGTCGCCGGTGCCGCTCGAAGCGGGGCGCCAGGTGAGAGTGGTGGGGATCGAGGGGATGAAACTGCGGGTCGAGCCGGCTTCCAAGAATTCCTCTTAATTTAAGCCGTTAAATGAACGTAAATCGACGTTAATTAAAGTAATTCAGACGCGCTGAAGAAGAACGGAATTTCGACGGCGGCGGTTTCGGGAGCATCGGAGCCGTGCACGCAGTTGCGCTCGATCGATTGGGCGAAGCGTTTGCGGAGGGTGCCTTCGGCGGCGTTGGCCGGGTTGGTCGCGCCCATCGTATCGCGCCATTTTGCGATCGCGCCGGGGGCTTCGAGGACCAGGACGACGACCGGCGCTTCGGTCATGAATTTCACGAGCGACGCGAAAAACGGGCGCTCGCGATGGACGGCGTAGAAGTTTTCGGCT
>DATHCE010000057.1:0-3348 GCA_035319685.1 Bryobacteraceae bacterium | reverse complement strand
CCTCGGGCATCTGGCCGGCAATCTTCAAATTTTTCTTGGACCGGAACAGTTCAATGGCTATGCGCGGTTTCTGCATAGCGTGCCGGAATTGTTGTGGCCGGTGCGGATCGTGCTGCTGGTATCGGTGGTTCTGCACATCTGGAGCTCGCTGCAACTGGCGGTGATCAAGAGCGAGGCACGGCCCATGGGATACGTGAAAAGCAAGCCGACCGGATCGAGTTACGCGTCGCGCACGATGTATTGGAGCGGGCCGATCCTGGCGGCGTTCGTGGTCTATCATTTGATGCAGTTCACCTTCGGCGCCGGCGGGACGCCGTATCAGGAACTGGACGCCTACGGGAACGTGATCAACGGATTCCGCGTGCCGATCGTGGCGATTTTCTACATTCTCGCGATGGGGCTGTTGTGTCTGCATTTGCGGCACGGATTGTGGAGCATGTTTCAATCGCTCGGGTTCGCGCATCCGCGGCACACGCCGCGCATTCAACGCGCCGCGTCTCTGGTTTCGCTGTTGGTATTCTTCGGCTTCGTTTCCATTCCCGTGGCGGTGCTGACGCGGTTGATTCCTCAGGTCATATAAAACGAATGCAACTACTGACAGATCCGGCATTGGAGACCGCCGCGCGCATTGGGGTCCTCGAAGCGAGAATTCCCAGCGGGCCGATTGAAGAGGCGTGGGACAAGACGCGCTTCGAAATGAAGCTGGTGAATCCGGCGAACAAGCGCAAGTACGAAATTATCGTGGTGGGATCGGGACTGGCCGGCGGCGCGGGCGCGGCGACGCTGGGCGAGCTCGGCTACAACGTCAAGTGTTTTTGCTTTCAGGATTCGCCGCGGCGGGCGCATTCGATTGCGGCGCAGGGCGGCATCAACGCGGCGAAAAATTATCAGAACGACGGCGATAGCGTGTATCGGCTGTTCTACGACACGGTGAAGGGCGGCGATTTTCGCGCGCGCGAATACAACGTGTATCGCCTCGCGCAGATCAGCGTGAATATTATCGACCAGTGCGTGGCGCAAGGCGTTCCGTTCGCGCGCGAATACGGAGGGACGCTCGCCAATCGCAGCTTCGGCGGCGCGCAGGTATCGCGGACGTTTTATGCGCGCGGGCAGACCGGGCAGCAGCTTTTATTAGGCGCCTACCAGGCGCTGGAGCGGCAGGTGGGCGCGGGACGGGTGACCATGTTTCCGCGGCACGAGATGCTGGACCTGGTGGTGATCGACGGACGCGCGCGCGGAATTATCACGCGCAATCTGGTGACCGGCGCAATCGATTCCCACATCGCGGATGCGGTCGTGCTCGGGACCGGCGGCTACGGCAACGTTTACTATCTTTCGACCAACGCCAAGGGGTCCAATTGCACGGCGATCTGGCGCGCCTACAAGCGTGGCGCGGCGTTTGCCAACCCGTGCTTCACGCAGATTCACCCGACCTGCATTCCGGTGTCGGGCCATTATCAATCCAAACTTACTTTAATGTCGGAATCGCTGCGCAACGACGGCCGCATCTGGGTTCCGTTGAGAAAAGGCGACAAGCGCGCGCCCAACGAGATCCCCGAGGCGGAGCGCGATTACTATCTGGAGCGCCGTTATCCGAGTTTCGGCAACCTGGTTCCGCGCGACGTGGCGTCGCGAAATGCCAAGGCGGTGTGCGATGAAGGGCGCGGCGTCGGCGAGCACGGATTGGGAGTTTATCTCGATTTCAGCGACGCCATCAAGCGGCTGGGGCGGGCCAAGATCGAAGAACGCTACGGAAATTTATTCGAAATGTATGAACGCATCACGGATGAAGATCCGTACCAGGTGCCCATGCGCATCTATCCCGCGATTCATTACACCATGGGCGGGCTGTGGGTGGATTATCACCTGATGTCGACCATCCCGGGTTTGTTCGTCATCGGCGAAGCGAATTTTTCCGATCACGGGGCGAACCGGCTGGGCGCTAGCGCGCTGATGCAGGGTTTATCGGACGGGTACTTCATTATTCCGTACACCATCGGCGATTATCTGGCGAGCAACAGGTTCGAAAAAGTGCAGGCGACGCATCCCGAATTCGCCGCGGCGAACGAGGCGGTCGCCGAACGGACGCGAAGATTGCTGAACGCGAAGGGGACGCGCACGGTCGATTCGTTCCATCGCGAATTGGGCAAGCTGGTTTGGGACTACTGCGGGATGTCGCGCACGGCGGAGGGACTCACCAGCGCGATCGGGAAAATTCGCGAGCTGCGCGACGAGTATTGGCGCGACGTGAAGGTGCTCGGCGGCGCCGAGGAGATCAACCAGTCGCTGGAGAAGGCGGGACGAGTCGCCGATTTCTTTGAGCTCGCCGAGCTGATGTGCATCGATGCGCTCCAGCGCGACGAATCCTGCGGCGGTCACTTTAGAGAAGAGCATCAGACGCCGGACGGCGAAGCGCTGCGCGACGACGAACGGTTCAGCTACGTCTCGGCCTGGGAATACACGGGCGAAGATTCGCCGCCGAGGCTCCATCAGGAGCCGCTGACGTTCGAGTACGTTCATCCGTCGCAACGGAGCTACAAATGAAGCTGGTGTTTCACATCTGGCGGCAGAAGGATTTGAAGAGCGCCGGGCGAATGGTTCGCTATGAATCGGCGAACATGAATCCGGATATGTCGATGCTCGAAGCGCTGGATGTATTGAACGAAGAGCTGATGGAGAAGGGTGAAGAGCCGGTCACGTTCGAGCACGACTGCCGCGAGGGAATCTGCGGATCGTGCGGATTCATGATCAACGGAGTCGCGCACGGGCCGGTTCCCAAGACCACGGTGTGCCAGCTCACGCTGCGGCATTTCCAGGACGGCGAGGAGTTGTTCCTGGAGCCGTGGCGCGCACGCGCGTTTCCGGTGCTGCGCGATTTGATGGTGGATCGGGCGGCGTTCGACCGCATCATCGCGGCGGGCGGTTATATTTCCGTTCCGGCCGGCAGCGCGACCGACGGAAATACGATTCCGGTGAGAAAACAAGACGCCGACCTGGCCATGGACGCGGCCGGGTGCATCGGCTGCGGAGCCTGCGTGGCCGCGTGCCCGAATGCCTCGGCGTCGTTGTTCACGGGAGCGAAAATCAGCCACCTCGGCCTGCTTCCGCAAGGCCAGCCCGAGCGGAAATCGCGGGCGCTGCGGATGGTTTCGCAGATGCTGAGGGAGGGTTTCGGCAACTGCACCAACATCGGCGAATGCGAAGCGGTGTGCCCGAAAGGCATCGCGCTTGAAAACATCGCGCGGATGAATCATGACTTCATCACGGCGAGTTGGACCAGGCGTTAAACCTTTCCTTGATTTTATCTAGTGTCCTGGGGCCGCAAATTCGCGGGGTAACGCCGGAAAA